>CANQSK010000085.1 GCA_947626475.1 uncultured Lachnospiraceae bacterium
ATATCCTTTCCTGCAACACTAACGGCAACTTTTTTGCCGGAGTCTTTAGAAGTGGAAGTTAACTTTTCACTTCACGGCACTCTTTCATGGACAGTTCATATTATAGACTTAGAGGCAGGTTCTCCAAGCGAACGTGCCGTTACCTATAGTTGAGGAGGTATGTCAAATGAAATCGAAGCTGGAGGTGCAGAACCTCAGTTATTCCTATCATCAGCTGACCGGCGAAACTCCGGCTCTTTCCGATATATCCTTTCACGTAAAAGACGGTGAATTTCTGGCTGTAGTCGGGCCCTCCGGCTGCGGCAAATCCACCCTGCTGTCCCTGCTGTGCGGCCTTCTTGCGCCGGAGAGCGGCTCTGTGCTCATCGACGGCATTCCCAGGGAGGACAGCCCGTCTGTCATCGGGTACATGCTCCAGAGGGACCATCTCTTTGAGTGGAGAACAATTCTTTCCAATGTATCACTGGGACTGGAAATCCAAAAAAGGCTGGACGGCCATACCAGAGCGGAGCTGCGGCAGATGCTGGATACTTACGGGCTGGGAGCGTTCGCCGGCGCCAGGCCTTCCCAGCTGTCCGGCGGCATGCGCCAGCGGGCGGCACTCATCCGGACTCTGGCCCTGAAGCCGGACATTCTTCTTCTGGACGAACCGTTTTCCGCCCTGGACTACCAGACCCGGCTGGAGGTCTGCGATGACATCAGCTCCATTATCCGAACTCAGAAAAAAACGGCCATTCTGATCACCCACGACCTGTCGGAGGCCATCTCGGCAGCCGACCGGATCCTGATACTGACCGGACGGCCGGGCCGGGTCAAATCCATTATGGAAATGGAATTTCCGCCGGAATACGACACTCCCCTGGCCCGGCGGAACGCCCCCGAATTTTCCGTATATTTCAATCAGCTGTGGAAGGAGTTGAAAACAGATGAGTCATAAAAATGAATTTCAGGAAACGGCCCACCGGGCGGAAGCTTCCAAAACGCCTGCCGCCGTCTCCGGCAGCCAGCTCCGTTTCCTTGAAAAAGAAAAGCTTCACCGCAAAAACGTGCGTATCATCCGCGCCATGCTTCTGGTCCTGCTTCTCGCACTCTGGGAGCTGACGGCTGAGTTTGGCATCATCGATTCATTTATCTTCAGCAGTCCCTCCCGGATCGCCCGCTGTTTTCTGCAGATGGCAGAGGACGGAAGCATTTTCCTTCACACCGGCGTCACCCTTCTGGAAACGCTGATCAGCTTCTTTCTGGTAGTGCTTATAGCCATGGCCGCGGCCGTTCTTCTGTGGGCAAGCCGCAGTCTCTCGGAGATTCTGGAGCCCTATCTGGTCATGCTCAACAGCCTGCCCAAATCCGCCATGGCTCCCCTTTTTCTGGTATGGCTGGGCAATAACAGAAGAACTATTATCGTAGCGGCGGTCTCCGTGGCCGTCTTCGGCTCTATCCTGACGCTGCACACCGGATTTTCTCAGACTGACCCGGACAAGATTAAACTGATCCGCTCACTGGGCGGAACCCGCGTCCACATACTGACCAAGGTTCTGATTCCCGCGGCGATCCCCCTGATCATCAGCAACATGAAGGTAAACATAGGCCTGTGTCTGGTAGGCGTCATCATCGGCGAATTTCTCTCAGCTCAGGCAGGGCTGGGATACCTGATCATCTACGCAAGCCAGGTATTTAAAATGGATCTGCTGGTCATGTCAATCGTCATCCTGTGCCTGGTATCCACGGTGCTGTACCAGCTCATAGCCATCCTGGAAAAACGGATCGTCCGCTGAATCCGGCATCTGCTGAATCCGGCATCTGCTGAATCTGGCATCTGCTGAATCCGGCATCTGCTGAATCTGGCATCTGCTGAATCCGGCAGGTTCCGGCGGCCCGGAAATCTGTCTGCCGGTTTTCCGCAAAAATACAGCTGCGGGTGGGACGCGGCCGCGTTCCGCCCATCTGCTTTTTCTCACAGTCTCTTTCCTTCTCTCACGATACAAAAAGATAAAAAAACGCAATTTTTGTCCAACTAATGAAAGGCATTTTTCATGTGTATTTTATATAATGAAATTATCAGGTGGTGCCGGCAGCCACATTATAAGTATCAAAATTCATTAGGAAAGAGGTAGAAAAACATGTCAGAAGCAACAAAAGAACAGCGCTTGAGTTTAAGCGAAAAAGTTTCCTACGGTTTCGGCGACTGCGCAGCCAACGTGTACGTCGCGGTAGCCGGTACGTTCCTGACCGCCTATTACACGGATACCGTAGGCCTGGCCGCGGCGGCGGTGGGAACCATGATGCTGATCGCCCGTATCTTTGACGGCGCGACAGACCTGGTCATGGGAGCCATCGTGGACAAGACCAAGAGCAAATACGGAAAGGCCCGTCCCTGGGTGCTCTGGTCCGCGCCTTTCATGTGCATCGGCCTAATCCTGCTGTTTACCGTTCCTTCCGGTTTCAGTTCCGGCGGAAAACTGGCTTACGCATACATATCCTACATCTTTATGAACTGTCTGGTCTATACGGCCAACAACCTGCCTTATAACGCCCTGCTTTCCCGTATGACCTTAAATGTCCAGGACCGCACCACCACGGCGTCCATCCGCTTTGTCATGACCCAGATCACGACACTGATCATGAACGCGGTTACTATGCCGTTAGTTGGAATGTTCGGCTGGACCGTAACCTCTGTCATCTACGGCATTGCCGAGATCGTCATGCTCCTGATCTGCTTCCTCTTCTGCAAAGAGCATATTGGTGAGGACGCCTCCGCCGGAACCGTCAAAGTTGAAAACGTTCCCATGAAGGTCGCTCTCCCCAGCGTGCTGAGAAACCAGTATTTCTACATGCAGGCTCTTATGTTTTTGTTCCTCTACATTTATGTGGTGGCCGCAGGCATGTCCTCCGCATATTTCTGCAACGTGGTTCTGCAGAACCCCAACCTGATCGGCGTTCTCAGCGCGGCTCAGACAATTCCCGCCATCTTCTCAAACTTTGCCAATCCGTCTCTGGTGAAGCGGTTCGGCAAGAGAAAAACCATGATGGCCGGCGCGGTTCTGATGATCATCGGCAGCTGCGTTGTCGGACTTTCCGGGACAGCGGTTCCCATGATCGTAATCGGCATCGCCATCCGCGGCCTTGGCCAGGGCCCCATCATGTCCGGTATCTTTGCTATGACCGCTGATGTCGTGGACTACGGCGAGTGGAAAACCGGCGTCCGCTCTGAGGGCCTGATCAACTCCTGCACCTCCTTCGGCATGAAGGTAGGCATCGGCCTGGGTTCCGCCGTAGGTACGGGCATCCTGGCCCTGGGCGGCTATCTGGAGGGAACCGCTCCCGATATGCAGCCTGCTTCCGCCATCAGTGCCATCAAGTTTGAGATCGGTTATCTGGGCGCCATTATCGCCGCTATCTGCCTTGTTTTAGTCATTATGATGAACATCGACAAATACATCAAGCAGATTCAGGCCGACCTGGAAGCAAAGCACAACGCGTAAATTTACGGATATAATGATTCGGAAAGGAGTTCAGATATGTCTCAAGCAAGCGATATAGTCCGAAAAACCTTTAAGGAAGGCGACGATGTCCGGGATGCCGGCCTGACCACACCGGCGGACATCATCCGGTTTGACAATATTGTCTACGGCGCCAGTCCCAAAGAACAGTCCCTGGACGTTTACCGCCCCAGGCAGGCGGAAGGGCAGACGCTGCCCGTTATCGTCAGCGTCCACGGCGGCGGCTGGGTGTACGGCGACAAGGAGCGGTATCAGTATTACTGCATGAACCTGGCCCAGAGAGGTTTCGCCGTGGTGAATTTCACCTACCGGCTGGCCCCGGAAAACCAGTTCCCCGCTTCTCTGGAGGACACCAACAGCGTGTTTACCTGGGTACTGGCCAACGCGGAACAGTACGGCTTTGACCGGGAACACATTTTTGCCGTAGGAGACTCTGCCGGCGCCCACAATCTGGGGCTTTACTCCGCCGTCTGCACTAACCCGGAATACGCGGCCAATTACGATTTCCAGCCGCCCAAAGGATTCGTTCCCACGGCCATCGCCTTAAACTGCGGCGCGTACGTGATTACCTTAAGTCCCGGTCCGGACGGGTCGGATGATCTGACCCAGCTTCTTATGAAGGATCTTCTGCCGGGCCAGGGCACCGACGAGGAGCTGGAACTGATCAGCGTAGTAAATCATATCACCCCCTCTTATCCGCCTACCCTTTTTATGACCTGCACCGGCGATTTTCTGAAGGACCAGGCCCCCCTTCTGGGAGCCAAACTGGCCGAGGCGGAGATTCCTCACATGTTCCGCTTCTACGGGGACAAAGACCACAGCCTGGGCCATGTGTTCCATTTAAATATCCGCTCCGCGGACGCAAAGCTGTGCAACGATGAGGAATGCGCCTTTTTCCGCACTTTCCTGTAAACCTGCGGAACTTTCCAGCAGCAGAACTTTTCCTTTAAGCCTGCAGACGACTGTTAAGGAGACCGTTCCTGTGTTATAATTGAAGCAAAATGAACCTGTCCATCTGGAGAAAGAAAGGAGGACGCCATGCGGGAATCACTGGTCAGACATGAGATCGTAAAGTACCAGCGGAACGAACCTTTTCATACAAGCAACGCCACGGAATCCGCGGCCAATGACGTTTATGTAAAAAACAGCCACTGGCATGAGGAGCTGGAGATCGACTATGTGGTCCGGGGAGACTACTATCACTATATCGACGGCGAGCCTGTCCACGCAATGCCGGGGCGGCTGATCGTGACCAACTGCGAAAGCGTCCACCATATCCTCGTTCCTCAGAACAGGACCATTTCTCCGGGAGAGACTCATACCATCGTCCTTCTTATACACAACCGTTTTATCGAGGAGAATTTTCCGGAGTACCGGGATTTCTGGTTCACCAACGACAAACCACAGGCCCGTCCCGAGGTTCGCGACATCATGCTCCGGTTTTCCGACTACGGCCGGGAAACCGAGCATACCCCCTTTGAGCACCTGTACATGCGGGGACTGCTGCTTCAGCTGCTCTACTACCTCTTTCAGGAGGGAACCGTAAGCAGGACAAACGTCACCAGCATACGGCAGCATGAGCAGGTGCAGACGCTGAAGGAGATTCTGCAGTATGTGGAGGAGCATTACCGCGAGCCTCTCACCCAGGCCGACATTGCCCGGAAATTTTATTTCACGCCCCAGTATTTTTCCCGATACTTTAAACAGTGCACCGGCATTACCTTCGTGGAGCATCTGACGGCCTACCGGACCTATCAGGCCAAACAGGAGCTGCTTCACACGGACCGGCGGATCAGCGATATCGCCCTGGACTGCGGTTTTTGCGACGACAGGAGCCTGATTAATGCCTTTAAAAAAAGATATCAGGTTACGCCGCTGCAGTACCGGAAGAATCAAGCCAAAATCTGCTGAAAATTTTTGCGCTCCCTTCGGGGAGCGCCACCATATTTAAAAAGGAGTGATTGCCATGCCAAAAATATTCGCGGCTAAAAGCCCGGAAATCACACAGCGGGAGCTGGACCATATGGCTCTCTCCCGTTCCCTGGCCGGAGAATGTGTCGTCCTTCTGGAAAATGACAAAACCCTGCCCCTGTCCGGTCCGTGCCGGCTGGCCCTCTACGGCAGCGGCGCCCGTCAGACCATCCGGGGCGGCAGCGGTTCCGGCGACGTCAACACCCGAAGCGATGTGAACATCGAGCAGGGGCTGGAAAAGGCCGGATTCCAAATCTCTACCAAGCCATGGTTGGACAGGCAGGACGCCAAATATGCCCAGGCGCGGAAGGATTACCTGGACTGGATCCCCCGTTACGCCAGGGAACAGGGGATTACCGAATTTCTGGTTACCTTTTCCCATCCCTTCCAGGTTATCGCGCCTGCGGAAATCACTGAATCTGATATCGCCGGCTCCGAAACCGACACAGCCGTCTACGTGATCTCACGCACTGCCGGGGAAGGCGCCGACCGGTTTGACAAAGCCGGAGATTACCGGCTCTACGAAGAAGAGAAAGCTCAGCTGGAACTTCTGGGCCGGGCCTACGGCAAAGTGATCGCTGTGCTGAACATAGGCGGACTTATCGACCTATCTCAGCTGAAAGCCATTCCCGGCATCAGCGCCCTGCTCCTTATGGGGCAGCTGGGCAACATCGGAGGGGAAGTCCTTGCCGACGTCCTGCTGGGCAAAGTAAATCCATCCGGCAAGCTGACCGATACCTGGGCTCAGAAGTACGGGGATTATCCTTCCTCCGAAACCTTCAGCCACAACGACGGGAACATTGATGACGAATACTACACGGAAGGAATCTATATAGGCTACCGGTATTTTGATACCTTCGGCTCAGAACCTTTGTATCCTTTTGGATACGGAATGTCCTACACGGATTTTCAGATTAACCCGGGCGCTGTAACCCTTGAAAACAGACAGGTTAAGGTTACCGTTTCTGTGACCAACACCGGCTGCTGTCCCGGAAAAGAGGTTGTCCAGGTCTACTATTCCGCCCCCGACGGCAAACTGCCCAAACCCTACCAGGAGCTGGCAGGTTTCGCAAAGACCGGACTTCTGGCTCCCGGTGAAGAAGAAACTCTGATCATCTCCTTCCCGGTCAGAGACATGGCTTCCTACTGCGAGTCCTGCGCCGCCTGGGTTCTGGAGGCAGGGGATTACATCATCCGCGCAGGCAGCAGCTCCCGAGATACCCGGACTGCGGCTGTGCTGACACTGGATACGACAGTAAAGACAGAACTTCTAAAGAATCTTTTTGCCGGCCAGGATCCGGTCAGCGAGATTGCGGCACCCACTTCCGAAGCATCCCGCAAAACGGACTGCGGAACTGCTCATGAGACCATCTGCGAAACAGCCCGCGGCACAGTCCCGGAAGCAGACAGCGCAGATGGTTCTGTCCCCTATATTCGGATCAACGCCGCTTCCATTGAGACCAACCGGGCCGTCTATCAGGAAAAACGCCAGCCTTACACCACGGAAAAGACGGAAGCTCTCACAACCGACGATGTGAAAGCAGGCCGCTGTACCGTGGAGGAGCTGGTATCCCAGCTTTCCGTGGAAGAAATGGCTCAGCTGTGTGTCGGCACACTCCGGGCCGAGGGCGGTTCCCTGGTAGGCAACGCTTCCTACACAGTTCCCGGCGCTGCCGGTGACACCAGTTCTGTTGTCAGTAAATCTCGGGGAATCAGGAATCTGATTCTGGCAGACGGCCCCGCAGGACTGCGGCTCCAGCCTGTCTTTAAGACGGACAAGGAAGGAAACCTGCTTCCCGGCGGCTCTGTCCTGGGAGATATCACGGAGCCCTTTGACCCCAAATACACGGATGAGAACTCCGATACCTATTATCAGTACTGTACCGCCATCCCTATCGGCTGGTCCCTGGCCCAGAGCTGGAACATGGACCTGCTGGAGCAGATCGGCTCCATGGTCGGCGAAGAGATGGAAGAATTCGGCGTAGACCTGTAGCTGGCGCCTGCCCTGAACATCCACCGCAATCCGCTGTGCGGGCGGAATTTTGAGTATTACTCAGAAGACCCACTGGTCAGCGGGAAAGCCGCGGCAGCCATTACCCGGGGCGTACAGTCCCATCCCGGCAAAGGCACCACCATCAAGCATTTTGCCGCCAACAGTCAGGAGGACAACCGGTATTTCACCAACTCCCACATCAGTGAGCGGGCCATACGGGAAATCTATCTGAAGGGGTTCGAGATTGCCGTAAAGGAGAGCCAGCCGCTGTCCATCATGACATCCTACAATCTGCTCAACGGCGTCCATACGGCCAACTGCTATGACCTGATTCAGGCCGCGGCCCGGGACGAATGGGGGTTCGGCGGATTTGTCATGACAGACTGGTTTACCTCCCAGCACCAGCCCGGCCTGACCGGAAGCGCGAAGGTCCTCTATCCCATCTCGGCTTCTACCGGCTGCGTCTTCGCCGGCAACGACGTCCAGATGCCCGGCTGTCAGAAAAATGTAGACGATATCGTTGAGGCAGTGACCAGCGGAAAAGAGATTGACGGCTATGTCATCAGCCTTGCGGACCTGCAGTTCTGCGCCGCCAATTTGATACGGGTCGCCATGAAGGCGGACAAATAATCTGTGATATGCAGAACCGGCGCCAGGAATCCATTCCCGGCGCCGGTTCTGATTATAATTTCCTTTTCCTGTGTCCATATCTGAAGCCGTCAGGCCTTCTCAGCACCAAGATAGGCGGCGATGCTCTCTCCGGCCATCCGGCCGGTATTCAGGCAATATCCCATGGAATTGCCGGGCAGCAGGAACATATAGCTGTCGCCGTAAATGGTACAGGTATCGGTTCCGGCTGCGTACAGCCCCGGAATCGGCTCAAAGTCCGGAGTCAGAACTTCCGTGCGGTGGTTGATCTTGATGCCTCCCAGGGTGCCGTAGGCTCCGGGGAAGAATTTGCCCGCGTAGAAGGGACCTCTGCGGATAGGTTTCATATAGTCCTGCCGCTTGCCGAACTGGGCGTCATAAGTGTCACAGTAATGATTGTATTTCTCCACGGTCTTTAAGAATGTATCGGTCTGAATGCCGGCCTTTTCTGCCAGCTCTTCCAGGGTATCCGCCTTAAATACATACTGACTGCCGGAGGTAATGCCTTTCTCCAGAGCCTCGTCAAAGCCTGTAAGGCGGCTGACATTCAGCACCATGCTCTGTACGTCCACGCCCCGCTCCACGTAAAGCTGCCGGGCCGCGTCATCGAAAACCATCACGCCGCAGCGGCCCTTCTGGATGTTGATGGCGTTGGCTGCGTAGGTGCTGTTCTCAAAAAGATCCTCATTGAAGAACCGCTCCCCCTGAAGATTAACCAGCAGGTTTGGCTGGTGGAAGGCGGCCCGGACCGTATCGTTAAGATACTTGGTGGGCAGCATAACCATAAGCTCCATCTGAATGTCGGTGGATGCGCCGCCGGCCTCTCTGGCCATGCGGATGCCGTCGCCCACCAGGCCGGGAAGCTGGAATCCGAAGAAATCTTTATTGTAAATGTAGCCGGTCTGCTCCCGGACCATCTCGGCGTCTCCTCCAAAACCTCCGGTGGCAATAACCGCCGCCCTGCAGCTGATTCTGACTGTCCCGCCGTCTTTGGTCCCGGCAATCACACCGGCGACTTTGCCGTCTTCCATGACAATGCTCTGCCCCGGCGTCTCCATCAGGAAGCGCACGCCCAGAGCCTCCGCCCGCTCCGTCATTCTCAGAGTCATCGTCCGGCCCGCTCCGGGACCGGGCTTTCCATTCTCCGGCATCACAATGTGCCAGGTTGCCTCGGAACCGGGAAAATAGCGGGAAGCTTTATAGAATTCTACTCCCATATCTTCCAGCCAGCGGATGGTATCAGCGGACTTTTCAAAATATGTCTTGACCAGGTTCGCGTCTACACGCCAGTGGGTGTAGTTCATAAACATTTCAAATGCCTTTTCCACAGAAACTGTGGCCAGATCCCTGCGCTGAACGTCTGTGTTCAGCCCCAGCGGGCCCATGCCCGCATTGGCTGCGCCCCCGGTCCGTCTGGATTTTTCCAGAGCAATGACGGAAAGTCCGGCCTCTGCCGCGGAAATCGCGGCGGCAAGACCTGCCGGCCCGCATGCGACGATTACAACATCAGCGTTTAAGTTTTCCATGAGTACCCTCCCAAAAGTAAATTGCACAGGCATTCCTAAACCATGGGCGGAATGTCTGTTCCTTTCATTATAATCGGGCTCATGAAATTTCTCTTTCCTGTGATTGCGGATTTCGGCGCTTTCTTTGCAAAATACCTTCCGCATCATAAGAGCAGTGCAAGAATCGCCCTATTCCGGTTGCGTTCCGGCCCTGCCCAGCCTTCCCAGCAGCTCATACAAAATATTGTAGAGAACCCGGGCCGTCTCCGGCTCCAGATTCACGCAGGCGGCGAGGCGCTCCGGTACGGACAGCGCCCTTTCGCGCAGCGCCTCGCCCTTGTCGGTAACAGAAACGATCAGGTCCCTCTCATCCTCCGCGGAGCGGCGCCTTGCCACATACCCCTTCTCCTCCAGCCGCTTCAGAAGCGGGGTCAGGGTACTGGAATCCAGATACAGATAGCTGCCGACCTCCTTCACCCGCAGCTCCCTGTGCTCCCACATCACCATCATGGTGATGTATTGAGTATAGGTAAGGTCCAGCTCATCCAGATAAGGTTTGTACGCCTTCACGATCTCCTTTGAACAGGCGTAAAGAGGGAAACATATTTGATTTTCCAGCTTTAGTGGGTCGAACCGATCCGCCATGATGTCTGTCTCTCCTTATGATATCATCCTACAGCCCAAGAGATTCCACCTATTTCTTTACGAGATTTAATCTCGCACTATTAATATAACCTATTATAACCGCCGGGCGGCCGGTTGTCAAGATGACACCGAACCAGACCCGGCGGCTCCGGTTTACAGCACGATTTATTCTCCCGCAAAATGAATGAAGTGATAACTCTCCATCATCTGCATATACCTGACGACCCGGGGATATACGGGCTCAGCCTCATCTCCGAATTGTTCTCTCTGAAGGACGGCAAGTTCCATCACCGTGCGCTTTCCGTCAATAAGAGGCCACAGAAAGCTGCCGTATCGCTCCATATGGACCTTCGTATACCGGGGCCGTCCGAAAAGCTTCTGGGCCATGCGGTTAAAGACGCCTGTATTTTCCGCCTCCAGAGTGACCAGCCCGTTCTCGTCGCTGCTCCAGGACAGCTCCGCCGCGCGCCGGGGAATCCGGTCAAGATAATTCGTCATTCCCTGTTCCTTCTCCACAGGGAAAATTTAAGCAGGCACAGGATCATCACCGCCAGCAGCGCCAGACCGCCGGCAGTGCCCAGATTCAGTACCCCGGACAGATCCATGGTAATGCCGCCCACCGCCAGTATGGCAAGCAGGATGCCCACCAGACCCTCGCCAGCGATCATACCCGCACAGTACAGCGTCCCGTCTGTAGACTGTCTCTCCCTGGTCTTCTCATCCACATGCTTCCTGGCATCCATGCACAGGCGCACAACGCCGCCGGTCATGATCCCGGCGTTCAGATAAACCGGCAGATACAGGCCAATGGCAAAGGGCATCACCGGGATCCGCAGGATTTCCAGGGCAAGAGCCATGAACACTCCGATAAACACAAGATTCCACGGCAGCCTGCCGCCCATGATCCCCTCGACGATCATCTTCATCAAGGTTGCCTGAGGCGCCGGAACCTCCGCGCCGCCGTATCCCCACGCCGCGTTCAGAAGGTACAGCACCCCGCCGATGGCCAAGGCCGACGCGGCGACTCCGATCAGCTCGCCGACCTGCTGCTTCACCGGCGTCGCGCCAAGCAGATACCCTGTCTTCAGATCCTGGGACGTATCGCCTGCGATCGCGGCCACGATGCAGATAACGGAACCTATGGAGATCGCTCCTATCATCCCGGTGATGCCGCTGTCCCCGGAAGCCTTGATGATGACCGTCGCCAGCAGAAGCGTGGCGATCGCCATGCCGGATATGGGGTTGTTGGAGCTTCCGATCAGTCCCACCATTCGGGAGGACACAGTGGCAAAGAAGAACCCGAAGATCACGATCATGAGAGCTCCCGGAAAATTGACGGGAATCGCAGGCACAAGCCAGATGACCGCGATCATGGCCGCGATCCCGGCCAGAACGATACCCATGGGAAGATCCCTGGCGGTCCTCGCGCCGTCCGTGTCCCTGCCGCCTCTCATGCTCTTCAGCGCGTCACGAAAGGTAGTGATAATAAGCGGCAGGGATTTGATCAGTGAAATGATGCCGCCTGTGGCGATCGCTCCCGCGCCGATGTACCTGACATAGGAGCCCCAGATCGCGGACGCGCCGCCCGCCTCGTAAAGCTGGCCGATAGCTGTCCCTGCCGCCGCGGGATACATCCAGGTATCCGCGCCGAACAGGCAGATCAAGGGAATGATAACCATCCATCCGAACAGGGAACCGGCAAACATGTAGGACGCCACCCTCGGTCCCACAATGTAGCCCACGCTGAGAAGCGCCGGATATATTTCCACTCCCAGCTCTCCCTTAAATGACCGGAACCGGACCGCGATATCCGCCGGTATGATCTTAATGCCGTCCACAAGGAACTTGAATACCGCCGCCAGACCCATGCCGCTGAACACGGTTGAGGCGTTGGAGCCGCCCTCCTCGCCTGCCAGAAGCACTTCCGCGCAGGCCGTGCCCTCCGGATACAGAAGCACAGCGTGCTCCTTAACGATCAGGGCGCTGCGGAGCGGGATCATAAACAGTACGCCCAAAATGCCTCCGCACAGGGCGACCAGGGTGATGGCCGCAAGCCCCGGCATATCGCACAGTCCTTCCTCCGCCCACAAAAAAAGTGCCGGCATGGTAAAAATAGCCCCCGCTGCCAGCGACTCTCCCGCAGACCCTATGGTCTGCACCATATTGCTCTCCAGAATGGAGTTTTTTCTCATAATAACGCGGATCACGCCCATGGAAATAACTGCCGCCGGTATGGACGCGGACACCGTCAGGCCCACGCGCAGGCCCAGATATGCGTTGACCGCGCCAAAAACGATGGCAAGAATAATTCCCATGATGATCGATGTCTCCGTAAATTCCGGCGTGATCTTTTCCGCCGGGATGTAAGGCTTGAATTCTTTGTTGTTTTCGCTCATGCTAATCTCCTCTGTACTTATTTTGAATTTTTGGTAAAAAGTACGAAGAGTATACCGGATTTCTCCGGCACTGACAAGCCTATACAACGACGCCCAACGCTTAATCCAAACATCAGATAAAAAGCCGCAAATATAATCCTATTCCCCGCCGCAGAAATGGCAGCAGCACAGATGCCCGTCTCCCAAATCTGTCTGGGGAGGCGCCTGCTGGCTGCAGATGGGCTGAGCCTTGGGGCAGCGGGTATGGAACCGGCAGCCCTCCGGCGGGTCGATGGGACTCGGTATATCACCCTCCAGGATAATCCGATGCTCCACGGAGCCGCTTCCCACCTCCGGCACTGCCGACAGAAGCGCCCTGGTGTAGGGATGGGCAGGACGGCTGTAGATATCCTCCTTCTGGCCGGATTGCACCACACCGCCCAGATACATGACCACGATCCGGTCGCAGAGATGCTTGACCACCCGCAGGTCATGGGAGATGAACAGATAGGTCAATCCATGCTCCCGCTGCAGCCTGCGTATCAGGTTCACCACCTGGGCCTGGACCGACACATCCAGGGCCGACACCGGCTCGTCGCATACGATAAACCGTGGATTGATGGCAATGGCCCGGGCGATTCCGATCCGCTGCCGCTGGCCGCCGGAAAACTCATGGGGGAACCGGTCAATATAGTCGGACCTGAGCCCCACCTCCTCCATCAGCTCCAGAACCCGCTTCTTAAGCTGCTCCTTATCCTTCATGCCGTGAACCCTGAGAGGCGCCGCGATCAGCTCAAACACCGTCTTTCTCGGGTCCAGACAGCCGTAAGGGTCCTGAAAGATGATCTGCATCTCGGCGCGGAGAGGTCTCATCTGCTTTTCCGTGTAATGAGTAATGTTCCGGCCGTCAAACCATACCTCGCCTTCTGTGGCGGGCGTGAGGCCCAGGATGACCCGGCCCATGGTCGATTTGCCGCAGCCGCTCTCTCCCACCAGTCCCAGCGTCTCCCCCTGATAAATATCAAAAGAGACGCCGTCCAGTGCCTTGGCGGCCTTCCTGCTCCCGAAGCCTCCCACTGGGAAATATTTCTTCAGATCCTTTACCTGTATCAGAACTTGTTCCTGTCCCATCTCTATAATCCGCCTTTCTGCGAAAGGCACCGATGGGGTTATGAAACCCATTTGGGTCTTCCGCTTTCTTATAT
>CANQSK010000086.1 GCA_947626475.1 uncultured Lachnospiraceae bacterium
GCAGTCCCAGGGAGTTCATGGTCCCCACGAACTTGTCGCACACAGGCACGTTCTTCCCCAGCCCGCTGACGATGACCTTGTGGCCGCTCGTGATGACCTGCTGGCACTCGCTCACCAGCTGCTCGAACGCGTCCCCGTCCAGGGACTCCACCGCGCGCTGTATCGTCTCCAGCACGCCCTTGAAATATGTCTTCATCCCAGTGCTTCCTCTAAGTGATACAGTCCGTTGTAAAACGCGCCGCAGATGGAGTCGTAATCCTCCCAGGCGTAGGTGGTCAGGCTCAGCCAGATAACGGCGTGCAGCAGCTTCACCTGCTCCGGCGTCACCTCGCCGGCCAGCAGGCGGAAGAACTCGTCCTCCATGTCCTCCCAGCCGTTGGACCGGATGGTGAGGGTCACGTCACGCTCTCCGATGGTCAGGTCGAACCGCTTACGGTTGAACTGATCGTAGTTGCCCGCCACGGAGTAGTAGAGCTTGGACCAGTCATAGGCCGGGTCGCCGTACAGCTCCGTGTGGCCGAAGTACCCCCGGGGGTCTATGAGCACCGGACGGCCATCCGAACGGAGCATCATGTTGGAGAATGTGCAGTCCCCGTGGATGAGCTTGAACTGGGCGGGCATGTATTTCGCCAGCCGCGCCTCCAGTTCCTCCCGGCACCAGAACACGTTCCGGCACTTCCGCCCGTTCACGGTGACATACTCGTCTTTGGCGAAGGGCACCAGGTCTTTTACCTTCTCCAGCCGCTGGAACGTCTTGCCGATGTAGGCGTCGTCAAAGCTGGCCCGGTCCGCCGGGACGGACGCCAATGCCTGGACGGACTTCAGGCAGGCCACGATCTGCCGTAGGATGTCTGTCTTTTCCTCTTTGGACAGGCCCTCGTACTCATAGATGGCCTTGCCGTCTATGCGCTCCATCTTCAGGGGCTCATAGCAGGCGATCTTCGGGATGTTCTCAAAGTGCTGGTCCTGGACCGCCCGGTACCAGGCTCGCTCCCGCTCGGCCAGTCCCTCCCCCTGGGCGTCTATGGGCGCCTTCACGAACAGACCGTCCTCGATGTACGTCCGGTTGAAGGGCCGGCACTTGGCAGTGTCCAGCTTCTCGTATTCGGACAGCAGCCCGTACTCCTTCACATGGTACAGGGGCAGACTGTCGAAGCTCGTGCCCGTCCCGGACAGCCACCGCACCAGCTCGCCAGACTCGGGAACATCGGATAACAGGCTTTTGTCTGCAAAATAGAACAGCCCCGCCACGCCAAACTCACTGCTGCGTTCTTCCTGGAACGTGCCGTTCTCATACTTCCACCGGCAGGGGAAGTCCTTCGCCACACCGATGCAATTGCCTAGTGTCTCCGGCAGATCGAAGTCCTTCGGCAGGATCAGGTCCGACCAGATGAGCAGAAAGGGCGTATCCGCCGGGAGCTTGTCCATGGCCGCCCGGACGCCGGCACAGGTGCCCGTGCTGCCGCTGGCGCACACTACCTCATAGTCCACCTCGGCAAAGGCGGCCAGATACCGCTCCAGCACGTCGCATTTGTAGTCCCCGATGATGACATATTTGCTGTCCGGGTATTTGCGGAACAGGTGGAACAGCATGGGCAGGTTGTCGATGGGCACCAAGGCCTTGGGCTTGTTCCGGGTCAGATGCTCCAGGCGCGTGCCCTTGCCCCCTGCCTGCACTACGATGTATTGGTTCTCCATCTCTACAAATCCCCGCACTTATCTCTTCAGGATCGTCTCACATATCCGCGTCACTTCGTCCCGGGACAGCCCGGCGTACATGGGAAGGCACAATATCTCCTCCGCAACGCCGGCGGCTATCGGTGTCTCATCCACCGCTGTGCCATCGAAGATCGGGAACGCCGAGGTGAGAGGATAAAAATACTTTCTAGCGCCGATCCCATGTGCCGCAAGGCGTTCCATGACCTGGTCCCGGCTCTCTCCCCACTCATCTTCCCGGAATCTGACGGGATAATAGGCATAATTCGATGTGACGCCCGGCTGCCCGACATTCAGGACGATCCCCTGCCTGCCTCCCAGCAGTTCCTGATAGCACAGCGCCGCATCCTTCCTGAGCGCGATCTGCTCGTCAAGGTGCCGGAGGTTGCAGAGCCCCATCGCGGCCTGAAACTCTGACATTTTCGCATTGGGGCCTACCAGCTCCGATATCTCGCAGCCGTATATCCCGAAATTGCGCCACGCCTCAAATCTCCTCGCCAAGGACTCGTCCTGAAACGCGAGGCATCCGCCTTCGATGGTGTGGAACGCTTTCGTCGCATGGAAGCTGAACATGGATATGTCGCCCTGCTGCCCTACGCTGACGCCGTTTTCCGTCACGCCGAAGGCATGGGCAGCGTCATATATCACGCGAAGACCGTGCCTGTCCGCGACCGCCCGGATGGCCTTGTGGCCGCAGACGTGTCCGTAAACATGCACGGGCAGGATCGCCACGGTCTTCGGTCCGATCAAGTCCTCTATCCTTTCCGGGTCCAGCGTGTAGTTTTCCGGCTCTATATCGCAGAACCGCGGGATCAGGCCGCACCGAATGATCGCCAGTGTCGTCGACGCAAAGGTAAAAGGCGTCGTGATCACTTCTCCGCCGGGAGGGAAAAGCGAGAGCGCCGCCTCCAGCGCCTGGTGTCCGTTCGTAAAAAGTGTGACGCCCCGCGTGCCGAGCACCTCCCGCAGCTTTTCTTCCAGCAGCTGATGCTTGGGGCCGGCATTGGAGAGCCGGCGGCTCTCCCAAATATCGGCGATCTCCTGTATGTATTCCTCAAAAGGGGGCATAGAAGATCTTGTAACATTGATTTCCAGCGCAATCACCGTCCTATTGAAGTCTGTCGATCTTCGTCGTCAGCTATGACTTTCCTGTGCGATCTGCAAAATATACCGCCCATACTCCGTCGTATCCAGCTCCCGGCCTAAAGCGATCATCTGTTCTCTTGAGATAAAACCTCTCCGCCAAGCGATCTCCTCCAGGCACGCGATCTGGAATCCCTGGCACTCCTGTACGGCCTTGACGAACTCCGCCGCCTTCAGCATGCTCTGCGGCGTTCCCGTGTCCAGCCACGCCATGCCCCGGCCGAAAAGCTGTACATACAACTCCCCCATATCGAGATAGGCGTTGTTGATCGCCGTTATCTCCAGCTCTCCCCGCTCCGACGGACAAATGCTCTTTGCGATCTGCACCACGCGGTTATCGTAGAAATACAGTCCGGGAACGGCGTAGTTGGATCTCGGACGGGCCGGTTTCTCCTCCAGGGACAACACCCGGAGCTTATCGTCGAATTCGACGACGCCAAATGGCCGTGGATCGCGCACCATATAGCCAAAAATGGTCGCGCCGCGGGTCCGGCTCATGGCGCTACGGAGAAGTGCCGTCAGGTTAGGCCCGTGGAACACATTATCTCCCAGGACCAGACACACGCTGTCGTCCCCGATGAACTCCTCTCCGATGATGAAGGCTTCCGCCAGCCCCCGGGGCGCGGCTTGTACCGCGTATTCGAGCCGGAGCCCCAGCTGGCCACCATCCCCCAGCAGCCTCTGATATCCCTCGATATCATGAGGCGTGGAGATGATCAGGATATCCTTAATATCCGCCAGCATCAGAACAGACAGCGGATAATAGATCATAGGTTTGTCATAAAGCGGAAGTATCTGTTTGGACAGGACTCTCGTGATCGGATACAACCGGGTTCCGGAGCCGCCCGCAAGAATGATACCTTTCATAGCTGGAATATCTCTCCTATCAAGAACTGTTGACTATCTGGCTCAGTTCCACGTAACGAACCGCTTGAACCGGTACAAAAAACGCTTGTGCCGCAGATAGAAGCGGTATATTCGCTCCGGCACGGGAAAACGGCCAAACAAATATGCCTTTCTGGGCGCAGACGCCGGTGCAGGCATTTGCGCCGGCACGGCATAGTGCACCCCCGGCTCCAAAACAAGTTCCTCATGAATAGCGTCGCCGCCGAACATCGTCTTGACACCATATTGAAAAAAAGCACTGTGAGATGGGTAGAGCACTGTCAATCTGTTGCCCAAAAAGAACAATGCATCACATATGCCATTTCTGGCCGCATATACGCTATGGCACTTTGAGGCAAGCACCACCGCCTCCTCTAATGAAAGCTGTATATACATCGTCCCAGGGATCACATTGCTCCGATCTTTTACACAGGAAACAACTGTGATCTTCTTTTTGCGCAGCCTGCTCACTTTGGCCTTCCAAACTGCCATACTGATGCCTGTCAGTGTATATGCTTCCGGAAATACCAGGACTGTTTTCTTTAGGGACGGCAATACTGAAATCTTCTTTTTTAGCGCCGCGCTAAGCTCAAAATGCGTATTGTGGGGTACTTCCAGTTCTGCGTCTTCCGGAAGCTGGAGAAATTGCTTCATCCAGTCAAAAAAGTTGACCGATGAATACATCCCGAGCTGCGGCAAATAATAATTTGTCTGTTCCCTATGTGCGAACGGATGACAGACGAACATACTTCCCCGTTCCGGGTTTGGGCACAGATCGCTGAGCGCTTCCAGGTTTACACCCTTAGTGTCAACGATCAAATAATTCAACTCGCCATACATCCGCATGACAAACTCGTGCTCTTTTGCTATCAAAAGAACGATCGGACCTCCATATCGCTCTTCCAGCGCCTTTTTCAGGCCACGGATCAGCATAGTAAAACCAATGCCTCCGTTGCATAGAAAATAGAACTTATCCTTATCCAGCGAATTCACTCTCAGCAGCAGATGGTCATCCGACAGGTCTTCTCCCAGCTTGTCCTCATCTTTTGGGGGCTGCGGGCAAAAGACCGCAGGCGCATTATGCGACAGATGCAGCCGAAATGAGATCTGCAGCATGCAGTCTCGGTAAATTTTGTCCCGTATCACGCCATTAGTCTCTTTGTTAAAATCAATGGCATTGGCCACAAATGTATCAAGGAATTCAAGGGGATCTTTATGAGAACATACGCCGCTTCCAGTCCTTTGATATACCGACATGATACGGTCTATGTAGTAATACTTACCTTGAAGCAGCAGATAGTAAAACTGCGTAAAATCGAATAGAACGCTCTCTTTATATTTGATTCGGTCCAGGTGAAGACATTCCGTCCTGATCAGTCGGGTAGAGGCGTAAGGGATATACCCACCAGTATCAATAGGATCAAAGTCCTTCAGCGAAAAAACGATTTGACTGCGGAGTCTTGGCTCTGTGCAAGCATGTTCTCCTTCCGCATACTCACGCGAACTTTCGTCCAGTACTGAAAACGCTGTATCATGCCCGCAGAAACTGCACTCCGGATGTGACTCCATGGCCGAGATTTGAAGTTGCAGTTTTTTCTTGTCGCACCAGTAATCGTCACACTCCAGCAATATGCAGTACTTCGTATCTACAGATTTGTATGCGGCCCATATATTGGCCTGGGCGCCCCGGTTTTCCTTTGCCAGGAACGGATAGATCTTTTCCGGATATTTTTCCGCGTATTCTTTGATGATCTCCTGGCTTTCATCCGTAGACGCGTCGTCAAAAATATGGACCTTCACCTTATACTTCGTCTCCTGCTCCAACACGGAGTCGATGGCCTTCCGGATATAAGGTCCGTGATTATACGAGATCAATAAAACAGTGCAAATCGCCTTCTCCATCTCTCTTCTCTCTTCCCGGTGTTGTTTTTGTCAGAACAGATCCTGCAGGACCAGCTTTTCGTCTATATCTTTTCTTCCGAACATCTCGTTGAGGCTATATATGTAAAGACTGCTGTGGGACGGGTACAGTACATGTAGCCGGCTTCCCAGGAGATACAACGCATCGCAGTATCCGCTTCGGATCGAATACACGCTCTCACAGCGATATCCCAGCGCCACCGCCTCCGCCGCGCTCATGGGCAGATAAGACGTTCCCGGTATGCAGTTCTCAGGCCGCATCACATTGGAGACAGCATGTATGCCCTGGTCCTGGAGCTGGACAGCAAGCTCCCTCCAAAAAATCATGGGGATAGCAGCCATGGATGTCGCCTCCGGCGAAAATACCGCTATCTGCTCTAACGGCGCAATCCGTTCGCATCGCTCCTTCAGTTTCGCGCCCAGCTCCGGGATACGATCCGGCGGCCGGAATGAAGTGTCGGGCGGCAGTCTCAAAAATTCTATGAACCATGGCTTGAACCGAAATGTGGCGTTCTGATCCCTGATCGGCGCGAAAAAAGCCTCCATCTCCCTGTGTCCATGGGGATGCGCCACATAGACACGGCCTCCCTCCGGCTTTTTGCAGGAACTGCCGGCCGCATGCAGATCCAGCCTGGAAAAGTCGACGACCGTGTACTCCCGTATCCCGTACATACCCATCAAGAATTCATGGGACCCCTTGATCAGCAAATGGACCGTCCCACCCAGTTTTCTCTCCAGCGCGTCATAGAAACCACACAGAAGCATGGTGTCGCCGACGCCGGCAGAACAGAGATAGTAAAACTTCCCCCGATCCAATCTCAGCGCGCCGGCATGGCCGCTCATGAAAATCTCGCTCAATTCCTCTTCTCCCCGTCAGCTGGTCCAGTCTGTCAGCGCCTCGATGCCGTCCACGTCGAAAACGGGGATGCCGAGGCGGTCATGGACTTTTTTCCGTTCGGCATAGGCGTTATCAATAAATATTGACGCCCTGTCCTCTATAAAATCGGCCTTTTCGCAGTCCGGGCCGACCTCGATGACGCTGTCGAACAGTTCCCTAGCGATGGCATATTTGCGCAGGCTGTCCGCCAGCATATCCTCATGGTCGAGGTTGTGTCTGGAAAGCAGCACCACGCGCTTTCCTCTGTTGCGGCATTGATACAGAAACCGTATCACCGGCAGGCAGACCGCGCCCCGGACGATGACCGTGTCATCGTAGTCTATATAGACCATGCGGTATTCGTAGTCCAGCCGGTATCGAGAGATCAGGATACGATCCACCTTGACCCCGCAGGGGTTTTCAAATACGTCCAGTTCCCTGCCCATCGCGGCATATACGCTCAGAAGCGGAAGATTCACACCGCGGGCACGGGACAGGCACATCGTCCCTGCACAGCGGGCGGATATCTCCAAAAGCCTATAGGCCCCGTTCTCATCCTGCTTCACCTGGAAATACCACAGTCCCAAAAACCTCAGTTTCCGATTGATGGCCTCGGCGATGCCCCATATCTCATCGGTAACAGGCAAGGCGGTGCCGGCCGCGCTGATGCCCGCGAACAGGCGGTCCCGGGACCGGGGCAGGACCGCGCAAAGCCGCCCTTTCCCGTCTGTCAGGCAATCCACCGTCAGTTCTCCGCCCGGCAGATACTGCGTGACGACATAGTCATCCCACCGCACATCCTGCGGTATGTCCGCGGCACAGTCCAGCCGTCTGGCCCCCACCGAGCCCTGCCCCTCCCGCGGCTTGATAAAGCAGGGAAACACCGCTTCTGCAATGTCGGGATAAAGGCGCGGGCAGAAGTTGTCGCCGGCGAAAAGCGCATAGGTCCTCTTTTTGTCACGGCATATCCTGGTCGTCTCGACGTCCGCGGTGATGACCCTGGCGTGGAATTTTTCGCTGTTCTCCGCCAAATACAGCGCCACACTGTCATGGGTAGGGAACACCAGGTCGACCTTCTCACGGTCCAGAAGTTCATTGAACCGGTCAATGAACGCCGCGTCAGAGATCATAGGCAGCCCGGAGAAATACTTTTCAAACACGTAGCTGCCATGCCTGTCCACCGACGACGCGCCGATGACTTCCACGTTCACATTGGCGCACAGGGCATCATGCAATTCAATGGAATTGACCTCTCCCGCCGGAAAGACGAGTACTCTGATTTTTTTATCCATGGAGCACCTCCAAAATACGCCGCATATCCTCCGGGCCGTATCGCTGGTCGACAGGCAGCGCCAGGAGCGAGGACTGAAGCTTCAGCCCATAGCCTTTGTCCTGCTGCCCCGGCCAATATGTCGCCACATATATCCGGTTTTCGATCAACCGTTTTTTCAGCTCATCTCCGCCCTGCCCGGGCAAAAAGGGATACACCATCGGCACATCCTCTGCGCCGACGTGAAGCGGGAACATATTGACCGCACCCAGCCGTTCGTGGAGATACCGAAAATTCTCCCTGCGTATGCGGGCAGCCTCTTCGTGATCTATGCTCTCCATCAGCCGCTCGGTCAGCGCGGACATCGTTCTGACGGGCGCCCCCTCCAGACTCGCATCCTCCCTGCTGAAATCTGCGTAGGCGGCGTTCGCGCCCAATTCGATCCGCCGGAGAAGATGGCTCGTTCTGTCCAGCGAGATATCCCTTTCCATTCGGATATCGGCTTTTTTTGAGCAAAAGACGATCCCGCCGTCCGGGACACCGAAAAATTTTCGGGGGGAGTATACGCACTCGTGCCCCGTGGGGGCCGTATAAAAGCTCTGGGCGAGATCAAGTATCAGCCGGGGATACCTTGCACTCATGCTTTTGACCTGCTCCCCGGATACGCCAAAGTAGTTCGTATAGAGCACCCAGGCATCCTCCGGCGGCGGGTCCTTGGGGAGCAGTTCCCCGTCCACATCGTAAAAGCGCAGCTCGCATCCTTCCGCCCGCAGCGCCTCCCACACCACCGGGCAGGTATAGCGCGGGACGAATATACGGTCTATGCCATGCGCACGGACGATATAGCGCAGGCCATTCCTGCCGCTGTTCAGAGCGAGGCCGCCCTTGTGATATGCTCCGCGCCGCTGGGTCTCCAGCTCGAAGAAGCCCCCGATTTCTTTCATCTGTATGTTTGCCTCCTGAACGCCGCGGCGTCCTCGGACGCTCACAGCAGCTGAAATTCTCCTAACATATCCCTGATTGCCTCCACGCTGTTGAACATCATGACATCCAGGATAGAAAGGCCCGGCTCAAAGCGGCCGATACACTGTTCATACGGCCGCAGCTCTGCCTGCAAAAACTGAAGTTCTATTCCGGAGGCCCGGTATTTTTCCCCGTCAAAAAAGCTCTTTCCGCCGGGAGGGTTGACGTATGTCCCGTAGCCTAATTCTTTTGTGATGTTAAGCGCCCATTCATCCGGCGCGGCCACGGGGCCGATCTTCAGGTCCATCTCTGAAAACGTATCGAACTGCGTCTCTATGCCCAACCGGCGGCACACCACTTTCGTCGTCTCGATATTGAGCTCAGCCAGAGAACTGAACGGCTGTAACAGCGCCTCACGGAAAAACTCCGTCACCTGCCGATAATAGGGCGCGTACTTCTTGTAATGCACGAATCGCGCTGTCATGGACGAAGGCCATGCCTGTGAGTTATCGATCCGCATATCCTTGATGGCCGTATCCTGCGGCGCCTTATGCAGCGGCACTGTGATGTAGGCTACCTCCCCGTTGGCGTTCAGTATCCGGTTGCGGTTCATCCAGGACCTGGTCACATATTGCGGCGTGTCAAAGAAAACAAAGCGATCTGTATTTTTTATCAGAGAAAAGTATCCGATGTACGGAAAAAAATACGGCTGCATGATTCCCAGCTTCATGCCGCCCACCCCCATTCGTAAACAGACAGAGCGGCATATGGGAAGGCATCGTGATCAGCTAGGCACTCTTGCCCCCCCATTGATAATTTTGTAACGATTTAACATGTCCCTGATATCCTCCACACTGTTGAACATCATGACGTCTATAATGGACAAATTCGGAATGAACTCATTGGAAAATTGTTTATAAGTGATGTCATCGGTCTGCAGAAAGGACAGTTGTATCCCATTTGCGGTAAACTCCTGTCGGTATGGCTCATAAAGCGGTATCCCGTTGATCGCGTTGTAGTATTGGGATGCGCCAAGGGCCCTGCATATCGCCAGCACTTTATCTTTACCCTTCAGCGAGTGGTCTATATCCAGTGTAGATGAGACTACGATCCTGGTCTCTATTCCCAAATACGCACACACAGCACGAACCGAGTGAAAAATGTATTTGAATAGATTCTTTTCATCATACTTAAACGCTTCATGAATGATTGGAAATACCTCATTAAACATCGGCGCTTTGCGATATGAGGCTTCAATCATCCCGAGTATTTTTGCTTCATCCTGCACATACGTATCGGATAAGAAGCGATCACGGACGTCCAGATAATCTGAGTCTTTTCTCAATGGAAGAGTGAACATTTTGTCCGTGCCGCCGGAAAGAATACGATTACGACGTATCCAACTGCTTTTTGTAAATTGGATATTGTCGTATATGACATAGGTGTCCACTGCGTTCATCAACTGCCAATAGCCGATATACGGGAAAAAATACGGCTGCATGATCCCCAACTTCATGCCGCCCACCTCCATTCGCAAACGGATGCAGCGGCATACGGGTCAGTATACCATATATAATCGCATGTGAGCACATAGATCCCCAGATCGTGCGCTGTTTTGATGACCGGTACTATATAACTCGAACTGCCCAGAAAGAGAAGTTTTTTCATAGCATCGCTTTTTCCTTTCAATAGCTGGAAATTAATTTTATGCCCCTTCTAATCCAGCTTTTTATCCTCTGTGTATATTTGAAATAAGGGAACCGTACGCGGAGGCCGAATTCCTCCTGCAAGTATCGCTCCAGCGCACAGGTAAACTCATACTGCATCCGATTGACATCAAGGTTATCCCGGAAAGCACGCGCGGTGGCATTATCCGCGCCGCCTTCTCTTACCCGATAACAGCTCATCACATCCGGAAACCGGCGAATGCGGCCCTGGGCCGCCAGGATCAGCGCGATCGTGCGGTCAGCGACGATGCTGTTCGCCTGATAGATCACCGAATAATCGTGTGTTCGGTCCAGAAAAAAATTCCGGTGCACGAGCGTGGCCGGCTGACCGGGCAGATAACAGCCGCGAAAATCCGTAAGTGAATATTCCTTTTTGGTGCAAACCCAGTTAAGGTGTTTTCCTTTGAGCTCTATGCCATTTTCGTCTACGATCCGGCACGCGTGCGTGCAGGCTGAGTAATCGGGATGCCGCTCCAAAAAGTCGACCTGCATCTGCAGCTTTCGGTCATCGCACCAGTAATCGTCGCCTTCGCAGTTTGCAATATATTTCCCTCTGGCTGCCAAAAACAGTTCGTACAGATTTCTCGTCGGCCCGATATTTTGCGTCCGCACAAAAGCGCGCACTCTCTGTGGATATGCCTGCTCATACGCGCGCACGATCTCGCCTGTTCCATCGGTCGACGCATCGTCCCCGATCAGCACCTCATACGCAAAGGACGTTTTCTGACAAAGGATGCTGTCCAGTGCCTGTCCCACAAATCCCGCGTGATCGTATGTCAGCACGATTACGCTGACCATTACGTCCGGATCACACATTTTGTATCTCCTACCTTTTTGCCGAACGCTCTCTTTATCCGTGCCCGAATTTTGGTCCCCGGCGGCAAAATGGCATTGATCGCTCGCTGTGTGACATATTCCCTTCGCTCGCAAAAGTGTATTCGCGGCAGCTCCAGTGTCCGCAGGTCCCGCTTCCGATATGCCGCATATACGCCAAGCATCCTCTCTGCCAAGTATCCGTCCACGCGAGGTCGCCGGCAGTCCACAGCGCAGTCAAAGGCATCCAAGAGTTGGAACAGCCATTGACAATAGTCCCGGAAGACCTCACGCTTCATGATAAAAATATTGCCAAAAAGACATCTTCCCCCGGAAAGATATCTCTCCTGCGCCTGCGCCATCTCAGGATACAGCTGCCCAAGAAGCTCCTCTGTCAGGCTCAGATCCTTGGCGCAGTGGGCCTGTGCATAGTGCTCACGGACACTTACATACATTTCCTCCCCTATCGGGAGAATCATGTCATACTGCTCAATGAGTTCTGCAAAACGGTCATAGCCCATTCTGTCCGGCCTTGGCTCCCGCCTGATGATATATGGCAGCCTGGTATCCGTATCCGGATAGAGATACCGCCGGTAATGAAAAAAACCGTACCAGTCCGCCTGTATGTTTTTCCAGGCCCAGTATTGACCCGTGAGCTCACAGTAGGTTCTGTTTCTGGCAGAGATGTTTTCACCTTCATCATCATGAAGGAAACCTTGGAAATGTTCGCCTGCCAAAGCGGCTCCCACCTGGAGCGGCTTGAGCAGTACATGCTCCGGTACCGTAGTCGATTTATGACTGCAAACGAACAGCTGAATGTCAGCCAACCCGGCACCCCCTCACATCTCAGTTCATCTCTTCCGTCTTCTTCAGGGCCGCCGCGATGACGGCGTCCATGTCGTAGTACCTGTACTCCCCCAGGCGGCCGCCGAAGATCACGTTCCTCTCCTCTGCCGCCAGAGCCGCGTATTTCTCGTACAGCGCCCCGTTTTTCCCGTCGTTCACCGGGTAATAGGGCTCGTCCCCCGGCTCCCACTCCGTGCTGTACTCCCGGCTGATCACTGTTTTCGGCTGGGTGCCAAAGACGAAGTGCTTGTGCTCGATGATGCGGGTATAGGGCGTGTCGCTGTCCGTGTAGTTCACAACCGCGTTGCCCTGGTAGTTGTCCGTGTCCAGCACCTCCGTCTCGAACCGCACGCTCCGGTACTGCAGCGCTCCCAGCCTATAGCCGAAGTACGCGTCGATGGGGCCGGTGTACACCACCTTCTCCGCCAGAGCATCCAGCGCCGGCTTGTCCGCCAGGTAATCTGTTCCCAGCCGGACCTCCACGCCCTCCAGCATCCGCTCCACCATCTTGGTATACCCCTCTGTGGGGATGCCCTGGTAGAGGGCGTTGAAGTAGTTGTTGTCGTAGGTGAACCGCACCGGCAGCCGCTTGATGATGAACGCCGGCAGCTCCGTGCAGGGCCGGCCCCACTGCTTGGCGGTGTAGCCCTTCACCAGCTTCTCATAGATGTCCGTCCCCACCAGGCTGATGGCCTGCTCCTCCAGATTCCGGGGCTCCGTGATCCCCGCCGCGGCCCGCTGCTCCTGGATCTTCCGCCTGGCCTCCGCCGGCGTGACGACGCCCCACATCTTGTTGAAGGTGTTCATGTTGAAGGGCATGTTATAGATCTCGCCCCGGTAGTTGGCCACGGGGCTGTTGGTGTAGCGGTTGAACTCGGCAAATCGGTTGACATAATCCCAAACCGTTTTATCGTTGGTGTGGAAGATATGGGCGCCGTACCGGTGGACCTGGATGCCCTCCACGTCCTCAGTGTAGATGTTGCCGGCGATGTGGTCCCGCTTGTCGAGCACCAGCACTTTCTTCCCCCGGTCCGTCATCTCCCGGGCAAACACCACGCCGTATAGCCCCGCCCCCACGATCAGATAGTCGAATGCGTTTTTCATCGTTTCATGTAAACCGCCGCATTCATTTCCTTCTCATATGCCGGCAGTCAAAAGTCCGCCTCATCTAGCTCTCCCAGCCGTGCTCGGCCTGCTCTTGGTCCAGCTGCTCCAGCATGAGCCGCTGCGCAGTCTCCGCCATCAGCTCGGCACGGGTGGTCTCATAAAGCTTCAGCAGCGCCTTCGCCGTGGCCGCGCTGTCATCCAAGCCGACCACCCGGCTCACAGACCGAATCTGAGCCCTGACAGTCACTGTGCTCATAGGCACGCCCGTTTTGCCCACAAATATCGGTCCACTTGCGGTGCCATTGCGCCGGGCGTAGTCCAGCAGCTCCTCCCGCAGGCTGTCTGCCAGATGGATGACCCGCTCCGAGGTCTGTACCTCGCCGCTCTGGACTTCCTCCACCGTCAACGCCAAAAACTCCTGCAACTGGATGCCAGTGCCAACAAGCATCCGCATGGCCAGATAGGCCAGTTCTTTGTGCATCTGCTGCGCCGTCTTCAAAAGATCCAGGTA
>CANQSK010000087.1 GCA_947626475.1 uncultured Lachnospiraceae bacterium
CTTCCACCAGACGGCCCGGCATGGCGCCCACATAGGTCTTCCGGTGGCCGCGGATCTCCGCCTCATCCCGGACTCCGCCCAGGCTCATGCGGACATATTTCTTATTCAATGCCCGGGCTACGGAGCGGGCTATGGAGGTTTTGCCGGTTCCAGGCGGCCCCACCAGACAGAGGATAGGGCCGTTGCCCTTCTTGGTCAGGGTCCGCACCGCCAGATACTCCAGAACCCTTTCCTTCACCTTCTCAAGGCCATAATGGTCTTCATTTAAAATCTCCTCCGCATGGCGGATGTCATTGTTGTCCCGGGACGCTTTCTTCCAGGGAAGATCCAGAAGCGTTTCGATGTAAGTCCGCAAAACGTTGGCCTCCTGGCTTCCCGAGGGCATGATCTGAAACCGTTCAATCTCCTTCTGGATCTTGTCTTTGGTCTCCTTATCCGCTTTCAGCTGGGCCAGCTGTTCCCGGTACTGATCCGCCTCGGTTCCCGGACTGTCCTCT
This sequence comes from uncultured Lachnospiraceae bacterium, assembly GCA_947626475.1. Taxonomy (GTDB): domain Bacteria; phylum Bacillota; class Clostridia; order Lachnospirales; family Lachnospiraceae; genus UBA3402. The sequence continues at coordinate 498 of CANQSK010000087.1, forward strand.
CCCAGCTCCTCCCGGATGATGCGCATCTGCTCCCTCAGAATATAATCCTTCTGGTTCTTGTTGATGGCATCCTTTACCTTTTCCTGAAATTCCCGCTTGACGCGGCTGACCTCAATCTCCGTAATCAGATGGCGGACCAGCACCTCATAGCGGCTTCCGGTATAAACCGCCTCAAGATATTCCTGCCTGACCGTATAATCCCAGGGCACCTGAATCGCCGTCTGCAGCAGCAGTTCATCCAGATCCCGGATCGTCATCAAATTGGGAATCACTTCCCTCCCGATCTTCGGATTCTCCAGTCCGTACTCCTCCAGCTTCTCCCGGATGACCCGGGCCATGGCCTCCCTGGATATGTAGTCAAATTCCTCCCCGCTCTGAGCGGGAATCTCGATTTCTCCCATCAGCAGGGGCTCCTCGGAATCCAGATAAAGAAGCTCCGCCATCTGAATGCCTTCCACCATAACCCGAATTATATTGCCGGGCATTTTCACCATCTGTTTCACGACGGCGATGGTCCCCATATGGTACAGATCCTCAATCCCCGGTTCCATCACATCCGGTGATTTCTGCGCCACCAGAAAGACCTTCTGATCGCTGACCATTCCCTTTTCGATGGCGGCAATGGATTTCCTCCTGCTCACATCAAAATGAATCAGCATACCCGGCAGGACCGTAAGGCCCCGAAGGGCCACTACCGGCATTGTCATGATCGTATCTTCCATGTTAATCCTCCAAACGCAAATCACAATGCGGGACAAACAAAGATGGGAGCAGCCGCCCCCATCCTGAATCAGCAAATTTACGCGATCTCTCCGGATTTCTCCTTTCGCAGCCTCTGCGCGAAAGAAGGTTTCGGAACCGCTGTCTCCCGATAAACAATCTCCGGCTGTCCCCTGCCGTCCACCATGTCCCTGGTGATGCGGCAGATGCCGATCGTATTGTCCGACGGAACCTCGTACATCAGATCCATCATCACGGCTTCCAGAATGGAACGAAGTCCCCTGGCGCCGGTCTTCCTCTCCATGGCAAGCTTTGCCACCTGGATGAGCGCGTCCTCATCAAATTCCAGCTTCACATCGTCCAGCTCAAACAGCTTCTGATACTGCCGGATCAGGGCATCCTTGGGCTCCTTCAGGATCCGCACCAGGGCATCCTCCGTCAAAAGCTCCAGAGATACGGTAATGGGAACACGTCCGATAAACTCAGGAATCAGTCCGAACTTCATCAGATCCTGGGGCTGAACCTGCTTCAGCAGCCTGTCGATATCGGAATGATTTCTGTCAATGATCTCCGCGTTAAAACCGATGGATCCGGTATTCAGCCGGTTCTCGATAATCTTCTCCAGACCGTCAAAAGCTCCTCCGCAGATAAACAGGATATTGGTGGTATCAATCTGCAAAAGCTCCTGGTGAGGATGCTTTCTGCCGCCCTGAGGGGGAACGCTGGCGACAGTTCCTTCCAGTATCTTAAGAAGCGCCTGCTGCACGCCTTCCCCGGACACATCTCTGGTGATGGAGACATTCTCCGATTTCTTGCTGATCTTGTCAATCTCATCTACGTAAATGATCCCGTACTCCGCCTTGTGGATGTCATAGTCCGCCGCCTGAATCAGCTTCAGCAGAATATTCTCCACATCCTCGCCCACATAGCCGGCTTCTGTCAGGGCCGTGGCGTCAGCGATGGCAAAAGGCACATTCAGAATCTTCGCCAGGGTCTGGGCCAGATAAGTCTTGCCGCTTCCCGTAGGGCCAAGCATCAGAATATTGCTCTTCTGCACGTTCACATCCATATTCTTCCTGGACGTGATCCGTTTGTAATGGTTGTATACGGCCACGGACAGCACCTTCTTGGCCTCCTCCTGGCCGATTATATACTCGTCCAGAAAAGACTTAATCTCCTTCGGCTTCAGGAGATTGATCTCTCCCAGGTCCATGCCCTGCTCCTGATCCTCCATCTCCTCCTCCAGGATCTCGGAGCACAGATCAATACACTCGTCGCAAATGTATACGTTATTAGACCCCGCTATCAGCTTGCGGACCTGGTCCTGAGTCTTACCGCAGAAAGAACAGCGGATCCTGTCATCCATTCTGCCGGGCATATTCACACCTCTCTTTCCTATAAGCTGCCTGCCGTCAGTGTTTGGCAATCACCGCGTCAATGAGCCCGTAAGATTTGGCTTCTTCCGCAGTCATAAAATGATCCCGCTCGGTATCCCGCTCGATCACCTCAATAGGCTGTCCCGTATTGGCGGCCAGAAGTTCGTTCATCTTCTTTTTCGTCTTAAGAATCTGCTCCGCCACAATACTGATCTCCGTAGCCTGACCCTGGGCTCCGCCGCTGGGCTGGTGAATCATGACCTCCGCGTTGGGAAGAGCGAAACGCTTGCCCCTGGCGCCTCCGGCCAGCAGAAACGCGCCCATGGAAGCAGCCATGCCGATACACACAGTAGACACGTCGCACTTAATATAGTTCATGGTATCGTAAATTGCCATACCTGCCGTGATCACGCCGCCCGGGCTGTTGATATACAGGTTGATATCCTTCGTCGGATCCTCGGATTCAAGGAACAGAAGCTGGGCCACCACCAAGCTGGCCGTCACCTCATTAACTTCCTCGCCCAGGAAAATAATCCGGTCCTCCAGCAGACGGGAATAAATGTCGTAGGAACGTTCTCCCCGGCTGGTTGCCTTTACAACATATGGTACTAAACTCATATTCATTCCTCCCTGATTCAGATAGGATTCTCAGTTATACCAATTTTGCCTCTGCTACCAGGAAATCGATCGCTTCCTGAACCAGCAGGTCCTCTTTCACCTGAGCAAGACCGGCCTCGCCCAGCTGATCTCTCACAGTCTGCTCTTCCATCTTGTAAGAGGCCGCCATGGACTTGATCTCACGCTCCACAGCCTCGTCCTCCACCTGCAGGTTCTCAGCCTTGGCCACTGCCTCCAGAACCAGTCTGGTGCGGATGCGGCGCTCTGCCTGAGGCTTCATCTGCTCCTCAAGATCTGCCATGGTCTGGCCGGTATAATGCAGATACTGCTCCATGGACAGGCCCTGGCTCTGCATCCTGCGGCCGTAGTCGCTGACCATATTGCGGACCTGGGTCTCCAGCATGGCATCAGGAATCTCCATTGTCGCGTTATCAACCACTTTGTCAACGACCCGGTTCTCATTCTCTGTGGCAGCCTGTCTGCCTTTGGACTCTAAAAGCTTTGCCTTCAAATCCGCCTTGTATTCATCCATGGTCTCAAATTCTGAAACTTCACCGGCGAAATCATCGTCCAGCTCCGGAAGCTCCTTCACCTTGATCTCTTTGACTTTCACCTTGAACAGGGCCGGTTTTCCCGCCAGTTCCTTCACATGGTAGTTCTCCGGGAAGGTCACGTTCACCTCACACTCGTCGCCGATATTCTTTCCGATCAGCTGCTCCTCAAAATTATCAATGAAAGAATGAGAGCCGATAGTCAGAGGATAGTCCTCACCCTTGCCGCCTTCAAAAGCCTTGCCGTCCGCAAAGCCCTCAAAATCAATAACTACCTGATCGCCGTCGGCCACAGCACGGTCATCCACCGTCACCAGTCTGGAATTCTGGTCCTGAACCCTCTTGATCTCGTCTTCCACTTCCTGGTCGCTGACCTCAGCGGAAGCCTTCTCAACCTCAACGCCCTTGTACTCACCCAGAGTAACCTCCGGCTTTACTGCTACAGTGGCTGTGTAAATGAAATTCTTTCCCTTCTCGATCTGAACCAGGTCGATCTCCGGGCGGGACACGATATCCAGCTTGCTCTCCTCCGCCGCGTCGGGATAAGTGGCGTCCAGCACAATATTGGCAGCCTCCTCATAGAGAACTTCCGGACCATACATCTTCTCCACCATAACCTGGGGCGCTTTGCCTCTGCGGAATCCCGGAATATTAAAACGGTTCTTGTTTTTGTTAAACGCGGTCTTCAGCGCGGCCTCAAACTGCTCTGCCGGCACCTCCACGGTCAGCTTCGCCATGTTCTTCTCCAAATTCTCTACCTGTAAACTCATGCAAAAATTCCTCCTTAAATATATGAACGCCCCTGCCTTTTTATGGGCGTGCCACTTCAATGTAGCATTATAGCATAGGTCTTTTGTAAATACAAGAAATTTTATACCTAATCTTTCCCATAAATCACGGAATCTGTGATATAATAAACTCTGAGTCAAAGGAGGTTACCTATGGAAATCGAACGCAAATACCTGATCGGCACTCTTCCGGCAGATTACAGGACCTGGCCCTTCCGTCAGATCGAACAGGCCTATCTCTCCACGGACCCTACCATCCGCGTCCGCCGGGAAGACAGTCAATACTACATGACCTACAAATCAAAAGGCCTTCTGGTTCGGGAAGAATACAATCTCCCACTGACCAGAGAGGCCTATGAACATCTGCTTTCCAAAGCGGACGGCATCGTCCTGACCAAAAAAAGGTATTTAAAGCCCCTTGCGGAAGCCTACGCGCCAGACCCGATTCCCGCCGGCCTGCCCTCCTCCCTCACCATCGAGATGGACGTGTTCGAGGGCGCTTACGAGGGACTGGTCCTGGCGGAAGTAGAATTTCCCACAGAGGAGGCCGCCTTAAGCTTCGTGCCACCGGCATGGTTCGGAAAGGATGTAACCTTCACCGGCGAATACTCCAACAGCCGTCTGGCCCTGTCCGCCCAACAGCACGGCGACTGAAAGCCAGATACATCCTCCTGCGTATTGCATACGCCGGCTGATTCCGTCCGGCATTCCTTACAGGTCTTCCAGCTCGTCCTCGCCCACCAGCTCGTCAAACTCCTGTTCATCCAGAAGTTCGTCAAACGCGTCGGCTACGATCTCGTACTCGTCGTCATCCTCAATGTTGGACAGCTCCGGCTCTCCGTCTGTCTCCCCATAACGGTACAGATAGACTTCCCCGGTGTCCGCATCTTCGCCCTCGGTGGGCAGCAGGGCGATATAATCTTTCCCGCCTGCCTCAAAAATAGTCAGGACCACGCACTCCAGTTCCGTATCGTCATCCAGCGTCAAAGTGACGGTCATTTCCTCGTTTTCTTCCTTCATCAAGTCCTTCGCCATATGATTCCTCCTAATATTCAATCCCTTCCCTTGCCGCAAGACCGCAGTCAAAGGGATGTTTCCGTTTCCTTATCTCTGAAACATAATCCGCCTGCTCCGCCAGGACCTCCGACGGATCCCGGCCGGTCATCACCACCTCCAGACCGTCCGGCCGTTCTCTCAGCTTCTTCAGCAGCCTGTCCTCGTCTGCCAGCCCATACCGGCAGGCAGCCATAATCTCATCCAGAACCAGCATATCATAGTGACCGGCTTCCGCCCTGCTCCAAGCCTCTTCCAGCAGGCTGCCGTAATATCCGGCCGCTTCTTTTTTCTGTTCCTCGCTCATCCGGCTGTAAAAGCCAAAGGTCTTTTCACAGGGAAGCACTGTAATTCCGGGTATCGAAGAGAGAACCGGCACCTCCCCGGAATCATCAGTTTTCAGAAACCGGGCTATCAGCACCTTTTTCCCGCGCCCTGCTGCCCGGACCGCCTGTCCCAGGGCAGCGGTGGTCTTTCCCTTTCCGTCGCCGCAGTAGATATGAACGCAGCCTTTCATCAAAGCTTTCTCTCCCTCCCGCGCTTATCGTCTCTTCCCAGGTACTCATCCACAAACCGGGACACCTCCTGCTTCCTGCCGTACCGCTCCTGTACATAGCACACATGGAGCCGGTCCCGTGCCCTGGTCATGGCTACATAGAACATCCTCCGCTCTTCCTCCAGATCCGCATCCAGCACCGCCTTCCGATGAGGAGTAATGCCCTCGTTGGCGTCCAGGATATAAACAATGGGAAATTCCAGCCCCTTGGCACCGTGCATGGTCATAAGAGAGACTCCGCGGGGTTCCGCCTGCTGTAACTGGGCCTGTTCCTTCAGCCGCAGCCGGTACTCCTCCATATGAGAAAACCACTCTTCCATCGTCTTAAATCCGGCGGCGCTTTCCTGCAGCTGATCCAGAATATCCAGAAGCTCCTCCGGCTTCAGGCGGCGGAACTGGGCATATTCCTTCAGGTAATCATTGTACCCCACTGCTTTCCGGATATAATTGACAGCCGCGGCCGGCGGCATGGATTTCAGCATCAGAAGATCATATTCCAACTGTTCGACCCGTTCGACCATCCAGCCTTTATCCTGGTAGAAGGACTTCACCCTGTCCCAGGAAATCCGGGCGTCTTCCAGGGCGTCGCGGCTAATATACCGGTTTGGGCGGTTGATGATCTGCAGGATGTTGCCCCGGCTCAGATCTCCCTCAGCGGCCCGGATATAGGCCAGCACGTTCTGGGAAATCCAGTGCTCATACAGATTGGGAAGAGCGTCCTTCATGGAAAAAGGAAGATTATACTCCATCAGCTTTTCCACCATAAGACGCGGATTCAGGTTCGTCCGGTAGAGAATGGCAATATCCTCCAGCCGGTATCCCGCCTGAACATATCCCTGAATCTCCTCCACGATCCGCAGGGTTTCCGCCTGAGGATCCCTGCAGCCGCAGGTCATCACCGGCTTTCCGTGTCCCCGGCTGGTCTCCAGCTTTTTATCGAACCGCTTCCGGTTGTGGCAGATCAGACGGCCGGCCGTCTCTACAATCTCCGCAGTGGAGCGGTAATTGACTCCCAGAAGCACAGTCACGGCATCAGGATAATCCTTTGGAAATCCCAGCATGATCTCAGGCCGGGATCCCCGGAAACGGTACACCGACTGGTCATCGTCCCCGACGATAAACAGATTGTTTTCCGGAGCGGCCAGCATACGGACGATCTCATACTGAATCTTGTTGATGTCCTGGAACTCATCTACCAGGATATACTGAAACTTTCTCTGCCAGGCCGCCAGAATATCCTTACGCTCCGCAAACAGCTGATGGCACAGAACCAGCATATCGTCAAAATCCAGCAGTCCTGCCCGGCGCATCCGCTCCTCGTAGCCCTGATAAATCTTCTTGAAAATCTCTTCGGAGCAGTTTCGGGAATAATAATGATTCAGATCCAGCAGCTCGCTCTTTACGAAACTGATCTCTCCCAGAACTGCCGCGACAAACTCCCGCTCATCCTCCAGCTCCAAATCCAGTCCCTCCACGATTTCCCTGACAAACCGGGTTCTCTGCTCCTCCCGGACGATATTGGACGCCTGATAGCGATAAGCGTATTTTAATATAGTAAAAAAGACAGAGTGGAAGGTGCCGAAACTGACTCTGGCGGAGGAATCCGCCGTCAGCTTCAGAAACCGCTCCCGCATCTCCCTGGCGGCCGCTCTGGTGAACGTTATGACCAGAATCCGGGAAGGGTCCACACCGCAGGCCTCAATCAGGTGCTTAATCCGATACGTAATAACCGTAGTCTTTCCGGAGCCGGGGCCCGCCAGCACCATCATGGGGCCCTTCTCATGCTCTATGGCCTCCGTCTGGGACGGGTGAAAACTCGTCAATCGATCGTCCTCCCCTGCCGTCTCAATCGGATTCCACCGTAGTTTTCTCCGCGGCGCGGATCACATTAGCCGCGTTAAACTGCAGGTCCGCCAGAGTGATCCGATATCCGTCTTTCTCACTGCCCGAAGTAACCGCCTCCACAATATCCTCCACATTTTTGCGGCAGCCGGGCATCTGCATATCATTTCCCGCGTAAATACAGCCGGTGGATGCCGAGATCGGATAGATCACAGGAATATCCCCAGGCTGCAGAGGCCTCTCCTGAGAAGTGAACCAGTCGGTCATGACCACTCCCTCAAATCCCCACTCGTCCCTGGCAGCCGCCTGTATCAAATCATAGCTGTTGGCCGTGTGAACGCCGTTCAGCAGATTATAGGATGTCATAATGGACAGAGGCTGAGCCTCCTTCACCGCAATCTCAAAACCCTTGATGTAAATTTCCCGGATTGCCCTCTCATTAATATGAGAATTGGTAAAATACCGGTTATCCTCCTGGCTGTTGGCAGCAAAATGCTTGATGGTGGTTCCCCTGCCCGGATGACTCTGAACCCCGCGGGTAACAGCCGCCGCCACTTTGCCGCTGACATAGGGATCCTCGGAATAATATTCAAAATTCCGGCCGCACAGCGGATTCCGGTGAATGTTCATCGCCGGGGCCAGCCACAGATCCACTCCGAACAGTTCCATCTCCGCTCCCACCATGCTGCCGATCTCCTCCAGCAGGGAAGGGTTCCAGGACTGGGCCAGCGCCCAGCCGATGGGAATCGCCGTACAGTACTGATAATAAGTATCGGTTTCCTCCTCCTTCAGGTTCGGATCAAAGGGCTCGCAGATATCCCCCATCACCGCTCCTCCGGGCAGAAGCTCTCCTGTCTTTGTCGTCTTAAACACAGGCTGGAGCCGCAGGCCGGCAGGACCGTCGGCAAGGATCATGCTTTTGACGCCGCGCTCCTTCATAACGACAGGACTGGTATCAGCTGCCGCCCCCGGAACAAGGGCAGAGGCGTTGCCGACCACACTTCCTTCCTCCGCGCGCAGAGTTCCCACGCAGAGATTGGCCAGCTCCTCCACCGTAAGCTGGGCCGCCAGTTCCTCAGCCGTACAGCGGCCCGCCTTAATATCTGCCATGGTCAGCTTTTCAGGCCGTTTGTCAGCATACTCCCGGCGCCTGCCCTGGTAAGCAGCCGTCCTTGTTTCAATATCGGAGGCCTTCAGGGCAATCCGGATCTCCGCCTTATCACCGTCACAGGGGCCGCACACGGCATCTGACGGCGGAACGATCTCCTCCACTCTTTGGCTGTCAGCGAAAAGATTTTTCAGAATCTCCGTCTTTACTGTCTTATCCAGCGTAAGTACGGCTGCTGCCCTGGTGTTTCGGGAACTGTTTCCCACACGGATCACATAATCCCCCGCTTCCAGAACCCAGGAGGCGCAGGCTTCACAGTAAGACGCCATATCCCTGACCGCAAAGGTAATCTTAAGAACCTCCTCCTCTCCGGGAGCCAGAAGTCCGGTCTTTCCGAAAGCGGCCAGCTCCTGATAAGGCTTGGCCAGCTTCCCTGCCGGGGCTGAATAGTATACCTGGACTACTTCCTTGCCGGAGTAATGTCCGCCCACGTTCTTCACCCGGACATGCACAGCCGCCTGGCCGCCGGACACTTCCGCCTTCTCCGTCTCAATCGAAAACTCCGTGTAGCTTTTTCCGTATCCGAAACAGTACACAGGCTCCACGCCGAAAGTATCAAAATACCGGTAGCCCACGTAGATTCCCTCTGTATAATATTCGTCGTCCACATTGCCGTCATTGTGGCTGAAACCGGCAGATGACGGATAATCGCTGTACTGTGCCGCCCAGGTATCCGTCAGCTTGCCTGACGGATTCACCTTTCCGGTCAGCACATCCGCCAGAACCAGACCGCCCGTATTGCCCAGCTGGGACATAAGCACAACAGCGTTCACGCCGGGAATGGCGCGTATCTCAGACATGTCCATCACACCGCCGATATTCAGCACCAGAACCGTCTTCCTGTATCGCTCAGCCAGCAGCGCGATCTGCTGTTTCTCTTCCTCAAAGAGCAGATAATCTCCTCTCTCGCTGTGACGGTCAGCCCCCTCCCCGGAATTTCTGGCAATCACATAGACTGCCGTATCCGCATCAGACCGGTTGATATCTTCCTCTGTAATCGTCTCCGGCGCCGGTTCCTTATAGGGATGGGCAAACACAATGGACAACTCCGAAGTATTCTCACGGCGGGCCGTCTCCGCCAGCCAGACGGCATAATCCTTCTGAGCACAGCGGCACTTCTCCTCGTACCGGTCCAGCCAGCCGGCCGTGGCAATTTCATACCCGGCTTCCGCCAGTCCCTGTTCAATACTGACGCTGCTTCTCACATTCACATCTCCGGAACCGGTTCCTCCCTTTACTGTGCGCCGGGCCCCTGTCCCGAAAAGGGCCAGCCGCCCTCCCGTCTCCAACGGCAGCGTTCCATCGTTCTCCAGCAGAACCACGCACTCTCCCGCCAGTGTGCGGGACAATTCCATGTGAGCCGTCTCCCGGCTGGTAATCTCCGGCGATTTCGCCGCATAGATTCTGGCCATAGTCTGTTCTCCCCCTGATTCTCTGCTATATCACTCAATCGGTTCTTCTACAGAATCACCTTCATAAAATTCTTCTTTCCGCGTTTCACGATCATGCCGTCTCCGCCAAAATCTTCTCTGGTGAAAGTCCTGCGGACATCCTTCATCTGTTCACCATTGACAGTCACGCCACCCTGCTCCACATTTCTGCGGGCCTCAGAGCGGGAGGGAGCCAGGCCGGACTTCTGAATAACCGTCAAAATATCAATCTGACCCTGCTCGTTAAAATCTTCCTCCTTCAGCGTATAACTGGGCATATTCTCAAGGCTTCCCTGACCTTTGAACAGCGCCCTGGACGCTTCCTGGGCCTTCTTCGCCTCTTCCTCTCCATGAACCAGGTTAGTCAGCTCATAGGCCAGAATCTCCTTGGCCGTATTCAGCTGGCTTCCCTCCCACTTGTCCATCTCATTGATCTGCTCAAGGGGCAGGAAGGTCAGCATCCGCAGGCACTTAAGCACGTCCGCATCCGCCACATTCCTCCAGTACTGGTAGAACTCAAAGGGCGTCGTCTTGTTGGGATCCAGCCACACGGCGCCGGACTGGGTCTTGCCCATCTTCTTGCCCTCGGAATTCAGCAGAAGAGTGATCGTCATGGCATACGCGTCCTTGCCAAGCTTCCGGCGAATCAGCTCCGTGCCGCCCAGCATATTGCTCCACTGGTCATCGCCGCCGAACTGCATGTTGCAGCCGTATTTCTGGAACAGCATATAGAAATCATAGCTCTGCATGATCATGTAATTAAACTCCAGAAAACTCAGGCCTTTCTCCATACGCTGTTTGTAGCATTCAGCCCGGAGCATGTTATTGACGGAGAAGCAGGCGCCCACTTCCCTAAGCAGCTCCACATAATTCAGATCCAGCAGCCAGTCGGCATTGTTCACCATCAGGGCCTTTCCGTCTGAAAAATCAATAAACCGGCTCATCTGCTTCTTAAAGCAGTCACAGTTATGCTGTATCGTCTCCACAGTCATCATCTGACGCATATCGCTTCTGCCGGAGGGGTCTCCGATCATACCGGTTCCGCCGCCGATCAGGGCAATGGGTTTGTTGCCTGCCATCTGAAGCCTCTTCATCAGACACAAGGCCATAAAATGCCCCACGTGAAGACTGTCCGCCGTAGGATCAAAGCCAATATAGAAGGTAGCTCTGCCTTCATTCACCATCTTACGGATTTCATCCTCATCGGTCACCTGGGCGATAAGCCCTCTGGCGACCAGTTCGTCATAACACTGCATGTCACATTCTCCTTTTTCCTATTATAATGGATACTTCTTTTGTCGTGAAATTAAGGCCATTATAGGAGGTTTCCGCTGTTTCGTCAAGGACAAAATAAGCAAACCCCTCACTGCTGAAATTCTGTCATATACGGCCGGTACTTAAAAGGAAGGTGGGTCCTCTGACAGATAGGATTGGTCCTCTCCGCAATGGCAATGCTTCTGTGAAAGGTTCTCCACAGGTTTTCAAATTCCTCCTGATCGCTGGATTCCATCAGCCGCTCCTTCCAGGAATCATCAGGCAGCTGAACCATCAGCCACCGCTTGCGTGCCCTGTGGAGCACTGCTTTCCGCCGCCGGTCATCATAGATAACCCAGTTCTCTTCCCTGAGCCGGTCGGCAAAATGGGGAGCCATCAGAAGGATCACATCGTTCTCCGGCTTCACTGTCCCCACAAGAACCCCTCTGGATGTCTGGGAAAACCGGATAAACTCAATCAGATGCGTCGCTTCGTTGCCTACGCTTCTCCGCAGCCGGAACAGTTCATACACAGCCGGAACCTGAAGCATATCCTCCACCCTTCTTCCAAAATGAAGCGCATAGATCAGATAACGATAGATTCGGTCAGCCTTTTCCGGCTGCCGGCTCAGGGAAGCACAGTAAATCTGCTCATAAACCTGCTGCCCGGCCTCTCTCTGAACGGCGTCCGCCACTTTTTCAAATTTGTCCGGCGTCTCCTCAACCCTCCGGTACTCCGCAAACATACGGATATTGCCTGTGTTCTCCAGCTCCAGGCACACATTGTCATGACCCAGCCGGCTCATCCAGGCGTCATATACTCCGCAGAGTATCCCCTCAAAAGTATCGCTGCAAGTAAAAACCGTCATCACATTCACCTCACATCTGTCCCAGAACCGCGGACTGAATGTCCTCACGGTCGGGCGCCACAGTCAGACCGCAGTCATCAAAAAGAGAAAGCTGCCGGTAGCTGTCCCTGCTCCCGATGTCCCATGTCCTGCGCTTCTCCTCACCCACCAGCTGTCTGGCGATAAAGTCCCTGTCCAGAGGCAGGGAATACATCATCCTGCCGCCGCAGGTAATAAAATAATGAGCCCGCTTCAGTACGACTCCCATCTTCTTAAGATCCGGAAAATCCAGCCTTGCTCCCGCCCGGGCAGCAGCAATCCTCCTGGCTGACCGGACACCGATTCCCGGCACTCTCAGGAGAGTGTCATAGTCCGCCGTCTGAATCTCCACCGGAAAACGTTCCATATGACGCAGGGCCCACTCGCATTTGGGATCCAGAAACACGTTAAAGTTCGGCTGCTTCTCCGAAAGAAGTTCCTCTGCCCGAAATCCATAAAACCGCAGCAGCCAGTCGGCCTGATACAGCCTGTGCTCCCGCAGAAGAGGCGGACCTCCCGCCAGCACCGGCAGGCTGCTGTCATCGTTCACCCGCACAAATGCCGAATAAAACACCCTCTTCAGGTCGTAGTTCCGGTACAGGGCCTCCGCCACCGTCAGCATCTGATAATCATTCTCCGGCGTAGCCCCCACGATCATCTGCGTACTCTGCCCCGCCGGGACAAAGCGCCGCCTGCCGCCGCTGATTCCGTACGGTCCCGATACAGGCTGCCGGCCCGCCTGGCGGTCCGGGAGAGTCAGCTGCCCCTGGATTCCCCTCTGAATCTGCCGCATGGGGCCAAGGATCCGGCTGCGGTCCTTGGAAGGAGCCAGGTTCCTCAGCCCCTCCGCCGTGGGAAGTTCCAGGTTCACACTCATCCT
>CANQSK010000088.1 GCA_947626475.1 uncultured Lachnospiraceae bacterium
TTTTTAAGCCGCCTTGGGAGGCTTATTTGCCATGCCTTTTATTTTTTCTCTACCCGCTACTCCTTTGTTTCAAACTTTCCTCCAGCGTTTTTTATTTTTTTGAAAATCTTTGCACTTTTTCCAATACTTTTCTAGATTTTACCTCAAAAATATTTGACACTTTTTTACAATTATGCTATTCTTAACACAGTTGCAATATTTGCATCAGAATCATCATTTTCATTTCGGAGGTATCATGTCATGAGCAAAGGTACAGTTAAGTGGTTTAACAATCAGAAGGGTTACGGCTTCATCTGCGACGAGCAGGGGAACGATGTTTTCGTTCACTATTCTGGTCTGAACATGGAAGGCTACAAGACCCTGGAAGAGGGCGCTGCCGTCGAGTTCGACGTAGTGGAAGGCGCCAAGGGACCACAGGCTACCAATGTAACAAAACTTTAACTCGCAATCTGCAGTGTACCTTTATTTATGTAGCAACAATATAGCGCACACCAAACATGATTACGGCAGGAGCCGCCGCCGAGGCGGCTCTTTTTCTGTGCATAATTTCTATGCTTAACTTTCCCTGCGCACTTTCCGCGTACCTTCCGCTCTCCTGCCGGGCCGCCCGCTCCGGAAAACTCTTCCTCTCTCCTACCTGCCAGCCCGCTCCAGCAGGCCCTTCAGCTCCTCCACGGTGAAGATATACTTCTTTCCGCAGAAATGGCAGCCTGCCTCAACCGGCTTCCCCTCCTCAATCATCTCTCGCAGGTCCTTCCTGCCGATGCTGATCAGGGCCTTCTCCACCCTGGCTTTGCTGCAGCCGCAGTAGAACCGGGTGTCCAGCCGGTCTGTAATCTCCAGTTTAAACTCGCCGAGAAGCTCTGTCAAGATATCCTCCGGCGTCATTTCCGCGTCCAGAAGGCCTGTCACGGAGCTGACATGAGCCACCTTCTCCTCCAGCGCGGCGGCGATCTCGTCGGACGCGCCGGGCATCATCTGGAGGATAAATCCTCCGGCCCTGCGGACCGTATTGTCCCTGTTCATCAGCACGCCCAGCGCCACGGAGGAGGGCGTCTGTTCGGACGTGGCGTAATAGTAGGTCAAATCCTCCGCTATCTCGCCGGTTACCAGGATCGTCTGTCCCACATAGGGCTCCTTCAGGCCGATATCCTGAATCACGCTGAGGACGCCAATGCCCAGGGCGCCGCCTACATCCAGCTTTCCCTTCGCGTTGGGCGGCAGCATGACCTGGGGATTGGCTGCATAGCCCTTCACATTCCCCCTGGAATCGGCAGTCACCGTCAGGCTCCCGATAGGACCGTCCCCCTGTATCTTCAGGGTCAGCAGATCCTTCTCTCCCTTCATCATGCTTCCCATCATACCTCCGGCCGTCAGAAGCCGCCCCAGAGCCGCCGTTGCCACCGGGCTCAGATTATGGCCGGCCCTGGCCTTCTCCACCAAATCCCTGGTGGTGGAGGCAAAGGCTCTCACCTGGCCCCCTGCGGCCGTCGCCCGGACAATATAGTCAGACATCTGTCATCCTTCCTTTCCCTGTTCTCTCAATATCACGTAAATCCTGTCGCTGGCCCCCTGCGGCGCCTCTCTGGAGCATCCGCCGTAAGCCGCCGCAAACTCCATCCCGGCTTCCGCGGCCGCCCTCTGTATCTCTTCCAGACTGTACGCCCTCTGAAAATGGACCTCCTCATACCGGCGATACAGCTGCCGGTCTTCCCGGACAAACAGCGTCAGGTCATACTCATTGATACGGCTGTCCGGATCATAGTAATTTTCCCAGATAAAGCTGCAGTCGTCCCGGTTCTCCGCGATGGTCTTTTCCCCAAGGAGACATTCATATTTATAGACCGTGTTCAGATCGAAAATAAACACGCCGCCCGGGTCCAGGTAATTGTTGACCAGCTTAAACACCGTCACCAGATCTTCGTATTCCGTCAGGTAGTTCATGGAATCACACAGGCTTACCACTGCCGCCACGGTCCCGTAAAGCTCAAACTCCCGCATATCCTGCAGAAGATACAGAATGTCCAGCCCCGACGCCGCCTTCTTCTCCGCGGCAATCTGAAGCATGTCCTCCGACAGATCCACGCCGATCATATCGTATCCCCGGCGGGCCAGAAGCTCCGTCAGGCTGCCGGTCCCGCAGCCCAGATCCAGCACAAGGCCGTCTCTCACGCCGTAGTCCTCTAAAAGTCCGCAGAGATATTCCGCCCACTCCTCATACGGAACATCGTCCATCAGTTCGTCGTAAACCTCCGCAAAACCGGTATAAGCCTCCATCTCCGTCCCTCCAACAAAGGCAGAGCCCATCCTTCGGATGACTCTGCCTCTCAGGTTCTGTCACTGCAGCTGTCCTGTCCGCTTAAGCGTTCCTTCCGCAGCACTTCTTATACTTCTTTCCGCTGCCGCAGGGGCAGGGATCGTTGGGGAATATTTTCTGTGCCTTGCGGATGGTGCCGGACGCCTTCTGATCCTTGTAAAGCTCCTTCCGTCTCTCCTCCGTCAGGATAGAATCCCACTGAGGCAGATTGTACAGCCAGTCGGCCTTGGCCTCCACCATATGCCAGTACAGCTTCTCCGGATCGATCTGAATCTTCACCGGAGTATCCTCCTCCATGGTTTCGATGGGATTCTCATAGTCCTTCAGACTCTCGTTGATTCCATCCAGGAAACCGGTCATGATCAGGATCTCTGTGTTGAATTTCTCAGCCAGTTCCTTGACCGTCCCCTCGATCACCTGCTCAGGCTCAGCCAGAATCTGCTCATAAATACCTTTCTCAATGGCGAAATAGCCGGACCACATTTTTTCTCTCTGCTTCGCGTCCAATCCGTCGCCGTAGGCCATATTCCGCCATGTCTCCAACAATGCCATAATCTTTTATCCTTCCTTCTCTTACATTCTTCTCCGTCAGACGGTTATCTGCTTTTTCTGCAAATCATTACTTAGTATATAACAAGAGGTTCTATTTTGCAATGAGTTTCATTTATGTTTTTTGTCGTTGACCTTCCGGATCAGCTCCGGACTGAACTTGTACCGGTGGTCCGCGGTGAGAAGCCCGTTGGTCTCCTGCTCCACATCCGTAAGCTGAGTATAGCAGAAGCCGTTCATCAGATCCGACTCATAGACGGCTGTAATGATACGCTCATACTCCTTAAGAAAATCCTCTCCGGAAGCGGAGGTGTATCCCCACTCTTCCACCTGTTCCCGGATGGCCGTCTCTCTGGACTGCTCCGTCTGATCTGTCTTAAGCGCTATTCCGCCGCACTCCGTCAGCACCGCCGGCTGTCCCCCGTAGGCAAAGCCCCGGGCAAAGGGAAGCCGCTCCGAAAGCTCCGGAAACCGCCCAACTTCCTTCAGCGCCCCGGCGAACCTCTCATGCTGGACGGTATCGTCCTTCTCCCCGTGCATGTAGCTGTGAACTGCGCATATATCCGTGTCCACCATCTCCCAGCCGTCATTGGAGATGACCAGCCTGGTTCCGTCCAGGGCCCTGGCCATATAATAAAGCGTTCTGGCAAATGCCTGCTGCCTGGGATTATCATAGACTCTCGGAACTCCCCAGCTTTCATTCAGCATCCCCCAGACCACGATGCAGGGATGATTGTAGTCCCGCTGGATCACGTCCGTCCACTCCTTCAGAAACGCGGACGCCGCCTGAGGGGTATAGGACCAGAAGCTTGCCATGGCCTCCCACACCAGAAAGCCCAGCCTGTCCGCCCAGTACAGAAACCTGGGATCCTCCGCCTTCTCATGCTTCCGGCACCCGTTAAAGCCCATTGCCTTGCACTTCCGAATATCGTCGGCATAAGCCTGATCAGAGGGAGCCGTCACCAGCCCGTCCTTCCAGTATCCCTGATCCAAGACCAGTTTATGATAATACGGCTGATTGTTCAGATACAGCCGGCCGTTTTCCACGTGAATCTTCCTCATACCAAAATAAGAAGATATCCTGTCGGTCTCCGCGCCCGTATCATCCAGAACCCGCATCTCCACATCATAAAGCTGCGGATTCTCCGGACTCCAGTAATTCCCCACAAAATGGAAGGAGCCCTCCATGGCCCTCTTCTGAAAAATGTCTGCCGTAAGGCTGCACTGCCGCCTCCTGCATACCATACTGCCCTGAAAAACCTCCCGCTCCCCAAAGCGGATATCCAGGCTGACGCTGCAGGGAAGAACCGCCGCATCTGACAGGCGAAACTCGATCTTTACAGTCCCCTCATCAATATCCGGCGTAAAATGCACCCAGCTTAAACTGGTCTCAGCCGCCGGCTCCAGCCAGACGCTCTGCCAGATGCCGGTGCTGGGAGTATACCAGATAAACCGGGACTGCTCCTCCCAGAACTGCTTCCCCCTGGCAATGGTCTCGTCATCTGCCGGGTCCTCCGCATTCACCGTCAGCATCTCCTCGCCCCAGCTGAGAAAATCCGTGATATCGTAGGAAAAAGGAGTCTGCCCTCCCACATGGCCTCCCACGCAGGAGCCGTTGACGAACACCCGGCACCGGTAATCCACCGCCCCAAAATGGAGGATCACCCTTCTTCCCCGCCAGGATTTCGGAACCTCAAAAGACCTTCTGTATGTAACCGCGTCCTCCCTGATCCGGACCTCGATCCCGCTGAGCCTGCTCTGACAGACAAAGGGAACCTCAATCTCCGCCTGTCTGTCACCCCAGGCAAAGTCCCATCGGCCGTTTAAACTCATCCATTCCTCCCGGACAAAATCCGGTCTCGGATACTCTTCTCTCATACGGAAACTCCTTATGTTCGCTGAAATATATGGAACTCCTTACGCATGCTGAATATACGGAAACTCCCTATACTTTCTGAAATCTGCTGAAATAGTTTCTGTTATAATTTTAACAAACTTTCAGCACCATGTCAACCGCCTCTTCCTCTCCGCCCCCGGGAAGACTTTCGCCTGAACTCGGCGATCTCCCGGTCAATGGTGTTGTAATCCCGCTGGAACAGCTCCTCGTACGCCTGCTCCCAGAGCAGGGAGGGCGGAACCTTTTCCAGAAGCTTTCTCTGCACGAACTGCTTGCGTATCTCCCTGTATCCCGGAAGACGGTTCTTCTCCAGAAGCCGGGCCAGCTCCGGGCGCCACAGGATGCTGATCTTCCGCTCGTCCTTCACATTGGGATTGGCCCTGGGCCGCCGCAGGAAATAAAAATCCAGCTTTCCTTCCAGCTCCTCAATGGTGATGATCCCCCACCACTCCGGCACATGCTCCCGGATATGCAGGCCGTGGCTGCTTCCCACGGCAACAATATTGAAATCATAGTACAGGTCATAATTTTTCACCTGTCCGGCCAGACGCGCATAGCTGTCATGATCGCTTTTTATCTCGATCCCGCAGATCGCCGTGGGGGTAACCATGACCACATCCGCCCTGGCTCTTCCCGTCCGCTTTTCCTCCAGTATACGGATCTTTCCGTAGGTCTCTTCCAGAAAATCAAAGAGCGGCTCCCTTATGCTGCTGTCATGGGCAGCAAGCGTACCTTCCATATTTCCTTACCTTATCCTCCCCTGTCAGCATCCTCAGACAAATGTCAGTCTCTGCTGCTCGTATTCCTGCTGCCTGGCAAGAGGCGCCGGCGTCTTCTTGAGAACCTGCTTCATGAACGCCTCACCGAAGATCCAGTCCTCCAGCTCGCACTCCTCCAGAAGCAATGGCATCCTGTCATGCACCGGAGCCACGGAGGCGTTGGCCTTCGTCGTGAGTATCACAAAACGGTTCTGCTCCGAAAACGGACAATAGAAGCCGGCCATATACAACGCCGGGGCATCCTCCCTGTAAAATGATGCCCTCTCCTTCCACGGGCTCCACTCATAAAAGCCCCCTGCCGGGATCACACATCGCCTGCGGAGAAGGCTGTCGGAAAACATCGGCTTATCCAGCGCGGACTCCGCTCTCGCATTGATCAAAAGCCCCTTTCCGCTCCGGTGGGGGAAGCCCCAGCACATCATCTCCGCCGACAGCTCCCGCTCTCTCCCCACCAGCACCAGAGCCTGTTCCGACGGGCAGATATCCCGCCTCCGCATATCCGGCTCCGACTCCAGAAGGGAAACCCTTCTGCGCACTTCCTTCATGATCTCATTATCCACAAAATACCTGCCGCACATATCCCTGTCCTTTCCGTTCCTTGTCTTTACAGCTGTCCCTCATATTCTTTGCCGGCAGCTCAGGAATGATTCTCATTTTTCAGAGTAAAATATTCTCATTTTCCGGTCAGGCACTCAGATTCATTACCAGCTTCAGTATATTTTCATTGTTTTCATACCGGTATTCCATGCTTTCCGTCATTTTCTTCACCATGAAAATGCCCAGGCCGCCGATCTGCCGCTCCTCCGCGGACAAGGTGATATCCGGATCCTCCGCTTCCATGGGATTGTAGGGACTGCCGTCGTCCCGGAAGGTGAGAATCAGCCTGCCCTTCTCAATGGAATAGGAAATTTCCGCACTCTTCGCCCTGCTGTAGCGGATGATGTTGGAAGCGATCTCGTCGATGGCGATGCTGACCTTGCTTGCGATCTTCGGAAGCACGTCAAGCTTTGCCGTAAGCTGCTCGGCGAACTCACCCACGGCAATACCGCCGTCCCGGTCGGGAATAAACCGGAGCCGGTCGTCGCCTTTTATAAAATTAAGCTTAAAGCTTACCATGGTGATATCGTCAAACTGAGGCGCCGCGCCCACAAACCGGTCCACATCGCCCTTCACGGCATCGCAGAGAGGCTTCACGCCGGTATCGCCGCCGCTGAGAGAATTTAACAGGCTTATAAGTCTATCCTCGCCGTACAACTGCTGGCCCTCATCGGTCGCCTCCGTGACGCCGTCCGTGTAGAGATAAATCTGATCGCCCGGCGCCAGCTGTATCTCAGTCTTCCGGTACCGCAGGCCTTCCATACCTGCCAGCACAAAGCCCGCCCGCTGTTTCTCAAAGGCGAAACTGCCTCCCGCGCGGCAGATGACAGGCGGATTGTGGCCCGCGTTGGCCACGCTCATAAGCCCGGTCTTCAGATTGACGATCGCCATCCAGGCAGTCACAAACATGCCTGCGTCATTGTTCTCGCACAGCTTTTCGTTGGCCTGGGTGAATATTTCATCGACGGAAAGACCGCTTTCCGCCAGGTCCTTTATGACGGTTTTCGCCTTCATCATAAACATGGCCGCCGGAATACCCTTTCCGGAAACGTCGGCAATGAGAAACGCGATGGTCGAGTCATCCAGCATATAGAAATCGTAGAAATCGCCGCCTACCTCCTTGGCAGTGTCCATCCTGGCGTAAATGTCAAATTCCCTTCGGGACGGATAAGGCGGGAACACGGACGGAAGGGCGGAATGCTGAATCTGCTTGGCAAATTCCAGCTCCGCGTCGATTCTGGCCGCCGCCTCGGCAATATAGCGCTTCAGCGTATCCACCGTCGAGTTGATATCGTCGGAAAGAGACGCGAACTCCTCGTTGGACCGCACGTCTACGGTCACGTTCAGATTGCCTCCCGCGATCTTTGAGAGGGCCTGGTTTACCTTCATCAGGTTGTTCAGGATCAGCTTCTTGATAAGGAAGTAGACCAGCACAAACAGAGCCGCGAATATCAGCACCTCCATAAAGGAGCTGAGATACACGGAAACATCCCTCATAAACAGCGCTTCCGATTCGGGGATCGCTCCGATGATATAATAACCTTCCACAAACTCATACTCGCACAGATGGGAAACTCCGTCGATCTGAACGCCGAAAATGGTATTTTCCGGATTTTTCTCCGTATCCGTAAGGAT
Source organism: uncultured Lachnospiraceae bacterium (assembly GCA_947626475.1). Classification (GTDB taxonomy): domain Bacteria; phylum Bacillota; class Clostridia; order Lachnospirales; family Lachnospiraceae; genus UBA3402. The sequence continues at coordinate 7,775 of CANQSK010000088.1, forward strand.
GCCCAGATCCCGCAGGTTCCTGCCGGAATACCTGCTTCCCTCGCTGACTACATTCCACTCCTCGTCACAGACCAGGATAAAGCCGTTCTCGCCGATATGGCGGTTCTTCGCGATCTTGCTCACAGTGCTGTCGATGTCGTCCCGGAACTCCTCCGCGTCGTAGCCCACCTGCAGAAAACCTCCGCCGGGAAGGGTAACACCGCCGTATTTGCGCGATCTGGAGCTGTCAAAGGACTGGGGCTGATATTTCTGGACATAGGAATCCACCGCGCCGTTCAGAAGTACCAGAAACTCGGCGGACTGCCGGCCGCTTGCCATATTAAAGCCCAGGTATTCCGGAATATTTGTATTTACAATGATCCCCTTCTCGTCAATGATATCGATCTCGGCCACATTGTAGATCTCCGCCTGAGACTGGAGAAATTCAGGATCTCTGTCATCCGAGCGCAGATAGTTTGTTCGGATCCTCATCGCCTTGCCGAGAAGATTTTCGTCCGACGTATCCAGGATATCCTGATTCACGTCGTCAATATTGGTCAGGATGACCGATTCCATCTCCTTGCTGGACATCTGGCTCTGGAGAATATACGTATAGGTGCTGGTCAGGACGTAGGCGACAACGATACAGATAAAGAGCCACGTCTGGAAAGTCCGGGAAATATGCTTATTCCTCGGCCTCTCCGCCTTCCGATCCCGGCCGAGAAACGATATGGCAAAGGCCGCCGTGCCCACCGCAAGTCCGTTGCACAGGATCATGGGCAGGGACAGCACTCTCACATAAGAGAACGCCGTGCTCGGGTCGTTGGCATTGGTAAAAAAGATCATCAGCATGTGGACGACCTCGCACAGCATGCCGATGCCGACACCGTAAACCCAGCTTGGTTTTTTGTCGTCAAACATAAACCTGCGGAGCAGGGCGGCAAACAGTCCGGCCAGAACTGCCGAAATGGAGCAGGCAAGCTGTGTATAAGTCCCCGTAAGGCCGGCAAACGCCGAAAGATACCGGTACAGCCCTCCGATAACGCCTGCGATGATTCCCGCGGGTCCGCCGAAAATAAGTCCCGCGCAGAGGGGCGCCGCATCCCTGACATTCATGAAAACACCTGCGCCGATATCCACCGCGGCAAAGCTCGTGCTGGCAAAAGCCGCCATGGCGCCGAACAGGATGCCCACGATCCACTGCTTTTTCCTGTATGGAAGCCTCCCGAAAGCCGTCCTCTTCTCAGCGGCGTAAATAAGCACTGCCAGGATCGCGTTATACAAGGCTGTCATCACCAGAGTAATTACCATAATTTTCTCCCTTCCGGATGCAGTTATTATAATGACTTCATCATACAATATGCGATTCCAAATATCAATGAAAAATTTAAGCGGAACCCTATGGCTCCGCGGTTATATCTGCGATAAAACATATAATTTGTCACCGGAGGATGTGTTTGCATTTGAAAAAACAGCTTTATTTTCAAATTACATCCTGACATTTTAATATTGTCTCACAAATATTACTCTTGATTTTGCCTTTCCCCTAAATAAAGATGGATAGCCGCGAGAATAGATTCTGCCGATTCAACCTGTTCTACCGCCTCATTCTGAGATACAAGGAAAAAATCATCGTAATCACTGCTCTCCCGTTTCTTTTGGAGTCGGGCAAGTCTCTTTCCTACAGCATTTTCAAACAAACCAGATGCCACAAAATGCTGGTTGAAATAAGCAACTACATCCTTGTGTCTTTTAAAATCGACATTTTCCAGGGCCAAAACTGCCTTTACCCCATAAAAAGCGGCATAATACGACCTGTTGACCGCATCTTTAAAGAAATGATTATCAAGGCACAGTTTCGCACTCTGCAAAGTCTCTTCTGCCTGAGACATCCGGTAACTGCTCAGGTCACGCTGTTTATCTGTCATGCAATCTCCACCCCCTCAGTCCTGACATTTTGATAGAACGGGAGCGTGTCTGACCAATATTCAAATGTATCCCGGTTTCTGATTACCGGTGAAAGGACCTTTCCATATTTGAGTTCCAGATCAAATGCTCCGTCATAAATACGATTCTCTGACTGCTTGATCTCCGCATCCGGAATCGACACAAGCACCATGACATCAATATCAGAACAGTCATTGTAATCACCCCTGGCATAAGAACCGTAAAGGATCACCTTTGCCAGATGTTCTCCAAAACATGCCTTTACCAATGTCACAAATTCTCCAACCTCTTCCTGAATCATCGGAAACAATCCATTCACCTCCTTCGCTGTTCTTTCCGGTTCCTATTATAACCGAAATAAACATGCTCCGTCAATGATATCCTTCTGCATCATACGGTTCAAGCCCCATGTCATTCATTCAAATACTGCCGGAATCCGGACACAAAATGGACACCGACTGATATTTCTGCCACAGAGCCAGAAGTTCAGAATTGATAATATGATGGTACCGGACGCCGTCCACTTCATAAAAACGCTGGTAGGTCCCGCTGGTCACCAGAGACATGTCCTTCCTCCTGCAGCTCCTCTATCGGGGGTACTTTGGCATCCTCCGGATGGCCGGCTCCTTCCTCCCGGTATTCATGCCAGATTGATAAAACGCTTCCCATGGCCACGTTGACCTTTCCGCCGGTTTCATCGTACATGCGGACCGCTTCATCCAGAAGGGCAATGATCTTCCCGTCCACCTTTACCGGCCGGACACCGGCGTTGTCATTAATCGTCTTAATATTGATGACGCCCTCATAGTCATTGTAAATATCGTAAAGCTGATGATATTCCTTCATCTCCCCGTACATGATCCGGTCATACCTGTCAGATTCATATGATAAGCCGGAAAGATTTCCGGTTCTTTCCGCAGCGTCTCAGCCAGCATGGGATCGCATTTTACATTCAGCACATCTGCCGCTTCTCTTCAGCGGCGCCCAAGCTGCCAGAACGCCACGGCACCGGCGGCAGCCGCGTTCAGGGAGTCCACCCCGCGGGCCATGGGAATCTTCACTGTGTAATCGCAGGCTTTGATGGTGGAATCCCTAAGTCCCTCGCCCTCCGTTCCCAGAATCACCGCCAGCCGTTCCTCTCTCATCAGCCGCGGATCATCGATCCCTACGGAATCGTCACAGAGGGCCATGGCAGCAGTGGCAAAACCGAGGGATTTCAGTTTGGCCACATAGGTTTCCCCTGTGCCGTCAGCCGGAGAACCTGCACCGTCCATTCCGCGTTTCCCCGCTACCTGTTCCAAAAATGTCCAGGGTATCTGAAACACGGCCCCCATGCTGACACGAACAGACCGGCGGTAAAGCGGATCGCAGCATCCGGGCGTCAAAAGCACGGCGTCAAACCCCAGGGCCGCGGCTGAGCGAAATACCGCTCCCACATTGGTCTGATTCATAATATCTTCCAGCACGGCAATGCGGGACGCTCCCCTGCAGACCGGTTCCACTTCCGGAAGTTTCCGTCTTCTCATGGCGCAGAGAGCTCCACGGGTCAGCTTAAATCCGGTAATCCGGGCAAGCGTCTCCTCATCAGCGGCATAGATGGGAATGGGACCGCATCGTCCCAGAATATCCCGCAGCTGCTCTCCCGGCTTCTCTTCCTCCGGCTTCTCTGATCTTACTTGTCCCGGTTCCATTTTCTTCGGCGCCGTTCTCTCCGATACAGCCTTCTCCAGCTGTTTCTTTTCCACCAGCATGGACACAGGGGTATAACCCGCGTCCAACGCCCGGCTGATCACTCTGGGACTCTCAGCAATGAAAATCCCGGGTTCCGGCTCACAGTACCGCAGAAGCCGGACCTCCGACGCAATGGAATACATCTGAAGCTCCGGCAATGTCAAACTTTCCGTCTCAATAATATTGAGCATATGGTTTTATCCTCTTAAATGTATCTGACCTCATCCGTTTCTAACGCACATTTTATCACAAAATACTCTTTTCCGCCATCGCTTTCTTACAGCTATGAGCCCACAATGGTTCCCCCGTTGGGGTGAAGCACCTGCCCGGTCATATAGGAAGAATCATCGGACGCCAGAAATACATAACAGGGCGATACCTCGCAGGGCTGACCGGCCCGCATCATAGGCACCTGAGACGTCTTTCTCCCGAAAGTGGCCACCTCTTCCGCAGAAAATGACGCAGGAATCAACGGCGTCCAGATAGGGCCCGGAGCCACGCCGTTGACCCGGATTCCCTGCTCTGCCAGAGACAAAGCCAGGGACCTGGTCAGTGCCACGACAGCTCCCTTGGCAGCGCTGTAATCGATCAGATCTTTGTTGCCCTCATAGGCTGTCACGGAAGTGGTATTGATGATACTGCCTCCTTTTTTCATAAAAGGCAGCACCGCCTGGATCATGTAGAAAAAAGAAATAACATTATTCTGAAAGACAAAATTAAGCTGTTCCGGAGAAATATCCAGAATACTGCGCTGTACATACTGAACTCCGTGATTATTGACCAGAATGTCAATCTTCCCAAATCTTTTCATAACCTGGTCCACACACTCATGAATAAATCCGCGGTCACGCAGATCTCCCTTCAGCAGGAGCGCTTCTCCGCCAAGCTGCCTGATCTTCTCTTCCGTTTCTTTCGCGTCCGCTTCCTCATCATAGTAAATGAGCGCTACAGACGCGCCTTCTTTCACAAAATCATAGGCTGCCGCCCTGCCGATCCCGCTGTCGCCGCCGGTGATCACCGCCGTCTTGCCTTCCAGCCTTCTTCCGCGCGTATTTCTCTCAGAAACAGGCCGCGGCTCCATTACATACTCAAAGCCCGGCTGTCTGTCCTGATGCTGCGGCGGAAAAGAAAGCGGAATTTCCCTGCATTCCTGTACAGAGCCGTAATCATGATCCAATTCCATAAAAGCACCTCCTGATATACTTTACGTCTATCAGGAGGTCCAAGTTACAGAATCTGATTCTGCCTTTTTCCATCCGCCTTCACAGATCCGATTGCCGGCTTCATTTTCTCTATGATAAATGTCTAATGACTTAAGGATTCTTGACAAAGCGGGGCGGAAGAAATATAATATACTCGTAAGTTACCAAATCAAATTTCCCTAAGCTGAGGATGCGCGATGTTTTATTGCAGAGAAAACGAACTGAAAAAAATGAATCAGAGGTATGAGACGGACGGCTTTGAGTGCGTGATCGTATACGGACGGCGTCGGGTAGGGAAGACCTCGCTCATACGCCGTTTCTGCGAGGGTAAACCGACGATCTATTTCTCCGCATTGTTAGAGGAAACAGCGAAGGAGAATCTGAAAACGCTCTCCCGCGCCATCGGCGAGTATAAAACCGGCGACGCCCAGTCTGCGCCGGAGTATCAAAGCTTTGACGACGCCCTTGCGGAGATTACACGGCTTGCGGCCAAAGAAAAACTGATTTTCGTCATCGACGAATACCCGTACCTTGCCAAAGCTGCGCCGACGATCTCTTCCCGCCTGCAGCATCTCATCGACCATGCGTGGAGTGAGACAAATCTGTATCTGATTCTCTGCGGTTCGTCCATGAGCTTTATGGAAAATCAGGTGCTCGGCTATCAAAGCCCGCTTTACGGCAGACGAACGGCACAGTTCAAAATCGAACCTTTAACCTATCGGGAGACAGCGGTCTTCAATCCCGATTTGACACCGGAGCAGAACGCCTATGTGTACGGGATCACGGGCGGAATCCCGCATTATATTAACAAACTGGACGTTCGCGGA
>CANQSK010000089.1 GCA_947626475.1 uncultured Lachnospiraceae bacterium
CCTGAGACGGCTGACCCTGAGGACGCGCTGCCTGCCCCGGCTGACTCTGGGGACGCAGCCCCTGGCCTGCCTGGCCCTGAGGACGCAGTCTCTGCCCCGGCTGGCCCTGAGGACGCAGTCCGTCTCTTCTGGGCGGTACATTCTGGCCCTGAGGACGGCTGTTCTTCATACTCTCCGCGTTCTGAGGCCGGTAGACGGCGATCAGCTTCTTCTTGGGAGCGGGAGCCTTGGGGGCCGCGTCCGCAGGCGCAAAAGCGCCTCGTATTTTCTTTTCCTCTTCCTCGCTCACGTTGGAAGAATGAGTCTTCCCCTCAACTCCCTGCTTCGCCAGTACATCTAATATTTCTTTATTGGTTTTACCCAATTCTTTCGCTAACTCACTAACTCTCATACTCACTACCTCCGTTAATATTCATTTGTTTTACCAATGCCTGAGCGAACCCGTCATCCAGTATGGCGAGGGAAGCTCGCGACTCCCTGCCCATGGCGTGACCAAGTTCATCCTTCTTACCAAATATACAGACGGGAACCCGATAGTAAGTACACATATTGGAAAACATCTTTCTGGTGTTCTCCGAGGCATCCTCCGCTACCAGCACCAGCCTGGCCTTACCGTTCTTCACGGCCTTTTCCGTGGAGAATTCCCCGCTTGCCGTCCTGCCCGCTTTCATGGCCAGGCCGATCAAGTTCAAAATTTTCCGTTTATTGTCCAAGCTGCTCCATCTCCTTTTCCAGAATCCCATATACTTCCTTCGGCACCGGCATCTTGAAGGACCGTTCGATTCCCCTGTTTTTTACCGCTTTCCGGAAACATTCCATGTCCGGACAGAGGTAAGCGCCCCGGCCATTCTTGCGTCCTGTGGCATCCAGCGTGATCTCTCCGGATTCTGTTCTGAGAATGCGTATCATTTCTTTCTTACTTTTCATTTCCCCGCAGCCGATACACTGGCGCAGCGGAACCTTCCTTGTACTCACTGTCCGTTGTTCACTCCCATCGTCTGATTATTCCGGCGTATTCTCATCCTGGTAATCGTCATATTCTCCCTGGTAGTCATTCTGATAGTCGTTGGTGTAATCTTCCTGGTAATCACCCTGATAGTCTTCCTGATAGTCCTCCGGATAATCCTCCTGGTAGTTCTCGTAAACGCCTTCTTCCGTCTGGCCCTCCAGGCCCATCTCCTCAAACAGGCCCTGCTCTCTGGCCTGAGTCTCGCTCTTGATATCGATCTTATAGCCGGTCAGCTTCGCCGCCAGCCGGGCATTCTGACCTTCCTTGCCGATGGCCAGGGACAGCTGGTAGTCAGGAACGATCACCAGAGCCTCGCGGGCCTCCTCATCGGCAACTACGCAGATCACCTTGGCCGGACTCAGCGCGTTCTCGATCAGATAAGCCGCGTTATCGTCCCAATTTATAATGTCGATCTTCTCTCCCCGCAGCTCATGGACCACGGAACCGACGCGGGAGCCGTTGACGCCTACGCAGGCTCCTACCGGGTCCACGTTGGGGTCGTTGGACTTGACCGCGATCTTGGTTCTGGAGCCGGCCTCTCTCGCGATGGCCTTGATCTCCACCGTCCCGTCCTTCACCTCGGCCACCTCCAGCTCAAACAGCCGCTTCACCAGATCCGGATGGCTCCTGGATACGGAAATGCGCGGCCCCTTGGTGGTATCCTTCACCTCCAGCACGTACACCTTGATGCGCTCCGTAGGCTGGAACACCTCCGAGCGGACCTGCTCGGACTCGCTCAGGATCGCGTCTACCTTGCCCAGGTTGATACTGATGTTCCTTCCCAGGTACCGCTGCACCACGCCGGGAACAATATCCTTCTCCAGAGCGTACCAGTCGTTGTACAGAACTCTGCGCTCCTCCTCGCGGATCTTCTGCAGGATCACGTTCTTGGCATTCTGTGTGGCGATCCGGCCGAAGGACCTGGACTCAACCGGAATCTGAACAGTATCGCCTATCTGAAAATCAGGATTCATCATCCTCGCTTCCGCAAGACTGATCTGCAGAAGCGGCTCCTCCACCTGCTCCACCACTTCCTTCTGGGCATGCACGGAGAAATCGCAGGTGTCCGGGTCAATGTCAACCTTGATATTGTCGGCCCTGCCGAAATGATTCTTACACGCTGTGAGGAGGGAATTCTCAATGGCCTCCAGCATGGCAGCCTTCTTGATATGTTTTTCCTTCTCAAGAATGTCCAGTGCTTCCATCAGTTCTTTGTTCATCGTTTTATCCTCCAAAACAAATTTTTAAAAGTCAAAGGCCAGACGAATCAGCGCAATGTTCGGTCTTTCAAATGTAACCGTCTGCCCATCGCCTGTCTGAATCGTAACTGTATCCCTGTCATAGGCTGTCAAAGCGCCCTCAAATTCCTTCTGTTTGTCCACGGCCCGGAACAGGCGCACCTCCACGTCTTTGCCCATGCTCCGGTCGAAATCTTTGTCCTTCTTAAGCGGCCGCCCCAGTCCCGGCGAACTGACCTCCAGAATATAGCTGCCGTCAATGAAATCCTCCTGATCCAGCCAGTCGCTCAGAGGCCGGCTGACATCCTCGCAGTCATTGATGCTGATGCCGCCTTCCTTGTCAATATAGGCCCGCAGATACCAGCTGCCGCCCTCCTTAACATATTCCACATCCACCAGTTCAAACTGCTTCTCCTCCAGAAGAGGTTTCAGAAACGCTTCCGTCCTGGCCTCATAGCTTTCTCTCTTCGTCATCCTCTTACCGCCTTCTCACATTTCTGTACGGCAACCTCCTTCACGATTCTTCGCAAAATCGAAGGAGTGGACTTTTGTCCACTCCTTATCAGCTACCCTATTCATTATCGTAATGGATTATAACATCTTACTTCCGCAAATGCAAGCACTTTTTTCTAATTATAGCAAATTACCGGCATTCCCTGGTAGACCATCTCGTAAAAAGCCGGAACCTTGGAAGGCGGCAGATTGACGCAGCCGTGGCTTCCGCTGGTCTTGTAGATCGCTCCGCCGAAGCTGCCTCTCCAGCTGGCGTCATGAAAGCCGATTCCTCCGTTAAAGGGCATCCAGTAGCTGACCGGACTCTCGTACTCATAAGTACCGTCCTCACGCTTCTTTCCCCTCAGCACCCGGTCCTTCTCCTTATAGGATATGGTAAAGATCCCCGGCGGCGTCACCCTATCCGGGTCGGAGGCCAGTCCGGTCACACAGGGGGAATCCCACAGCACGGCCCCGTTCTGAACCATATACACATGCTGCTCCGTCAGGTCCACTTCCGCGTAGGTATTGCCCCAGTCCATCACGTCATGAGTTGCCGCCGCCTGGGCGTACACCGGCTCCCTGGTCTCGCTCTTCGCCTCCTGGATCAGCGCGATCAGGGCGTCGATCTCCGCCGCCTGGTCAATCTTCCAGCCGTAGCTGCCGGCCACGCTCACATCCCTTCCGGTAATGGTATGGAATACCCGCGCCGTCCCGGCAGTATCGTGGCGCTGGGCAAGGCCCGCCACATACTGGGCGGCCGCTTCGCGGTCAACCAGAATCTGACCGCCCTCGCTGCCCAGAAGCCAGGTCATGATCACATCGCCCTTCAGCTCCTCCGTCGCCTCGCCAAAGGTATAGGTAACTACCATATCCTTACAGCGGTTCATAACGTCCAGAAGCTGCAGCAGGGAGCTGTCCGTTGAACGGACGGCAATCTGTTTGTAGCAGCCGGATTCCTCCAGATTCACACTGGTCTGACCGGCGTTCACCGCGTCCCGGATGACCTGCGCCGTCTTCTCCGCGTCTACCTGGTCGCCCTGCACTTCCTTCACGATGGTGAAAGCCTGTCCCTCCTGATAGGCAGAAATATGGGCGTCAGAAGTCGGGGCGATATCTCCTCCGCTGATACAGTCGAGTCCCATGATCTTCTCATTGAGAAGAGCGGGATCATAGGTAACGCTCACCGCCGCCGTAAAGCGGATATTGGCCCCCGGTCCCAGAACCGGGCTTCCTGCCTTCTGCTCTGCCAGAGTCGCGTTCAGATCGTCCTGAACCCGGGCCTGATAGCCGATCTCGCTGCCCTTAATAGAATCCTTCTTGTCTTTCCTTCTTATGATCTCCAGCTGGTACAGATCCGGGTCTTCCAGGGCCGCCTTCGCCTGTTCCACCGTCATGTCTCCCACGTCGCACCCGTTGATGCGTGTTCCTTTCATAAAGGTGTCGCCGTCAGCCCACGCCGGCGCCGCCCAAAGGCCTGACAGGGCCGTCAAAACACCCATCAGAACCAGCGCTTTACTCATTCTTCTCATAATCATTCCCCCAGTTATACAGCAGTTGTCCCCTGAAGCAGGGAACTTCCTGCCTTATTCTTCATATTCGACCACATAGAAGTCATACGCGTTAATTACCGTCGTGTCCCCGTAGGTATCCTTCCGTTTAAATCCGCTGCCGTAATTGGCGTGGACATGGCCGTGGAAGAAATATCTGGGTTTGAACCGTTTCATCAGAGTTAAAAAGCTCTGAAATCCCCGATGAGGCAGATCCGGCATATCGTTCAGCTGATAGGCGGGCGCGTGAGTCACCAGAATGTCAAACCCCTGGTTTTTGAGGAGCTTCCACCACAGCCTCATAACGCGCCGCCACATCTGCCTCTCCGTATACTGGTTCGGCTTGTCAAAGGTGTAGCGCATGGAGCCCCCCAACCCCAGAATCCGGATGCCCCGGAACACGTAGATGGTATCGTCGATGCAGACGCACCCTTCCGGGGGACGGTCCTCGTACTTCTGGTCATGGTTGCCCTTGACGTAAAGCACCGGAGCGTGGCACAGCGTGGCAAAAAACTCCAGGTACTCCGGCTCCAGATCTCCGCAGGAGATGATAAGCTCAATGTCCTTCATCCGCTCCGGTTCGTAGTAATCGTATAGAAATTTGGATTCATGGTCGGCCATCACCAGAATCTTCATGCTCTTCAGTCCTCCGCGCTTCTGTCCTTCTGCAGCATAACCAGGCCCTGCGCCTCCTCATTCAGCTCGTCAAAATCCGGAATCCGGCCCACCACGTTCTCGGCCAGCCAGTCCATGGTAATGATCTGCTCGGGAGTCAGGCTCTCGCCCTCCTGACACCGGATCACCCCGTTCTGGGAGTAGATCAGCCCGTCGAAAGGATGGAAGCTGCCTGCCCGGATGGAGCTTCTCAGAAATTCAATCAGCCTGTGTGTCCCGTGAGGAATGTTCTTGGAGCAGATGACATCGATCACATCCGCCGACATGCCCCACCAGTAATTAACCGCCTTCTTGCCCTTCAGCGCCGCGTTGTCATCGGTGCCCCGGCAGGTCAGCCGGACAATATTTTCATAGAATTTGCCCCAGTGGAGAATAGGCGTGGCTATATTCTCAAAGCTGCCGTCGTCGTTCTTCACATACAGGCCGTAAGCCCGGGACGCGTACTGAGGCGTGATCATATCGTCTCCGGAGATGAACATGATGCCTTCTTTCTCCAGACGGCTCCCGGCGTTGGAATCCTTCACTCTGGACCATTCCAGATGGACCTTCACCTCCGGATCGATCATCCGAGCGCCCAGGGCGAAGGCGTTGATGTTGGCCATGGTCCCGTAAATGGGATAATCCGCAATATAGCCCAGCCTCCCCGTCCTGGAGATAGCCGCCGCTATGGCCCCCATCAGGAATTTCGCCTCAAACATCCTGGCGTAATAGGTGCAGACGGAGCTGTAGGACATTTTGATGGAACAGTTATAAATCTTTACCTCCGGGTGAAGAACCGCCGCCTTCACGCTCTCATTTATCATCTGGGCCGCCGTGGTAAAGATCATGTTGCAGCCGGAACCAATGGCCTTCTCAATAGCTTCCTCCACCTGCTCCGGAGTATTGGCCTTATCAAAGGCGCAGGTCTTCCGCCGTAAATCTCGTCCAGGTGCATCCTGCCCAACTCATGGGCGTAAGTCCAGCTGGAGGTCTCCGCTGTCTTGGTATGTATGAATCCCAGCTTCAGCTGGTCCGGCTCCACCGCCTTCAGCCAGTTGAGGATCATCGGCTTCCTGGCGGTCTCCTCCGCCTCCTCCGGACTCTCCACCAGCTCCACCGGACTGCCGCTGGCAGCCAGTTTGATCTCCTTCTCTATCTTGTGCAGGGAAACGCCCATCTCCTTCTCCGTCTGGTGAGAGACCGTATCGTACCCGAAGATCTCCACATACATCAGAAAGGCGTCGGAACAGGTCATGTTCAGCTTATCCCCGCCGAATTTCTGAAACGCCTGCACAAACCTGCCGTAGGCGGAGTTGAACACCTCGTGGTCTCCGTCGCTCCACTCCTCATCCGGCCTCTTGCCCATCAGCTTCAGAAGCTTCCTGTAGCTCCCCTCCCGGCTGAACCAGATGTCGCAGTTAAGGGCCACCTGGTAAAATTCCATAAACTCGTAGTACAGCCGGTTCTCCTTGCTGTCCCCTCTCTTCTTGGGAATCAGCCGGGTCACATTGCCGTGAATGCTGTAAGCGCCCAGATATTTCATGACGCTGACCCGCTTGTTGCCCTCCAGGACATAGAACCGGTTCATAAACTCATAGACCTCAATGGGATCCTGAATCCCCTGGCTTACCTGATAATCGTAAAGTGACGCCCACTTGGACGCGAACTCAGACCTATCCGACAAAAGGGGCATAAAATTGCTTGCGAAAGCGTTGGTGCGGCCCTCGGTCTTCGTCCCCACAATTCTGGAAAGGGGGATGTCCACCACTCCCAGGCTCACCTCCGATGCCACCTCCGCGTAAGACAGTACTGTGTCAAGGGCCGGCAGATAAGGATACTGCCCCCTCAGCACCGCTTCCTGATAACACCTGCGGCCCAGCTTGACCGCTCCGAGATAATCAACTATCGACATAAACACTCTCCTGACCGTGTATGATTCATTAGGATTCATTTTATTCTATCACCATCTGCCGGAAAAGAAAACTGATTTTTCTCTTACATCTTTCTTTCAGGAAAATAATAGTTCCGAGGCAGAGGAATTGGAAAGCAGAAAACGGCCGCCACCTTCAGTCCGTGGTGACGGCCGTCCGCCGGGGCCGCTGCAAAACAGGCCCTTTATTTCTTTCATTTTTATCGGGTCAGCAGCATCCGGTCATTATCCAGCGCTTTTCCCGACGCGCTCTTAAACTGTTCCAGCAGATCCGCCACCGTCAGATTCTTCCGGTCCTGGCCGGACACGTCGAAGATCACCTGTCCCCGGTCCATCATGATCGTCCGGTTGCCCAGCTCCAGAGCGGTCTGCATGTTGTGAGTAACCATAAGGCAGGTGAGACGGCCGCCGGACACAATCTGCTCCGTCAGCTCCAGCACCTTCTCCGCCGTGGCCGGATCAAGGGCCGCCGTATGTTCGTCCAGAAGAAGAAGCTTGGGCGGATTGATGGTGGCCATCATCAGAGTCAATGCCTGCCGCTGGCCGCCGGACAGAAGGCCCACCGGCTGCTGCATCCGGTTCTCCAGCCCCATGTTGAGAAGCGCCAGCCGCTCCCGAAACATCTGCTTGTCAGCCCGGGACACGCTGGAAAGCCAGCCGCCGTGTCCCGCCGCCAGGGCAAGATTTTCCTCAATGCTCATCCCCGGAGCGCTGCCCCGCATGGGATCCTGAAACAGCCGCCCGATGCTTCTTGCCCGCTTAAACTCCGGCATTAGGGTGATGTCCGTCCCGTCCAGAACGATCTCGCCGGCGTCGGTGAAAAAGCTTCCGGAAATAGCGTTGAAAAGCGTGGACTTTCCGGCTCCGTTGGCGCCTATGATGGTGATAAAATCGCCGTCCGCCACATCCAGGGACAGATTGTCAAGAGCCAGCTTGGCATTGACGGTTCCGGGATTAAAGGTCTTGGAAATGTGGGAAATCTTAAGCATTGGTCTGCCTCCTTCCCGGCCTGTGCTCCAGCCTGCGCTTAAACAGCGGGATCTGGCTCTTCAGGTAAGGTCCTGAGATGGCGATGATCACGATCACCGAGGACACAAATTTCAGCATAAAGGCCGGCATGTTGAAACGCAGGGCGATGGTATAGACGATCCGGAATACGAACGCCCCCAGCACTGCGCCTGCGGCGCGGACCGGAATCCTTCCTTTGCCCAAAAAGGCGTTGCCGATCAGCAGGGACGCCAGGGCAATGGTAACCATGCCGGAGCCGATATCAATATTTACCGACCGCTGAGACTGGGCCAGCAGGCAGCCGGACAGGGCCGTAAAAGAATTGGAAATGCACAGCCCTATGATAGTCGTAAATACCGGGTTGATGGAGGAGGAGCGGACCATGTCCGGATTGTTGCCCGTGGCCCGGATCGCCAGACCCAGCCTGGTTCTGAGGAACAGGGACAAAAATACGATCACCGCAACGACCGCGATCACCGCAACGATCACACGGTACTGGTCCGCCGCGGCCGTTCCGTCCAGAACGTCCTTCATAATGGTAAATACGGTGTCCGTCTTATTCATGTTCAGCAGTGAGGAATTGCCCATCACGGCAATGTTGACGGAATACAGGGCCGTATTCACGATGATGCCGGCCAGCAGGCTGTCAATGCCCATTTTCGTCTGAAGAAGGGCTGTGATGAAACCGGAGGCGACGCCGGCGGTCATGGCGGCCGGAATCGCCAGGTAGGGATGCCCCCCTATGGCCACCACCGCCCCCACCGTGGCTCCCAGAGTAAAGCAGCCGTCGGTGGACAGATCGCAGACATTCAGCATGGAGTAGCTCAAAAACAGCGCCAGTACCGTAAGGGAACTGATCAGCCCCAGCTCCAGGGCAGTTTGAATCAGGCTTAAAATGGAATCAAAGGACATGATTCTCTCTCCCTCTTTTTTCAGCAGTCAGTCAGTTAGTTCAGATCATCAAAGCTCTCAGCCGTCACAATGCTCTGTACCTTGGTGCAGAAGGGGGCAAAGGCAGCCTCAATCTCGTCATAGTTCAGTCCCAGAGTCTCACAGACTTCGCTGTTGACCGTGGCAGTACCATTGTCAAAGGTCTTGACAGGAGTCGCCGCCGGATCATCGCCGTCTGCCAGAATGCCGCTAATCATGTTGGCAGTCTCTACGCCCAGGTTCGCGTAGTCAACGCCGTAGCCCAGAAACGCGCCGTTTAAGGCGAAGGAATCTGCGCCGGTGTAGTGGGGGATTCCGGCCTCCGACAGCATCTCATAGATGGACAGCTCAGCCGTCATGATGGTATTGTCGCTGGGAGTAAAGATGGCGTCCACTTCGTCCGCGATCAGAGCCTGAGCGGCCAGGGTCACTTCATCGACCGTGGTTCCGGTGCGCTCCACGTACTCGATGCCCTTTCCGTCCAGATACTCCTTGGCCGCGGCAATAGGCGTCGTGGAGGAATCCTGGCCGATATCGTACAGCAGGCCGATCTTGTCGGCATCCGGGTCCGCGGCGAAGATCAGGTTCATAACAGCGTTGGTATCCAGGAAATCAGAGGTTCCCGTAATGTTGCTTCCGGGTGCGTCCAGAGACTCCACCAGGCCCACGCTCAGGGGATCTGACACAGCGGCGAAGACCACGGGAATCTGATTGTCCTCCGTAGCCGTCTGCATCGCCATGGCCACAGGCGTAGCCACGCCTACCATCAAATCCACGTCATCAGCGATAAAGTTGGCGATGATCTGGGACATCACATTGGCGTCCGCGTTGCAGTTGTCATAGGAAACCTCAAAGGTCACGCCCTTTTCCTGGCCCAGCTCTTCCAGTCGGGTCTGGATGTTGTCCACGATCTGATTCAGGGAAGCGTCGTCCACATAGTTGCAGATGCCTACCTTATAGACTGCGCCTTCTCCGGCATCAGCCTGTGCCTCTGTCTCCGCCTCACCGGAGGCGTCCTCCGCCGCGCTTTCCGCTGTCTCCGCAGCTTCAGCCGCTGTCGTTTCCGCAGCCGTTGTCTCACTGCCGCTCTTTCCGCCGCAGGCAGCCAGGCTCATGGTCATAGCCGCCGCAAGAATCACTGCCGTCATTTTCTTTGTTTTTCTCATAATCTTTTTGTCCTTTCTTTCTGTAATATCTGCGCTGAGCACAAAAAAAAATCCTGTCCTCAGCAAAATCTGCTGGGACAGGACATTATCAACATATCCTGCGGTGCCACCCGGCTTGACACGTACGTGCCCGCTCTACGCATACATACATATGCAGACCTTTTTTACAGAGAGTCATGCTCTGTCTCCCATACTCCGAACACTGTCCCGCCTCTCAGATACGCCTTCCGGCTGTCAGGCAGCGCCGTTTCCGTTTGCCCTCAGAAGTCCATTCAGTCCTGTATTCTCCGCCGCGATCCCACCGCCCGCGGCTCTCTGTGTGAGAAGGGATAGAACCTACTTACTCTTCCTCAACGGTTTATCGTATTATACCCCGAAAAGAAATGACTGTCAACCATTTTTTCCGCCGCGGCATTTCCGCATCCGTCATGCCGCCGGCCATTGGCCGGACTCCGTCACTCCACAGTCGCGATATCGATCAGGGTCAGTTCCTTGGCCCGGTTCTCCAGGCTGGTGGCCAGGGCCGCCGCCGTGTCCAGGGCCGTCAACACGTTGACGCCGGTCTCAATGGCATTTCTCCGGATGATAAAACCGTCCCGGCTGTGGTCCGCCCCCTGGGGAGGCGTATCGATCACCAGGTCGATCTTATGGCCCAGAATCAGATCCAGCAGGTTCGGCGACTCCTGCTCGATCTTATTGACTGCTACCGCCTTCACGCCGCCCTCGTTCAGGACTCTGGCCGTGCCTCTGGTGGCGAAGATCCGATAACCTACTGCCTGGAACCTTCTGGCAATGTCCACAATATCCTTCTTGTCCTCGTCCCGGACAGTTATGATCATGTTTTTGTGCCTGGGCAGCTTCACTCCCGCGCCCTCAAAGGCCTTGTAAAGGGCCTCGTTGAAGGTTTTGGCGATGCCCAGACATTCGCCTGTGGATTTCATCTCCGGGCCAAGGCTGATATCCGCGCCCCGAATCTTCTCAAAAGAGAACACCGGCATCTTGATGGCGATGTATTCCGATTTTTTCTGAAGGCCCGGTTTGTAACCTAATTCCCGTAAACTATGCCCGCAGATAACCTGGGTTGCCAGGGGTACAATGGGAATGCCCGTCACCTTGCTGATATAGGGCACCGTTCTGGAGGAACGGGGATTTACCTCAATAATATACACATCCTCACCGGCCACGATGAACTGAATGTTGATCATGCCCTTTACGTGAAGAGCGCGGGCAAGCTTTTCCGTGTAATCGACCAGCGTTGCCTCCACTTTAGGCGTTATGCTGGGGGCCGGGTAGACGGAAATACTGTCGCCGGAATGGATTCCGGTCCGCTCAATATGCTCCATGATCCCCGGTATGAGAATGTCGGTCCCGTCGCAGACGGCGTCCACCTCGATCTCTTTTCCGACTATATATTTGTCTACCAGGATCGGGTGGTCCTGGGCAATCTGATTGATGATCCCGATAAATTCGTCAATATCGTGGTCGCTGACGCAGATCTGCATTCCCTGGCCGCCCAGCACGTAGGAGGGCCGCACCAGAACCGGATAACCCAGCTCATTCGCCGCTTTCTTGGCCTCCTCGGCGGTAAAGACCGTGTGGCCCGCCGGCCTGGGAATCCGGCACCGCTCCAGGATCCGGTCAAACAGCTCCCTGTCCTCGGCCGCGTCCACGTCTTCCGCCGCCGTCCCCAGAATGGGAACGCCCATCTTCATCAAGGACTCCGTCAGCTTGATGGCCGTCTGGCCGCCGAACTGGACCACCGCTCCGTCAGGTTTTTCCAGATCCACAATGGATTCCACGTCCTCCGGCGTCAGCGGCTCAAAATACAGCTTGTCCGCAATATCAAAGTCAGTGCTGACCGTCTCCGGATTGTTGTTTACGATGATCGTCTCATAGCCTTCCTTTGAAAACGCCCATGTGCTGTGAACGGAGCAGAAGTCAAACTCGATGCCCTGCCCGATCCGGATGGGGCCGGAGCCCAGGACCAGAACCTTTTTCCGTCCGCGGGTCTCCTCCACCTCATTTTCGCTTCCGAAGCAGGAGTAATAATAGGGCGTCTCCGCCGCGAACTCGGCGGCGCAGGTATCCACCATCTTGTAAGCCGCGCGGATGCCGTTTTCGTGGCGCATGGCCTTGATCTCCGCCTCCGTCATACCTGTAAGCCTGGCGATCACATTGTCCGGGAATTCGATCCGCTTGGCCTCCCTCAAAAGCTCCGGCGTCAGCGGCCCCTTCTCCAGAGCCTCTTCCATCTCCACCAGGATCGCCAGCTTGTCGATAAACCATTTGTCGATCATAGTCGCCTGATGGATGTCGTCATAGGAGATTCCCCGGCGCAGGGCCTCCGCGATGACCCAGATCCTCCGGTCGTCCACCCGCCGCAGCTGCTTCATCAGCTGGTCGTCGTCCATTCCCGTAAAATCGTAGGAACGCAGGCAGTCCACATGCTGTTCCAGGGAGCGGATGGCCTTCATGAGAGCGCCCTCAAAATTGGTGCAGATGCTCATAACCTCGCCGGTGGCCTTCATCTGGGTCCCCAGCTTCCGGCTGGCACTTATGAATTTGTCAAAGGGGAGCCGCGGCATTTTCACCACGCAGTAATCCAGCATGGGCTCAAAGCTGGCGTAGGTCTTCTTCGTCACTGCGTTTTTGATCTCATCCAGAGTATAACCCAGGGCGATCTTGGCCGCCACCTTGGCGATAGGATAACCGGTCGCCTTGGAGGCCAGGGCGGATGAACGGCTGACACGGGGATTCACCTCGATGACGCAGTACTCAAAGGTTGTGGGGTGCAGGGCGTACTGGACGTTGCAGCCTCCTGTGATGCCCAGCTCCGTGATGATATTCAGGGCGGAGGTACGGAGCATCTGATACTCCTTGTCCCCCAGGGTCTGGGAGGGAGCCACTACAATGCTGTCTCCTGTGTGCACACCCACCGGGTCAATGTTCTCCATATTGCAGACAGTGATCACATTGCCTGCGCTGTCCCGCATCACCTCGTACTCAATTTCCTTCCATCCGGCGATACAGCGCTCCACCAGCACCTGACCTACACGGGACAGGCGCAGTCCGTTCTGAAGGATCTCCACCAGCTGCTCCTGGTTGCTGGCGATACCGCCGCCGCTGCCGCCCAGGGTGTAGGCGGGACGCAGCACCACCGGATAGCCGATGGTATTGGTAAAGGCGATCCCTTCCTCCACCGACTCCACCACCTGGGAGGGAGCCACCGGCTCGCCGATCTTCTCCATAGTCTCCTTAAACTCCAGCCGGTCCTCCGCCTTCTTGATGGTGGCCGCCGTAGTTCCGATGAGACGCACGTTGTGTTCCTTCAGAAATCCCGCTTCCTCCAGCTCCATGGCCAGATTCAGCCCCGCCTGGCCGCCCAGGGTCGGCAGAACGCTGTCCGGCTTCTCCTTCAGGATCAGCTGCTCCACCACCTCCAGGGTCAGCGGCTCGATGTAGACCCGGTCGGCAATATCCTTG
>CANQSK010000090.1 GCA_947626475.1 uncultured Lachnospiraceae bacterium
CAGCCCATGGCCGCCTGACCGATGCCGAGGCCCAGCTTCTGAGCCGCGGAAATCGCAGCGTTGCCCATACCTACCGTCTTGACTCCCGTCTTCCACTCGCCGTATTCAATGGTATCGGCAACCATACCGAAGGCCATGCCGCCCGCGGCGCCCAGGCCGACACCCTTTAAGATGTTGAAGGCGATCAGCATCGGCAGGTTGGGGCCGCACAGTCCGGTTCCGCCGAAGCCCAGGAGCATTCCGATCAAACCCAGCTGATAAGTTTTGTGCTTGCCGAATTTCTTCATGAAGAAAGGAGTGAAGAACATGGTAGCAAACTGAGAGATGGACAAAGCGTTGTTGATGGGCGTGTACAGAAGGGGATCGCCCAGCACATGCTCGGAGTAGAAGATCGCTCCGGCAGAGTACATAACAATGATGAAGAAGATGCAGAACATGCACAGTACCAGAGTCAGCCAGTATTTGTTCCGGAACAGGGACTTCACCGCAACAATGGCGGAAACATCGTCCTTGGGCTTATCCCCCGGAGTTACCTGCTCATTGACACGCTCCTTGGTACCCATCACGCTGAGGACGGCGGACACTACCACGAAGATGCCTACGATAATAACGGCCTTGGTCCAGGCTGCCTGCTGATACATATCGCCGCCGCCAAAGTACAGCAGCCATCTCATGAAGAAGGTATTCATGCAGATATTGGCGATGGTCTGGAAGATCATGCTGATATTGCCCAGCATTCCGCGCTCGTAACCGTCTGTGGTGGTCAGGGCGATAATGGAATTGTAAGGCACGAACATGGCCGTATAGAATACAGAGTTCACCAGGTTATAGATAACGAAAATGTACACGTACTTCACGATTCCCGTCATGGAAGCCGGGATGCTGAACAGCAGAATGGTGGAAATGGCCATGGGGATGCACATTCTCAAAAGCCACACTCTCGCCTTACCGAACTTTGACCTGGTGCCGTCCACGATACGGCCCATGATCAGGTCGGACACACCGTCGAAGACCTTGGACAGGGCGATGATGGTTCCGGCCACGCCGGCATCCACCATGGACACGCTGGTTAAGTAGGTCATGAAGAACGCGGACATCAGGCCGTTGATCCATGCCATACCGTAGTTTCCGATACCGTAGCCGATCCGGTCGTTCCAGCCCAGCTTCGTATCCGGATTGTTTGTTTTTGACGCGTAACTAAACATATTGCTTTCCTCCTTCAGATTTTACATATCTCAAACACTAAAGCAAGTATAGAAGATTTCTCATTTTCAAAATAGA
The DNA here is from genome assembly GCA_947626475.1 of uncultured Lachnospiraceae bacterium. Classification (GTDB taxonomy): domain Bacteria; phylum Bacillota; class Clostridia; order Lachnospirales; family Lachnospiraceae; genus UBA3402. The sequence goes on from CANQSK010000090.1 coordinate 1,282, forward strand.
CGTTATCCTACCTGAAATTCTCATTTTCCGACCTGCCGTCTAATTTTCATAGAACCGCATATCCTTCCAGGTATCCATAAGGGCCGTCCGGTCCGCTCGTTCTGTCCTGGTCTTCCGGTCGTAGATGCGGATCCTGCTGTCGTGACCTTCATATCTGGGCCAGTCCGGATTGGGCTGGCCGGTTTTGGCGAACCGCACCCAGTCTCCGTGCATCTGGCCAATGATCTCATCCACCGTCTCCGGACTCTCCCCGTCGAAGATAAATTTGCTGAAATGGAACTCCCTATCCCCGAACATGGCCGGCAGATCGAAGGCATGGGAAGCTTTCAGTCCCGTCGCCTCGCCGGATTTTGTCACCAGCTCATAGCGGTACATCCATACGTCGTCCGTATACTTCTTCTGACCGTCCGCCACCTTGATGGCCGGCATCTGGAACGCGTAATCCGTAGCAAAGTTAATAAACGGAACTCCCACCTTGTCCTTCTCTTCCCTGTCGGCAGGCAGATCGGCGGCGCTGAATTTATTCTGGCTGTCAATATTCTTCAGGTACGCGTCTGCGTTGGGATGGTAGTAACGGATAATGTCCGGAAAGCTCTCAATATTGCCGTTCTTCTCAAACATGGAGGCGATCATGGCCCAGCTGTTGGGGAAGCCGGTATTTTCCGGATGGACAAAGGTGGTTCCCTCATGGGCGTTGGAGCCGATGATCAGCTTCACGCCGGCGGCGCTGCCGCGGCGGATAGCGTCAATGGGCCGCACGGGCAACAGATCGTCCTGAACGGGCCCCGGCAGGAACATGCCGGGATTTTTGTACTGGTGACGCTCCGCCACGTAGGTATTGCCCTTCTGGAAGGAAAATGGGTCGCCGGTCCGCAGCTTCTGCAGTTCCTCCACGGTCCATCCCATGCCCTCCATAAAAAGATCCACGTTCTCTCTGGCCGTCTCATGGGTCATGACACAGTTAGGCAGGCCGCTTTGGGCGATAGCCTGCTGGAAGGTCCCTTTTACGAAAGGACAGGCCAGCATATTCACCACGGAGGCCCCTCCCGCAGACTCCCCGCAGATGGTTACCCGGTTGGGATCTCCGCCGAAAGCGGCGATATTGTCATGGATCCAGTTCATGGCCAGAATCTGATCCGACAAGCCGCAGTTGCTCTCAAAGTCCTCACAGCCCGGATATGTAGTAAAATCATAGAACCCCAGCACATTCAGCCGGTACTGGAAGGCCACGTACACAAGACCTTCTGAGGCGAAATGATCGCCGCTGTACAGAGGCACGTTACAGGCCCCGGTGTTGTAGCCTCCCCCGTGAATATAGACAAACACCGGAAGGTTATCTCCCTTTTCCGGCCGTTTGATATTGACGGTCAGACAATCCTCGCTGCCCTTCAGCTGTCCCTCATCAAACTGAACGGATTCCGGACCGTACTCCTTGGCGTCAAATATCCCCTCCCATGGAGTGACCGGCCTGGCTCTCTTAAACCGCAGCTCCCCCACCGGCGGCTGGGCATAAGGAATCCCCAGATACTCCACCAGACCGTTCCGAAGGTGGCCCTGCACTTTTCCGCTGGTTGTCTTTACAATATAATCGCTCATCATCCATTCCGCCTTTCTGTCTGATTTTTCTCGCTTTTCTTTCTGATCTTCCTCATCGGTTTTTCTGTTTTCATCCGGCGCGGCCCTGTCACGGCAGCTTCGGCGTCTCGCAGACCTTCCGACCCAGCTCATACAGATCTGCCGTGCTTCCCGTCATCTCCTGAATTGCCAGCGCCCGCTTTCTGGGCTGGCAGCCGTCCGACGGCTCCGTAAACAGTCCGAAATAGACCTCCGTCAGTCCGCCGATCTGGTTGCTCTCGATCCCCTCCCGCTCCAGCATGGCCTTCTCACAGAGCAGGCGGAAATTGTGGAGAGTCCTCACATTTTCCATATTGGCCGCCATCTGGAGAATCTTCTTATTGTAGTAAGCGTACCTTTCTTCCCATTCCGGATTTCCGCAGTCTGTGAAACCGGTCTCCGTCATGATGATCTCCTTGTGGCCGTCGCCGTATTTTCTCATTACCTTGTAAACGGAATCACCGTAGGCCTTCCACAGGCTGTCCGGCTCCTCCACATCCAGGAACAGATCATAGTCCCCGTCTACGATCTTGTTGGTGAACACATAGGGATGCCAGGACACGATATCAAAATAGTCGTCCGTGTTGTCAGACCAGAACCTGCCTGATTTAATCCGGCTGTACATCTTATCCAGGGTCCAGGCAGCGCCGAACATTACCGGCAGGTAATCCGGCATATCGCCGCCCAGAGTGGGTGTGCTGAGGGCCGGCGAGAAGGAGGCCACTTTGGCGTTGGGATTTCCCCGGCGGACACCTCTGGCAGAAAAATACTGAAGATCCACGGCGATATCCATCTTCTCATCGGCTGTAAAGGGATGGCTCATGTCACTGTCCAGGAACCCGTCGGGATGAAGGAACGCGTTCAGATTCCACTCATTTCCCACCTCCCAGATGGCCACCTGAGGAAACAGTCTGGCCATGGTGCACCAGGATTCCTCCAGCATCTTGAGGGTCTTCATGTAGGTGCTTCCCGGCGTCAGATCCCTGGCCGGCATGGCATGGCCCTTTCGCTGTTTGCAGCCCTCCGGCAGAAACCATTCGTGGCTCATCCCGGTCACTTCGATGTCCAGCTCCACGGCCCGGTCAAGAAGCCGGCGGTGCCGTTCCACAATTTTCTCGTTGGGCGTCACAGGATCCAACAGAATATCCGTAATGTGCATCCAGGAACGATAGGCGTTGCAGCCCATGCCCTTCACCAGGTCCAGATAAGCGGCCGCCGGAATCTTCGTGTCCTCTTCCCTCTGAATCAGCGGTTCTCCCACTCCGTAAAAACGCTCATGTGCCATTTCCAAATCCTCCTATCCGTAAATACCGGCGCTCCCGCTTTGCCGCCGCGCCGTCTTGTCACTTTCTTTCTATATTTTAGAAAATATTTTCTCACAAAAAAAGGAAAAATCCTACCGGGACTTTTCCTTTTCCGACTTTTCTTCTCCCAACTTTTCCTTTATCGCAGGGGCTTAAGGGCGCTCCCGCACCGGCTGATCTGTCATTTCTCACATACCGGATTCATACGCCTGAATCCGTTTTCTCACATTCTCCTGCAGGTTCCTGAAAAAGAACTGATAATCATAAAGATGATAGATTCCTTCGCCGAAAATGTCCAGCCCGGGCGGATACTCCTCCGGCGTCACATCCGTCACCTTCAGGGTCCCCCGCCGGGAATCGATGTACGCTCCTGTCAGCTGGGGAACCTCCCGGGTTATGGCCCCGGAGTAATCCGTAAATGCGGCGCCCAGATTCAGGGACTTGTCCGCAGGCGTGCCGTCCGTTTTCCAGTTAAGGGGATTGATGGCATAGGTTTTTTCGTTTTCTCCTACGATCAGCGATTCCGTCACGCTCTCCGCCTCGGAATTAAAGGCAATGATAACGCCGGTGTCAGTCTCGCCCTGAGCCGGCTTCAGCTGAGGATACTGGCGGACGTCTTCCTCCGTATAGGACCATCCGATGGCGTAGGCGGCGATGAAATTTTCCGTATATTTCTCTTCATCAAACAGATCCTTCATCAGCCTCAGAACCATATCCGCTCCCTGGGAAAAACCTGCCAGCAGGTAGGGCCGGCCATTGTTTTCATGTTCAAAATAATAAAGGAAGGCCTCCCTCACATCCTTATACGCCTCGTCAATATACAGATCCCTCTCACCGGCACTGAGTTTATATACATTCAGTCCCGCCTGACGGTAAAAGGGCGCGTACATTCTTGTACTGTCCTCATAAATCCCACGCTCCATATTGAGAGCGCCCACAAAGCTTTCCTTCGTGTCGTCGTCATCCAGGCTCATATAATGAGTATTTTCATCGCCGGAATAGACCGTAGGCGCAATGAAAAACAGATCGGCGTCCTTGTTTTCGCCTATGGCAAAATAAGCCCAGTCCTCCTCCCGGCTGTAATCCGGGCCGGACTCTCCTTCCGGCAGAACCTCCGCGGTCTGCGCGGCCGTCTCCCTGCCGCTGTCCGGCTTCGCTCCCCGCCATTCACACGCCGTAAGCACACTGATAACCGCCAGCGCCGCAGCGAAGAAAACCTTATATTTTCTGAATTCTGATCTTTTCATGCAGACTCTCCCCTGCTTTCCTCTTACTTGAACGTCCAAACTGACGCAGTTCCGTTCTCCCCTATCCTACCACACCTTCCGGTTCCTTTCAAGACCACTTTCCAGCCGGACCAGGTCGGAAAACGTCAAACATATGTCGGCTGCTGCCCTTTCATTTCAACTGCTTTTCATCTATAATAATCCTATCACGGCTGCCCATCCGGGAATCATCCCGGTTCCGGCAGGCAGCCCCTATTATGTATAAACACCATACAAAGGAGGTTATTTTTTATGGAACTGAAATACCCGCATCTCTGTTCTCCCATCACCCTGGGAAGGACCACCTTCCGCAACCGAATGTTTTCCGCTCCCATGGGCGGCACAGACATCGCCAACGACGGCTGTATCGGTCCAAAATCCACGGCCTTTTACGAGCTGCGCGCCAAGGGCGGCGCGGCCGCGGTCACCGTGTCCGAGTGCATGGTTCATCCGTCCACCGATGGAAGTCACGCTTACCACCTGGATGAAAGCATTCTGAATTCCCTGGCCTGCGCCACCTACACGGCCGACGCCATACGGCGGCACGGCTCCATACCCAGCCTGGAGCTCAGCCACTCCGGAATGTTCGCCGGAACCTACATGACAGACAAATCCAAGCAGAAATCTCTCCATCAGTGGGGCCCCTGCGACACGGTCCGGGCAGACGGCGTTCCCGTAAAAGCGCTGACCAGGGACATGATCGATGAGATCGTGGCCTCTTACGGTCATGTAGCCGGACTTGCCAAGAGAGCCGGTTTTGAGCTTCTGATGGTTCACGGCGGCCACGGCTGGCTGATCAATCAGTTTCTGTCTCCCATGTTCAATCACCGGACCGATGAGTACGGCGGAAGCACCGAGAACCGCTGCCGGTTCGCCATCGAGGTGCTGAAGGCCGTCCGGGAAGCCGTAGGTCCCTTCTTCCCCATTGAATTCCGCATGAGCGGCGCGGAATTTGTGGATGAAGGCTACGATCTCGAGGAAGGCATTAAGATCGCTCAGGCCGTGGAGCCCTATGTGGATTTGATCCATGTCTCCGCAGGCACTTATCAGAAGACCTTCGGCATCACCCATCCCTCCATGTTCACAGACCATGGCCGGAATGTGTTCCTCGCCGCGGAGATCAAAAAGCACGTCAGCAAACCGGTGGCTACCATCGGCGGGCTCAACGATCCGGCACAGATGGAGGAAATCATTGCCTCAGGCAAAGCCGATGTGGTCTACATGGCGAGAGCCCTTCTGGCGGACCCCTTCCTGCCCAACAAGGTTATGGCCAACCAGGATGAAGATATCGTCCGCTGTCTCCGCTGCTTCACCTGCATGGCGGAGCGTGCCGCCACCTCCACCCGCCGCTGCACCGTCAATCCCCTGATCGGCCGGGAATGCGAGGGCGACGTAGTCTACCCGGCTCCCGCAAAGAAGAAGGTTCTGGTAGCGGGAGGCGGCCCCGGCGGCCTCTATGCAGCCTACACAGCCGCGCGGAGAGGCCATCAGGTCATCCTGTGCGAGATGACCGATAAAACCGGCGGCATCCTGAAAAGCGAACAGGCCCTGCCCTTCAAGCATGAGATGTATGAGCTGAGCCTGACCTACACCAAATTCTGCCGGGACGCGGGGGTGGACATCCGCCTGAACACCAAAGTGACCAGGGAATATGTGGACGCGGAGAAGCCGGATGCCCTGATCATCGCCGTAGGCTCCGAACCTCTGGTTCCGCCCATTCCCGGCCTGGATGGAGACAATGTAGTGGTCGTCAACAATTATTATCTGGAATCAGATAAGGTAGGAAATGACGTAGCCGTCTTCGGAGGCGGCCTGGCAGGCTGCGAGTGCGCCATTCATCTGGCCCAGGAAGGCAGGCATGTCCATCTGGTAGAAATGCGGGATCAGCTGGCCCCCGACGCCAACGTCCGCCACCGTCCTCTTCTGCTGAAAGAGATTGAAAAATACGTGACCGTGCATACCGGCCACAAAGGCCTGGAAGTCACCAAAGACGGCATCATCTGCGAGAACAAAGAGGGAGAGAAGGTTCTGATTCCCGGAACCAGCGTCATCTGCGCTCTGGGCCAGCGGTCCAGAACGGATATGGTGACGGAGCTTTCCGGAAGCGCCCCCTTTGTCCGGGTCATCGGCGACGCTGCCAGGGTATCCACCATCACCAACGCCGTATATTGGGGATATCACGCGGCGCTGGATATCTAACGCCAAAATCAGCCTCCTGCGGGGGCGCAATGCCCGATATTCGCAGGAGGCTGATTTCACCTTCACTCCACCCTCTGCCGGAAGGCCTGAGGAGACTCATCAAACTGCTTTTTGAATGCCCGGTTGAAACTGGTATAATTATAATATCCCACCTGATAGGCCACCTCCGCGATAGGAAGGTCCGTGGACTCCAGAAGCTCCCTGGATCGTTCCATCCGGCAGGTGACGATATAATTCTTTACCGACGTATTCATTTTCCGCTTGAAGATCCTGGTCAGGTAATCCTGGTTAAAATGAACGTTGGCCGCCAGTTCCGCCATCTCCAGAGGCTCCGCCATGTGCTCACGGATATATTTTACCGTAGCCTCCACAGGATCCAGATCCATCTCATCTCTCTCCGCAAGCTCTTCAAACTGTCTGAGCGAGCAGTCGATCCACGCTTTCATACTCTGGATATTCCGCATGGCGTCCTCAAAACATTTCCGGTGGCTTTCTTCTTCCGTCAGGCGGCTCATGACGATCTGGTGTTCCTGAGCGTATCGGGACAAGATCTCCAGATACCGGGTATAAAAATAATAAAAAGACCGCTTGTTCAGACCGCCGCTCACATCCAGATGATCCAGATAGTCAAACAGCTCCTGGCGGACCTTGGTTATTTTCCCGCCGCACAGCAGCTGCTCCCAGCGGCTGAAACGGTCGTCAGCTCCGCGGTCCAGCCGGAGCAGATTGCCGGCCTCCGAGTACAACACCACGCCGTGGTCCTCCAGATGCTGGCTGTCCATGAGAAGAAGATTCTCAATCTCCTCCGCCACCGTCTCAATGGGAACCACCCGCCCCACATATCCGATGATACGCACATCCGCGTACTGCCGGATCATCCTGGTATACTGCTCCGCAAACCGGCGGCACAGCTCAAAGATCCCCTCGCCGCTTCGCGCGCCGCAGACGGCGATCTGGGCCCGCTCGCCGAACTGCATCACATCCTGCCAGTCCACCGCCTCCGCTACTGTCATCTCAAACAGCTCCTGCGCCACATTGTTGATGACAAACCGGTCCAGGCGGTCATACTGGTCTTCCCGCCAGGTGCGCACCATCAAAAGCACGACTCCGTAAAGCCAGTCCGGCTGAATGATCAGGCTTCTGTGCTTCAGCTGATGTTCAATGGACTGGCGGTCAGCGGAAATATTTTCGTAAAACAAGTCCTTCCAGAAATCCCTGGTAATCCGCTTCTCATTGGCCGCGTAAAAATCGCTCTTGATCCGAAGCTTCTCATATTCCCTTCGCCCCGATATGGTCTTTTCCAGGGTTGTCCGCAGCTCTTCCCCGTCAAGAGGCCGCAGAAGATACCCCTGACAGCCCAGCGCGATCGCATGCCGGGCGCAGGAAAAGTCCGGCCGGTCCGCCATGAAAATACAGGCGATATCCAGCTTCCTTTCTCTTATCCATGCAAGAAGCTCCAGTCCCGGCGCTTTTCCGGCCGGCTCCGCCCCTGACATCTCCACTGCCGCCAGGAGAATATCAATCCGATTGTCGGCAATCAGCGTCCTGGCCTCCGAAACGCTGCACACCCCGTAGCAGCGGCTGATGCCCAGCTCCGCCAGATTCAGCATGCTTCTTACATTTTCTATGGCGCTGCTTTTGCTGTCCAGAATCAAAAGGTTCATGTCTTCACCCGCTTCTTTCTCCGCAGAAATTACGTCAGCTCTTTATGCTTCCTCTCCATCCTGATCCTAAGCAGCAGCAAAGCGAACGCCGCTCCGCAGGCCTCCCCGGCTACCAGGGCGCTGGCAAGGCCGTTCTCGCCGGCCAGCCGGTCCAGAAGGAACATAAAGGGTATGTAAAACACCAGTTCCCGGACTACAGCATGAAGGAGCGTCCCGAATCCGTCCCCCATGGCCTGCATACAGTAGGAGGTGTGATAATTCAGGAACTGGAACGGCGACGCCACGCAGCGGATCCGGATGAAGATAACGGCAAAGCCGATAGTCGTCAGAGCCGCCGCCGCGTCTCCCGCGGAGGTACTTAAAAAGATCCGAACCAGAGGAGCCGCAAACAGCTGGAACAACATCAGGCTCAGCAGTGAGATTCCCAGACCATAAGCCCTGGCCGTACTGATCACTTTTTTCATCCTCTCCCGGTTGCCGGAAGAGAAATTGTAAGCCACAATAGGCAGCATACCCTGGCAGATACCGATGTTGATGGCGTTGGGCAGACGCTCCACCTTCATGACGATTCCCACCGCCGCCAGAGCCAGATCACCGTGAACGGCCATCAGGGCATTCAGGAAGATATTGGCCACATCGAAAAGTCCTGTCAGGATCGCCGACGGCACGCCTACGGTGAAGACTCCCTTCACATCCTCTTTTTTGATTCCGTGAATATCAGAAAAACGGATGCTGAGGGCCGAGGTCTTCGACACTTTATTCAGCATATAAATCATATAGATACAGGAGGCGATATTGGAAAGAAGGGTGGCCAGAGCCGCGCCCAGCACCTCCCAGCCCCTGGGAAGCAGCACGAACATGAACAGCGGGTCCAGCACCATATTCAGGATTCCGCCTCCGGACAGGCCGATGCTGGCCTGCTTGGAATAACCCACATTTCTCAGCAGATGAGCCCCCATCATGGAAAGGATAGTAGGCAGGCTTCCTATGACCACTACCAGCCACACATACTGCTTCGCAAACCTCATGGTGGAGTCGGAAGCGCCCAGCACTTTCAGAATTGGGTCCATGAACAGTCCGATCAACAGAGAGTATGCCAGGGCGATGGCAATGGTGCTGTAAAGGCTGAAGGCGCTGACCTTCCCTGCGTCCGCGTCTCTGCCGCTTCCGATCATCCGGGCCACCTGGCTCCCGCCGCCGATGCCGAACAGGTTGGAGAAAGCAATGGTCATCATAAAGAGAGTGAACGCCACCGTCACCGCCGCCACCATATAGGAATTGCCGGTTCGGCCGATGAAGAAGGTGTCCACCATATTGTAGATCAGATTGATCAACTGACTGATAATCGTCGGTATGGCCATGGCCGCGATAGCCTTCGGCACCGGCATAGTCTCAAATAATTCCTTTTTATCATCTGTTTTCATAAAAAATCACTCCTGTCTCCTATAACTATACGTTCGGGAAAGACTCCTGTCAATATAGTTTCTTTTTATAATAGGAGTCCGCTGTATACAGCGCCGCCGCCGGATTATGGCCCGTCACCCGGTCCTTTACGATCAGCGTTGTCGCCGGTGCTTTCGTATATTTATAAAACAGGAAATCATGTCCCACACAAAGTCCAACCACGATATTAAAATCCGTCTCCGCTTCCTCCAGAAGCTTTGCCTGGAGAATGGGATTGCACATATTGGGGCCGATGGCGCAGCATTCGGGATCGATTCCCACATCGGTTTTTGGCACAGCTCCCGCCTTGCAGGCAATCCCGAACACCTCAAATCCGTGGTTTCGCAGAATGTCCGCCAGAATCCTGGTCTCCCGGATCAGGCCTACACAACAGGCAATCCCCAGTTTATGATATCCCATCCGCTTCGCGAATTCTATGGTTTCCTCCACCCGGCACCAGCGGCAGTATCCCTCATACTCTACCTGAGCAGCTGCCTGCATGATCTTTCGGTTTTCTTCTTCCCCGTAACACTCCATGGCCTTCTCTTTCGTGTCAGGGTTCATCTGCACGGTCTGGCAGAAAGGCGGATATTCCTTCCCCAGTCCCTTGCAGTTGACGACGCCGCAGTCGGCGCAGCTTCTTTCGATATCACTCATGACTTTTTTGCCTCGCTTCTCTTGATTTCAATAGAGGACAGCACTATCAATCAAATATATTATACCATCCCGCAATGCGACGCATCTTCCTATCCGCCTTTTTCGCACTGCTCATTGCTTACGTGAATATTATAACAGAGAACCGCTGAAAACAACAAGTGATTTCAGCGGTTCCCCGGCAAAAGGTATCGATATGGTATGTAAAAACCTAACTCAGGAAATTACTTAATGAATTTCACTTCCGGATAAATGGCCTGCTTGGCGGCTTCTTTTCTCTCGTTGAAGGTAACCTTGTTCTCCTCGAACATATTTCTTCCCTGAGAGTCGATGGAGACGATCAGCGGACCAAATTCCTTCACTTTGCAGCACCAGAGAGTCTCCGGCATACCCAGCTCGTCCCAGTGATGCTCCGCGATCCGCTCCACCTCGGTGGCGGCCACGACGGCGCAGCCGGCCGGGAATACACAGTGAATCGCTCCAAATTCCTTGCAGCCTCTCTCCGTATTGGGGCCCATGCCGCCTTTTCCAACGATAACACGTACGCCGGTCTGCTTGGTAAACTCATACTCGAATTTCTCCATACGCATGGAGGTGGTGGGACCTACGGACACCATCTCGTAGTCGTCCTCAGTTCCCTCGATTTTGCGGACAATGGGGCCCGCATGGAAAATCGCTTTTCCCTTGATGTCGTAAGGTAGCTCTCTTCCATACTCCACTACACGGCGGTGAGCCACATCGCGGCAGGTCATCAGATCTCCATCCAGCCATACGATATCTCCGATTTTAATATCCGCAAGGTCCTCGGCGCTTACGGGTGTAACCAGAACTTTCTTATCTCCTCTGATCTCGATCATATTTTTCTCCTCCTTACTGATTCAGGTCAATGGTTGAATGAGTATCTACGGTTGCGTTTAAATCCTTGTCAAATACCACATGTCCGCGGCGGTGAGACCAGCAGCCTACGTTCACAGCCACGCCGATGGTAGAGGGGTGACGGGCCGTATTCTCAATATTCACGCCCATGACGGAGAACTTTCCGCCCATTCCCTGGGGCCCCAGACCGATGGCGTTGATCCCGTCTTCCAGAAGCTTTTCCATCTTGGCGGCGTTCTCATTTTCATTGTGAGAGCCGATGGGACGCATCAGGGCCTTCTTGGAAAGCAGGGCAGCCGTCTCCACAGAGGTGGCCACGCCCACGCCTACCAGAAGAGGCGGGCAGGCATTCAGTCCATAGCTGGTCATCTGATCCAGCACGAAATCCGTGATACCCTCGTAACCTGCGCCGGGCATAAGCACCATGGCCTTGCCGGGAAGGGTGCAGCCGCCGCCTGCCATATAGGCGTAAATCTCACACTGGTCACTGTTGGGAACGATATCCCAGAATACGGTGGGGGTTCCCTTACCCACATTTCTCTTGGTATTGTACTCGTCAAAGGTCTCCACGCTGTTGTGGCGGAGAGGGGTGGCAAAGGTTGCCTGAACAACCGCTTCCTTCAGCAGCGCTTCCAGATCATCGATCAGCGGGAATCTGGTTCCGCATTTTACCCAGAACTGAAGAACGCCTGTATCCTGGCAGCTGGGACGGTCCAGAGACACCGCCAGATTCTGGTTCTTCGTCATGGTCTCATAAAGCACCTTGGGCAGAGCCGCGTTCTCCTGGGCTCCCAGCTCCTCCAGCTTCGCCACCACGTCGTCCGGCAGCTTCTTGGCAATATGGGCCACAAACTTTGCCATCTTGTCAGTCATCAGTTTCACATTCTCTTCTCTTGTCATAGTTATATCCATTCCTTTCGCTTCGCTCAGGCACAAAACGCTATGAAAATGGTTTCCCTGAGCTTCTTTTTCT
>CANQSK010000091.1 GCA_947626475.1 uncultured Lachnospiraceae bacterium
TGATGCCGATTCCGCCCACCAGAAGGGAGATGGCCGCGATGCAGCCCATAGCCGCGGAAAACGCCGCCATGATCCCGTCTAACTCCTTACTCTCCTCATCTGCCAGAAAAACATAAAAATCTTCCGGCTGGCGGCTCTTGATCCGGGCGATGTAGGCAACGAGCCTTTTTGTGAAATCCTGCATATCAACGCCTTCCTTGGCGTGCAGATAACAGGACAGGACTTTGTCATTGGGATAGGTCAAAAGGGTCCAGGGAACGTAAGCGTAGCCTTCATCCCTGTTGATCCCTTCCGCCAGCACATAAAGCCAGTTGGTTTCTCTGGCGTAAACGCCGACCACCGTATATATGTCCGTATATCCGCGGATGGTGGTGCGGAACGTCCTTCCCACCACGTTTTCCGTTCCGAACAGTTTCTTCGCTCCCTCCTCGTCAAGGATCACGTTCTTCCTTCGGCCGAGGATATCCTCCTCATTGAGGAACCGGCCCCGCTTCATGACAACCTTCACCGCTTCCGGATAATTATAATCGACGCCCGTAAAGTTCACGTTCAGACTGTCGCGTCCCGCAATCGCTTCGCTTTTTGCCGAGATATCGGGGGACATGTGGGCAATCTCATCCTCAAACCGGCTGCGGATCTGGGCCAGTTCGTCAATGGTATAATAATCGCTGTCTCTGATATCGGTAACCTTATCCTCGTCAATCTCTACATAGACCTGGGTTATGCCGTAGAAGTTATAGGCGTCTTCAATAACCAGACGCATGGTGTCGCCGATGGAAACAATGATGATCACCGAACCGATGCCGATGATGATTCCCAGCATGGTTAAGAAGGATCTCATCCGATTGGCCTTGATGGCCTGAATGGCCATCCTTATATTTTCAATCAGCATCCGCGGCTTCCTCCCCTCTGTGCGTGTTTCCTGCCGCTTCTCTTTCTCTCCCGCATTGCCGTCCTACTCATACCGCAGCGCCTCGATCGGTTCTTCCCTGGCAGCCTTCCGGGCAGGATACCACCCAAAAAACGCGCCCACCGCCGCCGCGAAGGATATGGCGACGATCACTACGACGGGACGAATGACCACCTTCTGCTGAAGCAGGGCCCCGACTGCATAAAGGAGTCCGGATGCGGACACTACGCCGATAAGGCCGCCGAAGGCGGACAGGATCGCGGATTCAGTCAAAAACTGAAGAAGAATATCCTCCGTCCGCGCTCCCAGGGCTTTGCGGATTCCGATCTCCCGGGTCCGCTCCGTCACCGACACCATCATGATGTTCATGATGCCGATTCCGCCCACCAGAAGGGAGATGGCCGCGATGCAGCCGATGGCCGCCGAAAACGCCGCCATATATCCGCTCAGCATGTTGCTGTTCTCAATCGACGAATTGACGTAAAAATCTTCCTCATTCCGGTTCTTGATCCGCGCAATATAGGCAGTAAGCCGCTTTGCAAAATCTTCCATATCCACGTCTTCTTTCGCGTACACGCGGCAGAGCAAAAAATGGTCGTTGGGATAAGTTAAGATCGACCAGGGCACGTAACAGGTCCCCTCGTCCTGGCCAAGGGAAAACACAAGCCTGCGAAACAGGTTTGTTTCCTCCTCGCAGACACCGACAATCGTGTACTCGTCCGTATATCCGCCGATGGTCGTGCGGAACGTCCTCCCGACGGCATTTTCCGTTCCGAACAGCTTTTTCGCGCTGTCCGCGTCCATCACCACATGATTGCTGCGGCCAAGAACCTCCGCCTCGGTGAGAAAACGGCCGCTTTTCATAACAATGGGCACCACTTCAGGGAAATTATAATCAACTCCCGAAAAATCGAAGATCATTTTGGAATGGCCCGCGGTCACCCTGCTTCTCACGTCCGGAGCAGAATCAATATAGACGATCTCATCTTCAAACCGGCCGCGGATCTGCTCCAGTTCATCTATCGTATAATAATCGCTTTCTCTTACGTCCTTCACCTTTTCTTCATCAATCCGCACGCTGAGCTTGGTAGTGCCGTTCGCCACAAAGGCTTCTTCAATGATCAGACGCATGCTGTCGCCGATGGAAACGATAATGATCACCGATCCGATGCCGATAATGATTCCCAGCATGGTTAAGAGGGATCTCATCCGGTTGGCCCGGATGGCCTGAAATGCCATCCTCATGTTTTCAATCAGCATCCGCCGCTGCCTCCTCTCTTCTGTACAGACTGCCGTACAGGCCGCTGAGGTGCTGCTTCCCGCTCCGCTCCGTAGGATTCGGATTCTTCTCGTCGCTGATCATACATCCGTCGGAAAACCGCAGGATGCGGTCGGTGTAGGCAGCGATATTGTCTTCGTGGGTAACGACGACAACCGTAGCTCCCGCTTCATGGAGTTCCGAAAACATTTCCATGATCTCGATGGAGGCGACTGTATCCAGGTTTCCCGTAGGCTCATCAGCCAGGATCAGCGGCGGATCATTGGCCAGAGCCCGGGCTATAGCCACCCGCTGCCTCTGGCCGCCGGACATCTCATTAGGCATATGCGACAAACGGGCCCCGAGCCCCACGCATTCCAGAAGCTCCTTCGCCCGTTTGGTCCGCTTCCCGGCCGGAATCCGCGCGTAAGTCATGGGCAGCTCCACATTCTTCAGGGCCGTCGTACGCGCGATCAGGTTAAAGGACTGGAACACGAAACCAATTTTTCGGTTGCGGATCGCCGAAAGTTCGTTGGGGGTAAGATCCGCCACGTCGATACCGTCAAGATAATAATGCCCCAGCGTCGGCCGGTCAAGGCAGCCCAGTATGTTCATGAGCGTCGATTTACCGGAGCCGGAATGCCCCATAATGGCCACAAACTCTCCACGGCGGATCGTGAGATTGATCCTGTTTAAACCGAGCACCTTGATCGCGCCCGTATCGTAGATCTTGGCGAGATCCACCAGACGGATCAGCTCGTCCCCGGCCTTTCCCGCGTTTTCAGAAAATTCAGTCTTTCCCGGCATAGCGCGCCCCCCTTACTGCACGGCGGCTGCCGCCATGCCCTCGGTATAATCCGCGGAGGGAGCCTCCAGAACCTGCGTCTGCTCGTCGATCGTCTCGCCCTCCTCCGGAATCACCTCCATATTGACGTCATCCTCAATCCCAATGGTGACCGGAATCTGATGGATCACGCCGTCCCGAACCGTCTGTATGTAAATCTTGTCTCCCAGCTGCAGAGCAGCGGAAACCGGAACTGTCAGCACGTTTTCCGCCCTGTCCAGAATGATCTTGGCGCGGGCCGTGATTCCGGCGATCAGCTTCGTGTCCGTATCCGTAA
The DNA here is from genome assembly GCA_947626475.1 of uncultured Lachnospiraceae bacterium. Taxonomy (GTDB): domain Bacteria; phylum Bacillota; class Clostridia; order Lachnospirales; family Lachnospiraceae; genus UBA3402. Next base: position 3,290 of record CANQSK010000091.1, read on the forward strand.
TACGGATCATGGTGGGCACGACGCGCTCCGTAGAGCTGCCGTCCTTCTCCTCGCCGGTCGGCGAGATTGAGACGACTTCTCCTCTCAGCTTTTCACCGTCCAGGATATCAGCGGAGATTTCCACTTCCTGTCCCACAGAAACCTTTCCGATAGAATACTCGCTGATCTGCACCTTCATCTCAAGAGTATCCAGATTCATAATTTCAAAAAGCGGGGTATCGTCTTCCATACGGTCAGCAAAACGGCCGACCTTGGCGTTGACACGCACCAGCGTCCCATCGATGGGGGCAAGAATCTGTGTGTCATCGATCTGCTTCAGCGCTTTCTCATACTGCAGCTTCTCTGTCTCTACTTTTATGCGGTAACTCTCCGGAGCCACCGCCTTGCCGTCCAAGATCGTATAGGACTCCCGATTAAGAATCGCGTCGCCCAACGCCGACTGAGCCGCCTCCAGTTCCACCTGAGGCACACTGCCGCCGTCAAACAGCACCTTCATCCTGTCATAATTATCCTGCGCAGTCTTTACGTCCCGCAGGGCCTTCTCATAGCCCAGTTCCGCTTCCTTATCCATCTCGCTGCAGGTACTGACCGCCAGATCGTAGGCGTTCTTGGCGATCTCCAGCTCTCTCCGCAGAGCGGTATCGTCAAGAACAGCGATCAGCTGTCCTTTCGTCACCCGCTCTCCTTCCGAGACCGCGATCTGCAGGATCTCCGCGTGAACATTGGACACGATATCCACGCTGTCCGTCCCGGAAACCGGTCCGCTGATCGTAAGCGAGCTTTCCATGTCCCTGCGCGCCGGATTAACCACATTTACCTTCATGGCATCCTCTCCGCCGCCTCCCACGACCAGAAATACACCGGCCAAAACGGCAATCACAGCCGCCCCAATGAAAATCTTTCGCCGGCTGACGCGCCGTTTCTGTTTTTTCTCACCTGAACCTTCCGGAAGGTTCCCGGGCTGTTCCATCAGGCTCGCAATCTCTTTGTCAATTTTTTCCCCCTCTGCCGGGAGGTTTTTTCCCTCTGTGTTCTCCGCTGCCATATTGCTCCTTTCCACTCCGCGCCTTATCCGCGTCCTGCAACAATCCTTCCTAATTATATCATACCTTTTGAAACACCCACACTGACGTTTGCGTAATCCAAACCGCACGTTTACGCAATCCGCGCTTTCTCCAAAAAAATCTCCGGCGCATGGGTATCCGCGCCGGAGGCAGTTTTTTCCTATTCAGTTCTCAGGTCCTTTGTCAGCTTCCCCGCATCCGTCTCACACATTCCGGTAGATGATCTCGTCTCTTCCCGGTCCGTTGGACACCATGGTAATGGGAACTCCAATCTCCTTCTCTATAAACTCAATATAATTGCGGCAGTTTTCCGGAAGTTCCTCGTACCTGCGGATTCCGCGGATCTCACACTTCCAGCCGGGAAGCTTTACATAGACCGGCTTCGCCTTCTCAAGCTTCACTGTGGTGGGGAAATCCTTTGTAACCTCCCCGTCAACCTCGTAACCTACGCAGACAGGAAGCTCATCCAGATACCCCAGCACATCCAGCACCGTCAGGGCCACTTCCGTAGCCCCCTGAATCCGGCACCCATACCGGGTGGCAACAGCGTCAAACCAGCCCATCCGTCTGGGACGACCTGTGGTCGCGCCGAATTCTCCGCCGTCTCCGCCTCTGCGCCTCAGCTCATCGGCCTCGTCCCCGAAGATCTCACTGACAAAAGCGCCTGCTCCCACCGCGCTGGAATAAGCCTTCACCACTGTAATGATATCCCTGATCTCATAGGGCGGAATTCCCGCGCCGATGGCGCCGTACGCCGCCAGTGTAGAGGAAGATGTCACCATGGGATAAATGCCGTGATCCGGATCCTTCAGAGAACCCAGCTGGCCCTCCAGCAGAATGGTCCTTCCCTCCTTCAGCGCCTCATGAAGATAAGCTGATACATCGCACACATAAGGCGCGACCATATCCCTGTACTGATGAAGGGTCTCCAGAAGCTCCGCCGGATCAATAGGCGGCTGGTGATACAGATGCTCCAGCATCACATTCTTCAGGGTGCAGACCCTCTCCACCTTCTCCGCCAGCGTCTCCTCGTCAAACAGCTCACTGACCTGGAAGCCGATCTTGGCGTATTTATCCGAATAGAAGGGCGCAATGCCGGATTTGGTCGAACCGAAAGACTTGCCCGCCAGGCGCGCCTCCTCATAGGTATCGAACAGAACATGATAAGGCATCAGAATCTGGGCCCTGTCGGATACCAGAATCCTGGGCCTGGGAACCCCTCTGTCAACCAGCGACTGGATCTCATTCATCAGATAGGGAATGTTCAGCGCAACGCCGTTGCCGATAATGCTGGTGGTATGATCATAAAATACCCCGGACGGCAGAAGATGAAGGGCAAACTTGCCATAATTGTTGATAATGGTGTGACCGGCATTGCTGCCGCCCTGAAACCGGATAATAATATCGGATTCCCTGGCAAGCATATCCGTGATCTTGCCTTTTCCTTCATCGCCCCAGTTGGCGCCCACGATTGCTCTTACCATGTGTAACTCCTCCTCATTTTTACAGCAATCCCGCTTTCGCAGCAAATATCAGTATATAAGAAAACGTCAGAAATTGCAAGTCTTTTCCTTCAGTACCTCATACATCCGCCTGGAAACCGGAATCGGGACTCCCAGACGCTCAGCCTCCCGGACCAGATAGCCGCTGAAAGTATCCAGCTCCGACTGCCGCCCCTCCCGTATATCCCTCTGGAGGGAGCTGGTGGCGTCATCACCGTAGTCGTGATAGAATTTGTGAATGACCAGGCTTCCATACTCTTCCGGAATGGAAATCCCTCCGGCACGGGCCACGGCGCAGGCCTCCAGAACCAGCTGCTCATAAAGCGCCGCCTTCTCCGGGTCGTCCCGCAGCTGGCCGATGGTATTGTCATAGCAGGCCGTCTCCACATTGTAGGCGCAGTTCAGAATGTATTTTTTCCAGATCTCGCGGCGGATGTCCTCAGCGGCCTTGTGGTCGATGTCCGCCAGAGTGAAAATCCGTGATACTTCCATGACCTTTTCCCGCTCCTCCTCAGAGGCGTTCTGAATCCCGATCCGCAGGTTGGCGAACTGCCCCTCCTGACAGATGGAGTAATCCGGCAGGGCAAAAGACACAATATAGATCAGCGAGTCTACCACTGTCGCCTTCAGCCCCTCCTTATCCAGAAACCCTCGGATCCGGTCGCCCACGTCCACGCCGTTCATAACCGGCACAACCACCGTATGCTCCGACAGCGCTCCCTTCATCTGGCGGCACACCTCATCAAGGGAATAATTTTTCACGCAGACAAACACGTAATCCTGAGGCTCAAGCTCCTCCGCAGAGGAAACCACCTTCTCCGGCCTTACGATCCGCTCTCCCTTGTACTCGCTGTGAAGGACCAGGCCTTTCTCCCGTATGGCAAGGCCTCTCCCGTTTCTGGCCGCCAGCGTCACATGGGGAAACGCCCCCATCAGCATCCCCGCCAGATAGCCGCCTACGCCGCCTACACCGATCACCGCGATCTTTTTGTCTTCCAGTTTCATTCCTTTTCCCTCCGTTTTCCTGCTCTATTCCGCAAATCCCGAGACAGTCCACTGTCCCCCGCCGTCTGTTCCGGCAATGACAGCTCCGCTGTCCATCGTAAAAAATAATTCAATCTGCCGCTCCTTAAGCCGCCCTATAGTCTCTTCGCCCGGATGCCCGTAGCTGTTGTCTTTCCCGCAGGAAATCACGGCCCGGGCAGGCCTTACATAATCAAGAAACTCCCGGCTGGTAGAAGAATCCGAACCGTGATGAGCGGTCTTTAGAAGCTGAACCGGACCGGAAATCCTTCCCTCCGCCGTCCGGGCGGCCTGGCGCAGCCATCTTTCCTCTCCCTCCGCGCTTATATCCCCGGTCAGCAGCAGCCTGGACTCTCCGTAAGAGACCTCCAGAAGCAGGGAGTGGTCGTTGGTCTCTTCCCGGTATCTCTCATCCCCCGCGTAAAGGCAGCACAGCGTCAGGGAGTTTCCGTCCGCCTCTGCCCTCTTATCCGCCGTTTTCTCTTCTGCCGCTTTCTCCCCCGCCGCCTTCTCTCCTGCCGCTTTCCCTCCTGTCACTTTCTCTTCTGCAGCCGGGACCGGCGATCCGATCCGGTCGCCCGCCTTCATCCAGACGATTTTCGTCCCGGCCTTCTCCGCCAGACCGGCCAGCCTGCGGCACCCGGCATCCTCCTGCCCCAGCCAGGGCAGAACCAGGCAGCCGATCTCAATGCCTCCGTCCGATTCCAGCAGGTACTGCAGCCCCGAGATGTGGTCCCGGTCCCCGTGACTGACAACCGCATAATCCACCTTCGCGATCCCCCTGCTTTTCAGGAATGGCTCCAGCACCCGCTCTCCCAGACGCCTGCTGCCGGTGCTTCCGCAGTCCGCCAGAAGGACCATCTCTCTCGTCTCCAGACAGATTCCGTCCCCCTGCCCCACATCCAGAAATGTTGCCCTAAGGCCGGATGGGGCCGCCGGGCTCAGAAGAAGAAAACCGGCCAGGATCCCTGCCGCCATCGCGCCGTACCTGTATGCGTCGCCGCCTTCTTTTCTTATGCCCTCTCTCATGAGGACCAGCCACAAAGCAGCGTACAGGCCGATCTGCCACAGGCCGGGCCTTCCGGTTATCCGCACGGCTCCCGGCAGACCCTCCGCCAGACGGCACAACCGCTCATAAATCTTCAAAATATAGTGCCCGGTTCCCACGCAGAACATTCCCGCCGGAAGCCACGCCGTCCCCGCCAGGATTCCCGCAAGACCGGACAGCAGCACATATCCCATAAGAGGAATCACCGCCAGGTTCAGAAAAAATCCCCAGACCGGGTACTGAAAATAGTGGAAGGCGACAATGGGAAAGGTCACGATCTGCACCGCAAGTCCCGCCAGAACAGCCCGGTTCCCACCCAGACGCTCTTCCAGGACCGGAAGCACTGCCCCCCGCGCCAGAACCGCGCCGAAGGACAGCTGAAAACCTGCCTGAAACAGCATGGCCGGCGACTGAAGAAGGATCAGAAAAGCCGCTGCCGCCAGCGCCGACAGCAGGTCGTATGTCCGCCCCAGCAGGTCGGCCAGAAGCCGCAGGCACACCATCACCACCGCTCGCGCGACGCTGGCCGAAAAACCGGTAAGAATCCCATAACCGACGGTGACGGCCGCCGCGGCCGCCCCCGCGCTTCCCATTCCCAGCCCGGCCTTTCTCAGAAGATGATATCCTCCAAGGCCTATAAGGGAAATATGCAGGCCGCTGACTGCCAGAAGGTGGGCGATCCCATTTTTCCGATACAGGTCGTAAACCTCTTCCGGCAGCGCGCTCCGGTCTCCCAGAATCACTGCCTGAAATACGCCTCTGTCGCCGGAGTCGCAAAGCTTCTCCAGAAGATGCGCCGCGTGTTCCTTCACCTGCAGAATCCCGTCCGCCAGGGGCGAATAACCGCCCGGCAGCACCTGCACCCTCTCCGCAGACATCCTGCCCTCGATTCCCAGAGCATGAGCGTAAGCCCTGTAATCGAACTGCCCCGGGTTGGTGGCGCGTCCCATCCTTTCCAGGCGGCCCTCCACGGCGACCTTCGCTCCGATCTTCACCCGGCTCCGGTCCGGTCCCTCTCTCAGATAGACCAGCACGTCCCCGTAGCCGGTCCGCTCTTCCGGAAGCTGCAGCTTCGCGTCCTTTATCCGAAGGACCGCCTCATAGCTCTCACCGTCCCCGGCCTTTATGCCGCCAATCCTTCCCGTCAGCCGCAGCACCGTCTTCTCCGCCGCCGTCCCAATCCGCTCATACTGCCAGGACTGGCGCCGGTCCCACTCCAGACGCCCTGCGCCGAGCGCAGCCATCAAAAGAAACGACAGCATCCAGTATTTTGCCGGACCGCCGCCGTCCAAACCTCCCTCCTTATCCCGCCTGTTCAGCAGACAGCAGGCCCCCGGAATCCCAAGAGCCAAAACCGTAAGCTTCCATGCCACAGGCAGCAGCAGCCATGCCTCTCCAAGCACGAATCCGCCTGCCGCAAACACCAGTGGCCTTCTCAATCAATCTCTCCCTTTTATTCCTCTTCCTCCCCATCCGTCCGGACCGGGGTCTGGCCGAACTCCAGATTTCTCTCAAACTGAGTATCCAGAGAAACCACATCCCGGAACATCTCATTGGAAGAGCCGTTCACCGTGATCTGCACGCGGTTGACCGTAGACAGCTCACCCAGGGAGTTGACGATGGAGTAGATGGGAACATATTCATTCACTTCAAGCACGTTGTTTAAAAATACAGAGTCAAAATTAATATAACACACATTTTCACTGACTGAGACGTTCAAAAGCCCCAAATCCGGCGGAAGCGTAGGATACCGGCCGGACAGATGGGGGCCCTCTATCAGCTGCTCCACGATCAGACGCTCCAAAGACGTGTTGATGCTGTGAACCACCTCCCGGTTTTCACGCACCAGCTTCTGCCCTGTCTCATCCGTAAAATACAGGATCAGCTGGCTCCGCTCAAAAGTATTCACGTCGCTGATGCTTTCAATGAAATCCGTGTCCGCCAGCAGGCCCACCGGCTGGCCGTCCTGATTCAGAAGAGGCTGCTCCGCCACATAGATGCTGATATAATCCACGCCGTCAATCTGCGTCAGAGTCTTTGTCAGCGCCGCCCTGCTGAGAATCTCCCGGATCGGGTCCATATTGGCCCGGTTGCTGTACGCCGCGTCAAAATACAGGTACAGAACCCTGTTCTCCAGATGGCAGCCTAAGTAACCTACCGTTCCCAGAATGGCAGGCTGACAGTCTGCGTCATTGGGCACATTCAGAAACTGCCCCATCAGTTCCGGCACCAGCGCTTCCGCGTCCGCCGTATCCGTCCCGTAATCTCTGGGGGACAGACTCGTCATGGAATTGTTCAGATAATAAATCCGAAATGTATTGGCTTTCGCCGGCTCCGCCTCCTGCCTCCGGCCGCAGCCGGCCAGCAGAAGCGCCAGAAAAAGCCACATGGCCAAACGATATCTCATAACCTGCACCTGCTCAATATATGTAAGTCAGCGGAATCCGCACCGTGAACACAGAGCCTTCTCCCTCTTTGCTCATAAGTCGGATAGAGCCGTAATGCATAAGAACCACGTTCTTGGTGATGGCCAGTCCCAGACCGGTGCCGCCGGTCTCCCGGGAGCGGGCCTTATCCACCCTGTAGAAACGCTCAAACACGCTGTCCTGCTTATCCTCCGGAATCCCAATCCCGGAATCGGCGACCCGGATATAGAAATACTTGTGGTCCGCGTCCAGGGTGACCCGGACCCAGCCGTTTTCCATATTGTACTTGATGGCGTTTTCCACCAGATTGCTGACGGCCAGGGACAGCTTTGTCTCGTCCGCGTCCGCCACCACCTCGCGGATGCTCTCATAGATCAGCTCAACGTTGCGCTTCTGGGCAATGGGAGTCAGCCGCTTCAGGATCTGCTGTACCAGGGCGTTAATATCCACCTGGGCGATATTCAGCTCCGCCGAGGATTTATCCATCTTCACCAGGGAAAGAAGGTCGTCCACGATCTTGCTCTCCCGGTCGATCTCCTCCGAGATGTCGGACATAAACTCCTTGTAAAGCTCCACCGGAACCTCCTCCATGCTCATAAGGGAGTCCGCCAGCACACGGATGGAGGTGATGGGCGTCTTCAGCTCATGGGACACATTGGCCACAAAATCTTCCCTGGACTGGTCCACCGTCTGAAGCTTGGTCTTGGCCGTCTGAACCGCCTCCGATATGGCCATGGTCTCCCGGTAGGTATTCTCCGAAATATTTTCCTCCAGGTTGCCGTCCGCCATCCGGTCCAGGGCCACCTGCAGCCGGTCAAAGGGCTTTACGATCAAAGACGCCAGCAGCGTTCCGATCAGCGCCAGAAGCAGAAACGCGATCAGTATGAAGAAGCGGGTGCTTTCCATCACGCTGGACACATTGGACAGAATATTCTCCGTGGAAGCGATGATCAGAAGGACCCCTACGATATTCCGCTCCGGCGTGCTGTCATAGATGGGGGCTGTCACGGCAAAATACTGCTTCTGCTCCTCCCGCAGGATTCCGTGCTCTCCCTGAAAGCACTTGAGCACCGGCTCCGAAACATTGATCTTGCCCTCGGAAAGATTAAAGGTATCCTTGATAATGCGGAAATTCCGGTCTACCACCACGATGCGGCCGTTAAAAATGTCCGCCACCGTGTCCAGTTCCCGGCCGACCAGGGCGTCTCCCCGGGCCGCTCCCATATAGTCCGCCCTGGTCAGGCGATCGCTGGTGATCAGGCTCTGATTCTGCACCTCGATCACGCGGCCGTCAATCTGAGTCCGGCGGTATCCCCGGTTCATCATCAGCCCCAGAAATCCCATGGGAACCAGGCCGATCATCAAAAACAGGAGAGCCAGCAGCACCTTCAGGCTGACGCCCAGCCGGCTCCAGTTTTCTTTTTTCCAAAATTGAACTGTCAACGGACATCCCTCCCGGCGTTCCTAATCTGCGGCTTCCTCCAGCACCTTCGTGGCGGTGATGGCCAGACAGCCCGGTCCTATATGGGTGCCGACGCTGAGAGACAGCTGATCGATCAGGATCTCCCCTGTCTCCGGGAAACGCTCCCTCAGCTCATCCCGCAGCTCGCGGGCGGCCTCCAGATTCTGGGAATGGACGACCGCAAGATAAGTCTTAGCGCCGGTCGTATCCCCGAAGCGCTCCGCCATGTCGTGGGCAATTGCCGAGATCATGGTAGCTTTGGCCTGCTTCACCGTCCGGGCCTTGGAAAATGCGTCCAATTTGTCGCCCTGAATCGTCAGCACCGGCTTCAGTCTCAGAAACGTTCCCAGCGCCGCCGCGGCAGGCGTAATCCTTCCGCCCTTTTTCAGATATTTCAGCGTATCCAGCATAATATAGATCGTAGAATCAAATTTCGTCTTCGTCAGCAGATCCCCGATCGCCTCCGCGCTCATGCCCTTCGCTGCCAGCGCCACCGCGTCGATGGCCGACTGGCGCTGAGTGACAGAGATCCTCTGATTGTTGACGACCACCACTTTTCCCTCGTAATCCTGAGCCAGCATGGCGGCCGTCGCGCAGGAGCTGCTGAGACCGCTGGACATGGGAATATACACAAGCTGGTCATACTCCTTCAGGACTTCATCCCAAAGCCCCGTCACCGATTCCGGCGCCGGCTGAGAGGTACTGATGTCATGTCCCTGAACCTGTTTCTCGTAAAACTCGTCCAGAGTCATGCTGACTCCCTCCAGATATTCCTTTCCGTCAATCATAAAAGGCATGGGCAGGACATAAAGCCCCAGCTCCTTCGCCTGCTTTTGGGTGATTCCGCTGTTGCTGTCCGTCACGACCGCTACTCTCATAACTATCTGTCTCCTTCTCGCTTTACTGATTTATTCCTGACCGGGACCGGCCATGGTATAAAGGTCATAATACATGCCGCGCAGCTTCATAAGCTCGTCATGGCTGCCCTCCTCCACAATGTGGTTGCCGGCCAGGACCAGGATCCGGTCGGCTCCCCGGATGGTAGAAAGCCTGTGGGCGATGGTCAGCGTCGTGCGGCCCTGAGCAAGACGGTCCAGGGACACCGATACCAGATGCTCGCTCTCATTGTCCAGAGCCGAGGTCGCCTCATCCAGGACCAGGATCGCGGGATTTTTCAGAAAAACACGGGCGATGCTGATCCTCTGCTTCTGACCGCCGGACAGCTTCACACCCCTCTCTCCCACATACGTATCATAGCCCTGCTTCAGCTGGCTGATAAACTCATCCGCGCCGGCCATCCGGGCGGCCTCGATCACTTCCTCCTGGGAAGCGGAGGGCCGGCCGTAGGCAATATTTTCGTAAACTGTGCCGGAGAACAGATACACATCCTGCTGCACCACGCCGATGTTGGTCCGCAGG
>CANQSK010000092.1 GCA_947626475.1 uncultured Lachnospiraceae bacterium
CTTTCCCGACTTATAAATATAGGCGGATTCCACCTGCTCCGCAAAGGGCTTCACCCGTGCCTCCTTGTTGTTGGAAAGCAGGCAGGTCTTCATGCCCAGGCCGTGGATCCTGGCAAACAGAGAAAGAGCCCTCTCATCCGCCGGGGCTCCGTGAGGCACCAGGGTGTTGTCGATATCAAAGATAACACCCCGTATGCCCTTTTCATACAGCGCTTCATAGGGAATCGCATAGGAGGATTCCACTCTCCTTCTGGGATAAAACCGCTCAAACATCCGAAACCGTCCTATTTCTTCAGCAATTTTCCGATCTCTTCTATAAATGTGTTCACATCCTTAAACTCCCGGTAGACAGAGGCAAAGCGGACGTAGGCCACCTCGTCCAGCTCCTTCAGCTTATTGATCACCAGCTCGCCGATGACCGATGTGTCTATCTCTTTCTCTTCCAGATTAAATATCTTCGCCTCAAGCTCTTCGATCAGGGTATCGACCTGCTGCCTGGAGACCGGCCGCTTGTGACAGGCCCGCAGGATCCCCGCTTCGATCTTGGACCGGTCATAGGCCTCGCGGGTACCGTCCTTTTTGACTACCATAAGAGGCATGGTCTCCAGCTTCTCATAGGTAGTAAAGCGCTTGCCGCAGCTGATGCACTGACGGCGGCGGCGGATCGCCGAGTTGTCCTCCGCAGGCCGGGAATCGATTACTTTTGTGTCTTCTTCATTACAGTAGGGGCATTTCATGGGGATAACCTCCTCATTTTATGGGAAAACTTTTTTTCATTTTACCCCAGAAATACCAAATGCGCAAGCGCCATTTGCCCGAAACACTAGAACTTGCAGTTTTCTTCCACGTCCTTCCTGCTCACCTTCACCAGAATGATATCGTCACCCACCTGACAGATGTCGCAGAATGGAATCACATACTCCTTTTCCCTTCCCAGAAAGCCGCAGAAGCTTCCGGGACCCGGGACAATCAGGGCCGTAAGGCTTCCGTTATACAGGTCAAAATCCACGTCCCCGACAAACCCGAGACGCCTGCAGTCCTCCGCATTGATGACTTCCTTCCGCTTCAGCTCCGATATACGCAAAACGCACAGGACCCACCTTTTTTCTTTGGTGTATCCTATGCGTTTCCTTCGTTGTCTTATTCAATGATCACGGAGTCATTTCCTGATAATCCCGCCCGGGCGGAATGGTCTCCACCTCCGGCTCTCTGATATCCAGGTAAAACATGGCGAATGTGCACCTGATGTAAGGATTGATCCACAGGGCTCCGATTCCCGCCGTAAGAATTACCAGCAGCTTCCATCCGATAAAGCTTAACTGAAGCACCAGAAAACGGAACCGGTTTCCTCTCATGATCCTGTGGGTTTCTCCCAGGCTCTGGAACACTCCCATATCCGGATGGTCGGCCATAACATAATAGACCAGCCCGTAATTCAGATAGACCAGCAGGCAGACCGCCGCAAGGATCAGGCCGTATATCAGGAGAAACAGGACCAGAAACAATACCTGACCGTAGTTGGCGCCGCGGCTTATGGCCGCGCCGCCGAGAGAAAAGGCCAGGGCAATGGTAAGCACGATAACCGGCAGGATGGCGACGCAGATCAGCAGATAGATAAACAGCTGAAGCAGGCAAAACCTCACCGGATGATTTTTAAACGCCCACCATATCCGGGATATATCCGTAGTGCCCTCCCGGCCCAGGCTGATGCACATACGGTTCATGCCCACCGTAAGGAGCACTGTGACCCAGGAGCTGAGAAGTCCCAGTATCCAGGTTACAATATACATATGTCCGGGAAATCTCCATGAAATACCTGCAAATTCTCCGCTGGAAAAGGTTCCGGTGCCGATATTAGTCAGAACACTGCTGAGAATCCCGCTTCCCACAAAGGCCGCCTGGCCGATGGTGGAAATCGCCCAGCTGACCAGCACCATGACCAGCATAGCCAGGATCAGATTCCCGTAATTGCCGGCCAGAGCCCTTCTGGCCTGCATTTTTAATTCCGCTCTGCTCATTTTCATATGCGCACCTCCTTAGAATGTGGGAGCATTGCCAGCCAGGATCATCACGATCACCAGGATCATTCCCATGACCGGTCCCAGAACCAGGCCTATGATGCCGGTGATCAGCCCTGTCTTTGCCCTGCCGGTAAACTGCTCTTCCACTCTGGACAGGCACGCGAATATGATCGCCAGTCCCGCAGGAATCACTCCGATAAAGCAGCAGCAGCTGAGCACAATGGAGGCGATTCCCAGAATCATGGACGCCAGCGCCAGATTATTTGTCTGTTGTTCCATAGATAACCCTCTTTTCTTATGAAATAAAAGCTTTAAAACAGGGGAACTACAGCTCCTTCATATGTAGTCTCCATAAATTCCTTGACTTCGTCGCTCATAAGCGCCTCAACCAGGGCCTGAATCGCCTCGTCATTTTCCTCACCGGCACGGACTGCGATCACATTGCCGTAGGTTGTGGCGGCGATGGACTCGGCATCTTCCACAGCCAGAGCGTCAGCCACCTTGAAGCCTGCGTCAATGGCATAGTTGCCGTTGATGACCGCGATGTCCACATCGTCGATAATTCTCGGAATCTGAGCCGCTTCCATCTCGTAAAGCTCCAGGTTCTTGGGATTCTCCACGATATCATTCTTCGTTACAGTCAGGTCAGCGCCCTCTTTCAGGGTGATCAATCCCTGGGCCTCCAGAAGAAGAAGGGCACGTGCCTCGTTGCTGGTATCGTTGGGCACGGCTACCACTGCTCCGTCCGCCAGCTCATCCAGGGACGCGGTCTTTCCGGCGTAGATGCCGAAGGGCTCATAGTGAATGGCCGCCGCGGACACCAGATTCGTTCCGTTCTCCTCATTAAAGGACTCCAGATAGGGCAGATGCTGGAAATAGTTGGCGTCCAGATCGCCGGACTCCAGGGCCAGATTGGGCTGGATGTAATCCACGTACTCCATGACCTGGATCTTATAACCCTTCTGGGCAAGCACATCCTCCGCCGCTCTCAGAATCTCCGCGTGGGGAGCAGGGCTGGCGCCTACGATGATGGTCTTAAGCTCTCCTGAAGCAGCCTCCGTTTCCGCGGCCTCTGTCGCAGCCGCCTCTGTCTCCGCAGTTTCCGTCTCCGCAGCCTCTGCCTGGGCGGCAGTTGTCTCCGCCGCGGCGGTCTCCGTCTTCTGGCCGCCGGAGCAGGCCGTAAGCGCAGCTCCGATCAGAGCTGCCGCAGTGATAACAGACAATACTTTCTTCATAATCATTCTCCTCTCAAATAGTATATTGGAATAAAAATATTTATTATAAAGACCTTCCGGTCCCTATAATCTTCCGTCAGCGAATCCTCTTGTCGCTTTTCTTGGACCAGCGGGTTCCGATTTCCTGAATTACCTGGACCATAACGACCAGCAGGACCACAGACACCCACATGAGAAACGGCTCATAACGGTAGTATCCGTAGTTGATGGCGATGGCGCCCAGGCCGCCACCGCCGGTAAATCCGGCCATGGCCGAGTAGCTCAGGATGGTAGTGATCGCCAGGGCCGCTCCCAGCAGAAGGGACGGCCTGGATTCCGGAAGAAGCACCTTCCAGATGATCTGCCAGGTGGAAGCCCCCATGGACTGGGCCGCCTCGATCACCCCCGCATCCAGCTCCCGGAAGGAGGACTCCACCACTCTGGCTATGTAAGGGGCAGCCGCGATGGTCAGGGGGATAATGATCGCCGGAGAACCGATCCGGGTACCGATCACGTACTTGGACAAAGGCAGCGCAATAAACAGCAGAATCAAAAACGGAACGGAACGAAGCAGATTGATGACCACTCCCAGGATCTTCTGAAGCCAGGGAATGGGATAGATTCCGTCCGTATCGGTCACCACCAGGATCACGCCCAGAGGCAGGCCGATCACATAGGCAAACAGGGACGAGAGAGCCGTCATGTAAAAGGACTCCCAGATTCCCGTCTTCAGCATATCAACCGTTGCCGACAACGTCATGTTCTTCCACCTCCTCATAAGGAATCTTTATGGTCTTCAAGTAGTTTATCACCCGGACGGCGTCCTGCTCATCCTCCGGCAGCTGGATGATCATCTGTCCCATGGCCTTGCCGCCTATGTCTCTGGTGGCCGCGTACATGATGTTCACCGGCACCTTGCAGGCAAGAACCAGATTGGAGATGATGGGCTCCGCGGACTCCCGTCCGTCGAAGATAATGCGGACCTGCCTGGACCGTCCGAAGGTGATCTGGTTGACCGCGTCCCCCAGGATCAGCTGGCGCCCGATCTTTGACTTGGGGTCGGAGAAAATATCCGCCACATCTCCCACCTCCGCGATCCGGCTCTGGTCAATGATGGCCACCCGGTCGCAAATGGCTTCAATTACAGACATCTCATGGGTGATCACGATCACCGTCACCCCCATGGTGCGGTTGATCTCCTTCAGAAGCGCCAGTATCTGCTTGGTGGTATTCGGATCCAGTGCGCTGGTGGCCTCGTCGCAGAGGATCACCTTGGGGTTCGTAGCCAGGGCTCTGGCGATGGCAACCCTCTGCTTCTGCCCTCCGGACAGCTGGGCCGGATACGCTTTGGCCTTTTCCTCCAGTCCCACCGTCTTCAGAAGCTCCATGGCTCTCTGCCTGGCTTCCTTTTTGGGCGTCCTGGTCAGCTCCAGGGGAAAGCAGACGTTCTGTATCACATTTCTCTGGGCCAGCAGATTAAACTGCTGAAAAATCATTCCCATGGACTGCCGGGCCCTGCGCTGCTGGGCCGGGGACATGGCGGACAGGCTCTGTCCCTCAAAAAGAACCTCTCCCTCCGTAGGCACCTCCAGATAATTGATGCAGCGGACCAGCGTGCTTTTTCCCGCGCCGCTCAGGCCGATGATCCCGAAAACTTCCCCCTGCCTGATATCCAGGTTGATATCCTGCAGCGCTCTCACGCTGCCGGCCGCAGTCTTAAACTCTTTTCCCAGATTCCTGATCTGAATCATTGATTCTCCCATAATCGCATTTCCTCCGGCTGGCACATACCATACAAAATGGAAAAGGCTTCCGCCCCGATTAGGACGAAAGCCATAGCTTACGTGGTACCACCTAATTTCACAGGGCATTCGCACACCCCGCCTCTGCAAGTACGGCCCGATCTTCCCTCGGGCTTATACCCTGGCGCTGTAACGGGCGCTCCCGTCATGGCCTGAACCATCCGCTTCGGCCACACGACTCCGAGACCATGTTCACAGGCATCGTTCTGCTCCCTCTCAGCACCGGGAACTCTCTGTGAGAACCGCCTCCTGCTACTCTTCTCTTCCATGTCTTTCAATTATTAATTATCAACTAGCGCTATCTTATTCCATTTTCAGAAATTTGTCAAGCGTTTTTATCCGCACAGCTCCACAATCGCCTGGGCGAATATTTTGGCGCTGACCGTCAGATCCTCAAGCACCGCCCGCTCATCCGCTCCGTGCATCCGGTTGTCGGTTCCCGGCATGGACGCGCCGAAGGCCACTCCGTTCTTCAGATTGTGAACATAGGTGCCGCCGCCTGTAGACTGGCAGCTGCCCTCCCTGCCGGTGTACTCCTCATAAACCTGAAGGAGGGTCCGGATGAACCGGGAATCTCCGTCCACATGGTGAGGCGGCGTCATGGAATCGTTGGTCAGAGTAATGCCGCAGGCTGCCATCTTCGCTCTCACCGCCTCCAGCACCGTTTCATCCGTAGCGCACACGGGACAGCGGCTGTCAAAAACACCCTCCAGCCTGCTCTCCGTCACCTTCAGCATACTGAATACCAGGGTCAGGCTTCCGGAAATCTCATCCTCCATGGCGACTCCCAGGCCCTTTCCGGATGTATCCCCGTGGGGCATAAGCGCCAGAAGATCCGCCAGCACCTTCGTCTGAGGACAGGTCGCCAGGGGAAGCCCGGTCAGATAAACCAGAAGGCCGGTCAGGGCGTTCCTTCCGGTGTCGGGATGGGCCGCGTGGGCGCCTTCGCCGACGGCCAGAATCCTGACCAAACCGCCGTCCGCCTCCAGCTCAAATTCAATTCCTGTTTCCTTCGCGGCCGCCTCCGCCGCTTCCTTCATGACAGACAGATCCAGCCCTTCCACCACCGCATGGGCCTTTCCGGGCACTACATTGACCTTAATCCCCGCATCCATGGAGACCAGCCTGGGAAGCCGCGCACTGGGTTCAAACTCCGCAAAAAACTCGCCGGGAAGCCTGCCCTTTTCCACATTGGTCACAGGGAAATCCGCGTCCGGCGAAAAGGTCATGGGCGCTTCCTTCTCCACTTTATAGTACTGGGCGATGTCGGAGCTTCCGCACTCCTCGTCACAGCCCAGGATCAGGCGCGCGTTTTTCCTCAGCGGAATCCCCAGCTCCTTCACACAGCGCATGGCATAGAGCGCGGCCACGGCCGGCCCCTTATCGTCAGATGTGCCGCGGCCGTAAAGAAAGCCGTCCTTCTCTATGGGCTCAAAAGGCTGAGTCACCTGCCATCCCTCTCCGGCAGGAACCACGTCCAGATGGGCCAGAATATCCAGCTGTTTTTCTTCATTATTCAGATCAACGGTCCCCACGTAGTTATCGTAATTGCGCACGGCAAATCCGTACCCGCGGGCCAGAGCCAGAGCGGCTTCCAGAGCGGCCGCGGGGCCCTCCCCGTAAGGCTTTCCCTCCAAAGCTTCCATCTTCTCGCTGTTGATCCTGCACAGGGCAAAAATATCCTGCACCATTTCCGCCTTGTGAGCCTCAATATAGGCTTCAATCTGATCTCTGTATTTCATACGCGTCCTCCTACTTCATCATGGCTGCCAGAGTCTCGTTGACCACCTTGCCGTCTGCCTTCCCCTTCACCAGAGGCATAAGAACCTTCATGATCTTTCCCTTATCGGCAGGGACAGGCTTTTCGATTCCCAGCTGGGAAAGAACGGAAGTGATCACCTCCTGAATCTGCTCCACGCTCATGTCCTCCGGGACAAACTCCTTATAGACGGCGATGCGCCCCGCGGCCTCCGCTTTGATGTCAGTCCGGTCCGCCGGGGCCAGGTCGTAGGTTTCCTGACACTGTTTGATCTCCTTCTTGACCACGGCGTTTTCCTCCGCCTCCGTCAGGGGCTCCCTCTTGTCGATCTGAGCGTTCTTCAATGCGCTCAGCAGCATGGAAAGGGCGTCCTTTCTCGGTTTGTTCCGTTCCTTCATGGCCTCCATCATGGCGGCCCTCACTACGTCGATCTTGCTCATATGCCTTGTCCTCCTGAATCTGTTATCTGTTTCTAGTTCCGCCCGAACTCGCTTAACTTAAGTCCGGGATTCCTCTCTTCCACCATTCCAACGCTCCAGCTGTTGACAAACAGAAGCAGCGGATTGCCCTTCAGATCTTTGACACGCTTCATGTCGGATGTGCCCTGAATCTTCGCCACATCCACCTGTTCCCTGTTCTCCACCCAGCGGATGTACTCGTAAGGCAGCTTATCCAGCTTCACCTCCACGTTGTACTCATTCTCCAGCCGGTAGGTCAGCACTTCAAACTGCAGCTCGCCGACCACGCCGACGATGATCTCCTCCATGCCCGTATTAAATTCCTGGAAAATCTGAATGGCGCCCTCCTGGGCAATCTGGTTCACACCCTTCAGAAACTGTTTCCGCTTCATGGTGTCCACCTGCCGCACCCTGGCGAAATGCTCCGGCGCGAAAGTGGGGATTCCCTCAAACTCAAACTTTTCATTGGACCGGCACAGGGTGTCGCCGATGGAGAAAATGCCAGGGTCAAAAACGCCGATAATATCCCCCGCGTAAGCTTCCTCCACGATCTTCCGGTCCTGGGCCATCAGCTGCTGCGGCTGGGACAGCCTCAGCTTCTTCCCGCCCTGAACGTGGTTGACCTCCATTCCGGCCTCAAACCTGCCGGACACGATCCGCATAAACGCGATCCGGTCCCGGTGGGCCTTGTTCATATTGGCCTGTATCTTAAAGACAAAAGCGGAAAAATCTTCCTTGAACGGATCGATCTCTCCCGTAACGGTCTTCCTGGGCAGCGGTGACGTGGTCATATCCAGAAAATGCCTCAGGAAGGTCTCCACGCCGAAATTCGTCAGGGCTGAGCCGAAAAATACGGGCGACAAATTGCCTCTCCGGACACGCTCAAGATCAAACTCGTCGGCCGCGCCGTCCAAAAGCTCGATCTCGTCCTGAAGCCGCCGGTAATAATCGAACCCCACAGCCTCCTCCGCTTCCGCCGTATCCAGATCAAAGGTCCGGGAAGCGATCTCCTTCTGACCTCCCATGGCCGCCGTAAAGGTAGTAATCTGCCTGGTATTCCGGTCGTAAACTCCCTTGAAGTTCTTTCCGCAGCCGATGGGCCAGTTGACGGGACAGGTGCGGATCCCCAGCACATTTTCAATATCATCCATCAGCTCAAAGGGGTCCTTGGCCTCCCGGTCCAGCTTGTTGATGAACGTAAAAATAGGAATCCCCCGCATGACGCAGACCTTAAACAGCTTGATGGTCTGGGCCTCCACGCCCTTGGAGCCGTCGATCACCATGACCGCGCTGTCGGCGGCCATCAGCGTCCGGTAGGTGTCCTCCGAGAAATCCTGGTGGCCCGGCGTGTCCAGGATATTAATGCAGTACCCGTCATACTCAAACTGCATGACGGAAGAAGTGACAGAGATTCCTCTCTCCTTCTCAATCTCCATCCAGTCAGACACCGCATGCCTGGCGGCTTTCCGTCCCTTGACCGTGCCGGCCAGATTGATCGCCCCTCCGTACAGCAAAAACTTCTCAGTCAGGGTCGTCTTGCCCGCGTCCGGGTGGGATATAATGGCAAATGTTCTTCGTTTCTTTATCTCTTCCGCAATTGTTGACAAAATATTTCCTCCGATTCCAAATCCGCCGCAGGACCATATCCTGCCGCCTCGTTGATTTATGCCTGATTATTGTAGTATGAATCCCGTATTCCGTCAAGGAGGAGACTTTCGTCATCCTTCCTCCAGCCACGTATGTACCAGATTCACCCAACTCTGAACAGCAGGCACCAGCATATCGGGCCGCAGGCTGCCCGACGTCTCGCTGTTGGACAGCGACAGGCCATGAGGCCCTTTTGAGTAAATGTGCAGCTCCAGGCTCACGCCACATCTGCGCAGGGCAGAGGCAAGCAAAAGACTGTTCTCCACCGGAACGGAAGCGTCCGTCCAGGTGTGCCACAGAAAGGTCCGGGGCGCGTCTCCCGCCTCCTGCAGCTCCAGGGAAACCTTTTGACGGTTCCAGGACTCTCCGGAGGAATCCTTCAGAGTTCTGCCCGCCAGTTCTTCCTCCTCCGTAGTTCCCAGCAGATTCTCAAAGGATCCTTTGTGGGCAAATGTTCCCGCCGTAACCACCGGATACGCCAGAATCATGCCGTCGGGGCGGATCTGCTCCGACGTTCTGTTGATCTGCTTCCGGACAAATTCCTGCTTCCAGAACAGACCCAGGCTGCAGGCCAGATGACCGCCCGCCGAAAAGCCGCAGACATAGATCTGATTTTCATCTATATGCCACTCCTCACAATGGTCCCGCACCAGGGCCACTGTCTCCGCCAGCTCCAGAAGAGCCGTGGGAAAACGATTGGGAGCCACGCTGTAATCCAGCAGCGCGCAGTGATATCCCATGGCCAAAAACTGCATCACCACGGGTTCCGCTTCCCGGTCGGAACAGAACGCGTACCCGCCTCCCGGGCAGACTACGATCAGCGGACGCTTTTTGTCCGGATCCACGCTGACGGGATCCAGCAGATACAGCTGAACATGGGCCGGACCGGTCTGCTGACCGGCCACAGTGATTTCCTTACTTATACAGCGCATGTAGTTTCTCCTTTCATCCCGGCAAAGACTCAGGCAAACAGCTTCGTCAGCAGCCGGTCCGCCACGTCGTCCTTGCTCATCTTCTCCAGAGCGATCTCCTCCTCCTTTGTGATGAGGGTGACCACGTTGGTATCGGTGCCGAACCCGGCTCCCTCTACCTTCAGATTGTTGGCGGCTATCATATCCAGGTTCTTTTTCGCAAGTTTGATCCTGGAGTTCTCGATCAGATTTTCCGTCTCCATGGAAAAACCGCACAGAAGCTGGCCGGGACGCTTATGCTGCCCCAGATAGCCCAGAATATCGTCGGTCCGTTCCAGTCTGATGGACAATTCATCGTCTTTCTTTTTCATCTTCTCATCCGCCGCGGACGCAGGCCGGTAGTCGGCGACTGCCGCCGCCTTGATAATAGCGTCCTGCTCGCTGCTGACCGCAGTAACCGCCTCAAACATCTCTCTGGCGCTCTCCACCTCTACCAGTTTCACAAAGCGGGGCTTTTCCGTCTCCGTTGGGCCGGTGACCAGCGTCACTTCCGCGCCGCGGCGGGACGCCATCCGGGCGATCGCGTAACCCATTTTCCCCGTGGAATGATTGGTCAGACAGCGGACCGGATCCAGCCGCTCCTGAGTCGGTCCGGCCGTGACCAGGATTTTCTTTCCCTGCAGGTCTTTCGGACAGGCGATCTCCTGAAGGATAAAGTCCAGAAGGACCTCAGGCTCCGGCATTTTCCTGGGACCCACATCGCCGCAGGCCAGATAGCCCACCGCCGGGTCTATCACATGAATGCCGTAGGAGGCGCAGAGCTTCAGGTTATCCTGTGTGACAGGATTCTCGTACATTTGGGTATTCATGGCGGGAGCAACGTATTTGGGACATTTGCAGGCCAGAAATGTAGTCGTCAGCATATCGTCCGCCAGCCCGTGAGCCACCTTGGCGATCACATTGGCCGTGGCGGGAGCCAGCATAAAAATATCCGCCTTCTTGGCCAGGGACACATGGCTTACGCTGAACTCAAAGTTCCGGTCAAAGGTATCCACCAGGCATTTATTTCCGGTCAGGCTCTCGAACGTCACCGGGGTGATAAACTGCGTCCCGTTCTCCGTCATAATCACCCGGACATCGGCGTGAAGTTTTTTAAGGGCACTGGCCAGGCTGGCAATCTTGTAGGCGGCAATGCTTCCGCTGACACCCAGTACCACCGTTTTTCCGGTCAACATAACAGTTCCTCCTTTACGCGCAGGCCTCAAAAGAGTACTTTCCTTTTCATTCAAAATATGGTAGAGTAGTTGCAGGCGCCGCGCTGCCGCGGCGCATTTACGGACAGTATAGCACATTTTTTCAGGCCTGAAAAGAATAAAGCAGGGGGAATCGCTATGATTTTAGCAATCGATATGGGCAACACCAACATTGTCATCGGCGGAATCGACGATGAGAGAACTTATTTCGTGGAGCGGGTCACCACCAACCACAACAAAACGGATCTGGAATATGCCGTCAACATCAAAAGCATTCTGGAGCTGTACGGCATCTCCCCGCAGCAGATCGAGGGAGCTATCCTCTCCTCCGTGGTGCCTCCGCTGAACGCCGCCATCTTGTCCGCCGTAGAAAAAATCTGCGGTTTCCGGCCTTTGCTGGTAGGCTCCGGCATGAAGACCGGAATGAATATTCTCATGGATAATCCCAAGACCGTGGGAAGCGATCTGATCGTGGCCGCCGTGGCCGCAGTTCAGAATTTCACCTGCCCCATTATTATCATCGACATGGGCACCGCCACCACCATGTCCGTGGTAGACGCCAGAGGCAACTATGTAGGCGGCGTTATTCTGCCCGGTCCCAAAGTGGCCCTGGATTCCCTCAGCGGACACACAGCGCAGCTGCCCTACATCAGTTTCGGCACACCCGGCAGGGCGATCGGCAAGAACACCATCGACTGCATGCGCTCCGGAATCATGTACGGCACCGCCGCCATGATCGACGGCATGATCGACCGGATGGAACAGGAGCTGGGCGCTCCCGCCTCCCTGGTCGCTACCGGCGGTCTGGCCGCTTACTTCATGCCCCTGTGCCGCCACCAGATCACCTGTGAAGACGATCTGCTGCTGAGGGGACTGCTGATCCTGTACAACAAAAACACCCAATAGGCTTGAATAAGCTGTCACCGCACATTCACTCCTGCCCTTCGCAGCTCCTCTCTCAGTTCCTCCACATCCTCATGAAATACCATGCCGGACATGCCGCCGACTACATTTAACGGCAGGTCGTCGACGAAGAAGCATTCCTCCGCCTTCAGGCCGAACTTCTCACAAAGCATACCGTAAATCTCCGGCTGAGGCTTCACGGCCTTCACGGAGTAAGACACCAGCACGCCGTCGAAAAAACGGCTGGCCGGAATCCCGGGCCAGTAATCCGGGTGACGGCAGCTGGCATTGGACAAAAGATAGATGCGGTAACCGTTGGCTTTCAGTTCCTCTATCAGTTTCTCCATTCCCTCCACCGGCTCTACAGGCCGGTCCCATTCCATGACAAGACTGCGAACCGCCTGATGAAGGCGCTCCGGCATGCGGCTGCAGATGCTCTCAACTGCCTCCTCATCCGTCATAATTCCCCAGTCCATACCGGACCATTCCAGAGAGCGGAACACCTGCCGGAGAAGCAGCCTTCGGTCCGCCTCGTCCGTGATTCCCAGACGGTCAATGAATCTGTCAGGGACAAAATGAATCAACACCCCGCCCATGTCGAAAATAATGTTGCGAATCATGATGACTGTCTCGCCTCCTCAGCACAGAACTTTCAAACCCGAATCCATTATATCCCAAATTCGCAGAGGAGGCAAACAGTATTTAAACCGAACGGAGAAACTCTCGTTCAAGTCAGATCTGATACTCTTTGTAAAGTTCCTTCCTTACGGCGCCGTCTGAAGCCGCTTTCAAGATCAGGTCATCCCGCCGGTTCTCCGACAGCACCATGATCAGACGCGCCATGCGGGTTTCGCCAATCTCTTTGCCACGTTCCTCTCCACGTTCCTCCCCATCCAGTATCAGATCGTCAATCGCCTTGCACATGTCTGTCTCCTCCCCTTCCTCTTCCTGATGCCGAATCAGCTCCCTCAACCGCTTCTGCTCTCCCAGCAGCGCAAGCGCCGCCGTCATCTCCACACGGTCCATCTCTCCCAGCTCTTCCCGG
>CANQSK010000093.1 GCA_947626475.1 uncultured Lachnospiraceae bacterium
CAGGAGCATTACGATGTATCCCAGAGAGTGATCCAGGTGCTTCAGAAGTATAAGGAACTTCAGGATATCATCGCCATGCTGGGTATGGATGAATTGTCTGAGGAGGACAAGATTACCGTAGCCAGAGCCAGAAAGGTTCAGAGATTCTTGTCTCAGCCCTTCTTCGTGGCGGGACAGTTTACCGGCCTGGAGGGCCGTTATGTACCGGTCAGCGAGACGATCCAGGGCTTTAAGGAGATTCTGGACGGCAAGCATGACGACATTCCCGAGGGCTATTTCCTCAATGCCGGCAATATCGACGACGTACTTGCCCGCGTGAAGTAGGAGGGAACCCTATGGCTGATATGTTTAAGCTGCAGGTCATCACCCCTGATAAGATTTTTTATCAGGGGGAGGCCTCTATGGTGGAATTAACCACCACGGAAGGGGATATTGGTGTTTACGCCCATCATATCCCTATGACAGCCATTGTGGCGCCTGGACTTCTGAAGATCCATGAGGAGGGACAGGTGAGAAAGGCTTCTCTGATTGCCGGATTTATCCAGGTGCTTCAGGAGGAGATCACGATTATGGCTGAAGTGGCGGAATGGCCGGAGGAGATTGACGCCAGGCGAGCGGAAGAAGCCAGGATCCGGGCGGAAAGACGGATTCGCGACCATCTGAAGGGGACGGATATCGCCCGCGCTGAGATGGCGCTGAGACGGGCGCTGGTGCGCCTGGAAGCGACGGCCAGGTAAGGAGAACTTATGAAAGACGCGACATTAGTGATCATGGCTGCAGGCATCGGCAGCCGCTTCGGAGGCGGGATCAAGCAGCTGGAGCCGGTAGGTCCCGGCGGCGAGATCATCATGGACTATTCGATCTATGACGCTCTCCAGGCAGGCTTTAATAAAGTGGTGTTTATTATCCGCCGGGACCTGGAAAAGGAGTTCCGGGAGATCATCGGAGAGCGCATTGAGAAGATCGTCAAAGTGGAGTACGCCTTTCAGGAGCTGGACGATCTGCCGGAGGGCTATATAAAGCCTGAGGGCCGGAAGAAGCCCTGGGGCACGGGGCAGGCGGTGCTGAGCATCAAAGGACTGGTGCATGAGCCCTTTATGGTAATCAATGCCGATGATTATTACGGCAAGGCCGGCTTTCAGAAGCTTTATGATTTTATGGTCAGCCAGATGGACGGCGGGTCTGATGTCTATCAGATGTGCATGGGCGGTTTTATGGTGACTAACACGCTCAGCGAGAACGGAGGCGTCACGAGAGGCGTGTGCCGGGTGGACGGCGACGGATACCTGCAGAGCGTAGTGGAAACCTACGATATTCAGATGACTCCCGACGGCCTGAAAGCGAAGGATGTGGAAGGCAATCCTGTGGAGGTGCCGGAGGACTGCCACGTATCCATGAATATGTGGGGACTTCCCTGTGAGTTCCTTCAGGAGCTGGAGAAAGGTTTTCCGGAGTTTCTGGACGGCCTGAAGGAAGGGGATATTAAGTCCGAGTACCTGCTTCCCTCTGTCATTGACGGGCTGGTCCGGTCCGGCAGGGCGAGGGTAAAGATTCTTGAGACGCCTGACAAATGGTTTGGCGTTACCTATAAGGAAGACAAACAGGCGGTGGTGGATTCCCTGCGCAGGCTGATTGCGGAGGGAGCTTACCCGGAGAAGCTGTATAGCGGATTAGAATGATTAAATTTATAAGGCGGACGGCTATTCTGCTGGGAATCTTCCTGGCAGCGGTGGCGGTTTATCTGATAACGGCATGGACACATACGGAACGAGCAGAGACGGTGTATACCTCTATGGGGGACCCGTCTCTTCCAGTCGTGTTCGCGGATATGTACGGGACAGAGAGAAACCGCCTTCCGGGCTTCCGTCAGGAAATGAACGCCTCCGTATCCCGGGAGGCGTTAACCATTCTCCCGGAGGACCGGCAGCTGCGCCTTTTTATTCAGGAGTACGGCGTCTCGCCCCTGGCAGTCAGCTACGATATCCGCAGCCTGGATGAACAGCGGCTGGTGGAGCGGACAGAGGTGACAGACTGGACCAGTGAAAACGGCCAGAGCGTGGTGTCCCTGCCGATTCAGAATCTTCTGAACCGGGGGACGGAGTATCTGCTTCACATCCAGCTGGAGACGGAGCGGCACGGGCAGATTCATTATTATACCAGGATACTGTGGCCGGAGCAGGACTATGCCCGGCAGATGCTGGCTCTGGCCAGGGAGTTTTCTGTTAAAACCCTGGATGAGGCCGCGGCGGCGGACCTGGTCACTTATCTGGAGACCACCAGCACTGCCGACAACTCTTCCCTGGGCCATGTAACCCTGGAATCCAGCTTTTCCCAGCTTACCTGGGCCGGTCTTGACATGGTTCTGGACGGAGAGATGCAGGTGACGCTTCGGGAGCTGGACGGGATCATGGGTCAGGTCTGCGTAACCTACCGGTTAAGCCGCGAGGGCGCGGAAGGCCAGACAGAGATTTACGATGTGACGGATTACTATACCATGAGATGGGATGAGAGACGGATCTATCTCATGGATTTTGAGCGGACCGCCAACCAGGTGTTTTCCGGGACCCGGGAGCAGTATTCCGGCAAAAGGATCCTGCTCGGAATCGGCAATGACGACGCGGTGGAGCGGGTAAAAAGCCCGGACGGCCGTTATCTTGCGTTTGAATTTAACCGGGATCTGTGGTGCTATGATCAGAAGGAAGGCAGCGCCGTGAAAATATTTTCCTTCCGGAACGATATGGATGAGAGCGGAAGGAGCAATTATGACCGGCACGGGATCAAGATCCTGTCGGTGGATGACGGCGGCAGCGTAAAGTTTATGGTGTACGGGTATATGAACCGGGGAGTCCACGAGGGCTTTCAGGGCATCAGCGTCTGCCACTTTACCCAGGAAAGGAACGGCTCTATTGAAGAACTGTTTTTTGTGCCGTCGCAGCAGTCTTTTGAGAAAATAAAACAGGATGTGGAACAGCTCAGTTATCTCAGCGGGCAGGATATGCTGTATCTGCTTCAGGACAGAGCTGTGTTCGGAATTGATTTGTCCAGCAACGAATATATGGTGGTGGCGCAGAACCTGGCCGACGGCTCCTACGCCATCAGTGAAGATAAAAAATGGCTGGCATGGCAGGAAAATCCGCCGGCGGAAACGGCTGACGAGATTCACGTGCTCAGTCTGGATACAGGCGTAAATCAATCGATCCGCGCGCCTCAGGGAACTGCCCTGCGGGTCCTGGGATTTGTTCAGGGCGATTTTGTATACGGCCTGGCCAGGACCGGAGAAGAATGGATTTTAAACGGCCGGGTGGTGGAGCTTCCCATGTACGCCATAGAGATTGTGGACGCGGACATGGAGGTTCAGACCCGGTATGAGCAGGAGGGAGTCTGCGTCTTCCATGTCAGCGTGGAGGACGCCAGGGTTCATATGGACAAACTGGCCAGCACCGGCGCAAATTCCTATGAACCGGCAGGCAGCGACACCATTGTCTGCAATGTGGCGGCGGAAGAGACCTACATGGAGGGCATCGGCTGGTACGCGTCCGAGGTGCACAGAAAGGTCTATTTTATCCAGGTGGACCAGGATATTCAGCAGAAGGGCGTAAAGGTATCGGCGGCCCGCCGCCTCAGCTACGATCAGTCGGAGCAGCTTCTTCTGGAATCTGTCGGCACTCAGCAGAAGATGACGTTTTACGCCTATGCCAGGGGAAGGCTTCTGGGAGTTTATTCCCAGTTTTACCAGGCAGTGGAGGCAGTCTATGACCAGATGGGAATGGTGACGGATCAGTATCAGCAGATCATCTGGAGCCGCGTGGACCGGGAGAATATCCGGAGGCTGAAGGAGCCGCAGACGCTCGCTTACGATATTGTCAGGTATCTGGGTGAATTTACAGGCAACATGGAGGCGGACAGCGGCATGCTTCTTCTGGACGCCCGTGGGGCGAATCTTCGCCAGGTTCTGTATTTCATCGGGCAGGGTTATCCGGTCCTGGCTTATCTGGAGGACGGCAGCTATCTTCTTATATACGGATATGATCAGTACAACGTAAATATCTGTGACTCCGCGGGGGGATCGCCGCAGAAAATGGGCTTAAATGACGCGGAAGATTACTTTTCCGGCCTGGGAAATGATTTTGTCTGCGGAAAGAGATTAAAAAAATAATAGTATAATCTTTACATTTTTGTTAAATTTATATATAATGGTTACAATACGAAAACAGGCGCCACCAGCCGGTATTGCATTTGAGGTGACAAAATGGAACATTACGTTATGAAGGGTGGTAATCCGCTGGCCGGAGAAGTCATGATTAGCGGAGCAAAGAACGCGGCTCTGGGCATTCTGGCGGCAGCGATTATGACCGATGAGGATGTGATCGTCGATAATCTGCCGGATGTAAATGACATAAACGTCCTTCTGGAAGCGATTCAGCATATTGGTGCGACAGTAACGCGGCTGCACCGCCATGCCGTGAAGATTAACGCGAAAAGTATTCACGCGATCTCTGTGGAAGATGAGTATATGCGCAGGATCCGCGCGTCCTATTATTTTATCGGAGCGCTTTTGGGCAAGTACAAGAGCGCTGAGGTGCCGCTTCCCGGCGGCTGCAACATCGGAAGCCGTCCCATTGATTTACATATTAAAGGCTTCCGGGCTCTTGGAGCGAAGGTGGAGATCGAGCGCGGCGTCGTGATGGCCCACGCGATCGATCTGGTAGGCAGTCATATTTATCTGGACAAAGTATCTGTGGGCGCAACCATCAATATTATGATGGCGGCCTCTCTGGCGGAGGGCCAGACGATCATTGAGAACGTGGCCAAGGAGCCTCACGTTGTGGATGTGGCGAACTTCCTCAACAGCATGGGAGCCAACATCCGCGGAGCGGGTACGGATATTATCCGCATTAAGGGAGTCAGCAGGCTTCACGGAACGGAATATTCCATCATCCCGGATCAGATCGAGGCGGGAACGTTTATGTGCGCGGCGGCCGCAACCCGGGGAGACGTGACAGTGAGAAACGTGATTCCCAAACATCTGGAATCGATTTCCGCCAAGCTGAGAGAGATTGGCTGCGAGGTGGCGGAGTCGGACGACGCGGTCCGCGTGGTAGGCAGGAGCCGTCAGACCCGCACCAACATCAATACCCAGCCTTATCCGGGATTCCCTACGGATATGCAGCCTCAGATGACGGTAACACTGGCTCTGGCTGAGGGTACCAGCGTTGTGACGGAGAGTATTTTTGAGAACCGGTTCAAATATGTGGACGAGCTGGCCCGCATGGGCAGCAATATCCAGGTGGAGGGCAGCGTGGCCATTATCTCGGGTGTGAAGGGCTTCAAGGGGGCTCAGGTAAACGCCCCGGATCTGCGGGCGGGAGCGGCCCTGGTCATCGCCGGGCTTTCCGCGGACGGCTATACGGTGGTGGACGAGATCGGATACATTCAGCGGGGCTATGAGAGCTTTGATGAGAAGCTCAGAAACCTGGGCGCTGTGATCGAGAAGGTGGATTCCGAGAAGGAAGCCCGGAAGTTCATCCTGAAGGTAAGCTGACACACGATTGGAAACGGAGAGGCCCGGACAATAAGCGCTTGACAATACTGCCGTTTTTTAGTACAATTTTTCATGTCACAATTTAATATAGAAAAGTACGTAATCCCTTATTCAGAGTGATGGAGATACATAGGATCTGTGAAGTCACGGCAACCCCATTCCACGGCGGCCTTTTGGACCGGCGGAGAGGATGGAAGGTGCCAACCTGAGCGAGTAATCGAACAATAAGAGGATTTGATAATGCCAGTTTTTTGTCAAGTCCGCAGTTCGCTACGGACTTTTCTTTTTACCCAGATTGGAACGATCTGCAAATGAAAAGGAGAAAAAATGGAGAAACGATTGTTTACATCAGAGTCTGTTACAGAAGGTCATCCGGACAAAATGTGCGACCAGATATCCGACGCGATTCTGGACGCGCTGCTGGAGCAGGACCCCATGAGCCGGGTTGCCTGCGAGACGGCGGTCACCACAGGCCTTGTGCTGGTGATGGGAGAGATTACCACCAATGCCTACGTAGATATTCAGAAGATTGTCCGTGAGACCGTGCGGGAGATCGGCTACGACCGGGCCAAGTATGGCTTTGACTGCGATACCTGCGGCGTGATCACCTCCATCGACGAGCAGTCCGCCGATATTGCCCTGGGGGTCAACAAGGCGCTGGAGGCCAAGGAGCACAAGATGAGTGATGAGGAGATCGATGCCATCGGAGCCGGCGACCAGGGAATGATGTTCGGCTACGCCACCAACGAGACGGAGGAGTATATGCCTTATCCGATCGCCCTGGCTCATAAGCTGGCCCGCCAGCTGACGAAGGTCCGCAAGGATGGGACTCTGGGATACCTGAGGCCCGACGGCAAGACCCAGGTGACGGTGGAATATGATGAAAACGGAAAGCCCTTCCGCCTGGAAGCGGTAGTTCTGTCTACCCAGCATGACGATATGGTCAGCCAGGAGCAGATTCACAGGGATATTAAGAAGTATGTGTTCGACGAGATCCTTCCGGCGGATATGGTGGATGAAAATACAAAGTTCTTTATTAATCCTACGGGACGGTTCGTCATCGGAGGACCCCACGGCGACAGCGGCCTGACAGGCAGAAAGATCATCGTGGACACCTACGGCGGATATGCCCGCCACGGCGGCGGCGCGTTTTCCGGAAAGGACTGCACCAAGGTGGACCGCTCCGCGGCCTACGCGGCCAGATATGTGGCGAAGAATGTTGTGGCGGCCGGGCTGGCGGACAAGTGTGAGATACAGCTGTCCTACGCCATCGGCGTTGCCCATCCCACTTCGGTGGAGGTGGACACCTTCGGTACGGGAAAGCTCAGCGACGAGAGGCTGGTGGAGATTATCCGCGAGAAGTTTGACCTGCGGCCGGCGGGCATTATCAGGATGCTGGATCTGAGAAGGCCTATTTATAAGCAGACGGCGGCCTACGGACATTTTGGCAGAAACGACCTGGACCTGCCCTGGGAGAGACTGGATAAGGCAGAGGAACTGAAAGGATACCTGCGGTGATGTTTGAATTCAGAGAAAAGCCGGGGCCGGCGGTAAAGGAAGGGGAATTTGTTTTTGCCGTGATCGGCTTAAACCACGGCCACATTTATGGTATGTGCAGGGGGCTTCTGGAGGCGGGAGCCACCCTGAAGTGGGTCTATGACAGGGACCGGGCGAAGATGGAGCGGTTCTGCGGCACTTATCCCCAGGCCCGGATGGCGGCGTCAGAGGAGGAAATACTGGAGGATAAGCAGGTAAAGCTGGTAGCGGGATGTGAGATTCCCTATCTTCGGTGTGCTCTGGGCATCCGCGTTATGGAGGCGGGAAAGGATTATTTCTGCGACAAGGCTCCCATGACAACGCTGGAGCAGCTGGACCAGGCCAGGGATGCGGTGAAGCGGACCGGCAGGAAATACATGGTTTATTACAGCGAGAGGCTCCATGTGGAAGCGGCGGTGTTTGCCGGCCAGCTGATTGAGGAAGGCGCGATCGGAAGAGTGTATCAGATAACCGGATTCGGACCTCATCGTCTTGGCTCCGAGCCGCGTTCGGACTGGTTCTACGATCAGGAGAAATACGGAGGGATCCTCTGCGACATCGGGAGTCATCAGATTGAGCAGTTTCTGTTTTATACAGGCGCCAGGGACGCGCGGATCGCCCGCAGCCAGGTGGCCAACTACGCCCATCCGGAGCATCCGGATATGGACGATTTCGGTGACGCCCAGCTGGTGGGAGACAATGGAACGTCCCAGTATTTCCGGGTAGACTGGTTTACGCCCGACGGCCTCCGCAACTGGGGGGACGGACGAACCTTTATCCTGGGGACGGAGGGCTATCTGGAACTTCGCAAATACATTAACATTGCGGAAGAGCCTCAGACCAAAGACTGCGTTTTCCTGGTAAACGGAAAAGGGGAATTCCGCTTTGATACAGCCGGAAAGGTAGGCTACCCGTTCTTCGGACAGCTGATCCTGGACTGCATCCATCGGACGGAAAACGCCATGACCCAGGAGCACGCGTTTAAGGCCGCGGAACTCAGCATCAGGGCCCAGATGCAGGCGGAACGGATTTTCCAGATTTAAAAGTGGAAATGAATCTGCCGGCTGCCGTTTCCCCGTCAGGAGAGGGCGACAGCCGGCAGATTCATTCAGCAGGAGAGAGCTGCAGTCGGCAGATTCATTCAGCAGACGAGAGCTGCAGTCAGCAGATTTGCAAGAATACAGAGGGTGATTCCCAGAACAGTGGGAAGCGCCATGGCCGCGGCTGTCCATTTCAGGCTGCCGGTTTCTTTTTTGATCGTCAGACAGGTGGTGGAGCAGGGCCAGTGGAAAAGGCAGAATATCATCATGCACAGCGCGGTTCTCCAGGTCCAGCCGTGTCCGGACAGCAGAGTAAACAGCGCGGCGGAGTCGGTCATTTCCACCAGCTGCCCGGTCTGCAGGTATGTCATAAGTATGATGGGGATCACAATCTCGTTGGCCGGGAACCCAAGGATGAAGGCGGTCAGGATCACTCCGTCCAGGCCCATAAGCCGTCCCAAAGGTTCCAGAAAGCCGGTCAGATATAGGAGAAGGCTTTGGCCGTTTAACGAAACGTTGGCCAATATCCAGATGAGGAGACCGGCGGGGGCGGCCACCGCGGCGGCCCGGCTCAGGACGAACAGCGTGCGGCTGAAAACGGAGCGCACGATCACCTTGCCGATCTGAGGGCGGCGGTAAGGCGGCAGCTCCAGGGTGAAGGAGGAAGGAACTCCTTTGAGAAGCGTGTGGGACAGAAGCCAGGAACAGCCCAGGGTGGCGCCCACCCCTGCCAGGATAGCCAGAGTCAGGAAGAAGGCGGCCAGCAGGGAGCCTGCCGCGGTTCCTCCGGTTCCGGCCAGAAGAAACAGGGTGATCAGGCTGAACAGGGTGGGAAACCGGCCGTTGCAGGGAATCAGGGAGTTGGTCAGTATGGCTACCAGCCGTTCTCTTGGGGAATCGATGATCTGGCACCCGGTGACGCCCGCGGCGTTGCAGCCGAGGCCCATGACCATGGTCAGGCACTGTTTTCCGCAGGCCTTGCAGCGCAGAAATGCCCGGTCCATATTGAAAGCCACCCGCGGCAGGTATCCCAGGTCCTCCAGCAGGGTGAACAGAGGGAAAAAGATGGCCATAGGCGGCAGCATGACGCTGACGACCCAGGCCAGCACCCGGTAGCCGCCGTAAACCAGAAAACTGACCAGCCGGTCCGGAAGGCCCAGCCACAGAAGAAAGAGGGCCAGTTTCTCCTCCAGCGTGAACAGGACGTTCCAGAGGATATTCCCCGGCAGATTGGCCCCGTACATGGTCAGCCAGAATATCCCCACCAGGAGAAGGATCATGATGAGACTGCCGGTGACAGGTCCGGTGACGATCCGGTCAATGATCTCCTCTCGCTTCCGGTAGTCGGCTTTGGTGTAGCGGGTGGTTTCCCTGGCCAGCTGCCTGGGAGAGAAATCCAGACATTCATAGATGTTTCGGACGCCGGTAACGTCGCGGACGGTCTGTTTCAGTTCCTTCATACATTGGGGGTCCCGTGCGCAGCAGGATACTACGGGAATCTGAAGGACATCCTGCAGCAGTTTAAAGTCAATAAAAATACCCTTTCGCCGGGCTTCGTCCCAGAGATTGACGCAGAGGATCAGGGGCGTTCCATTTTCCCTCACCTGCTCCAGCGCCAGAATCTGTTTCAGGAGATACAGGCCACGCTCCATGCAGGTGGCGTCGCAGACGGCGATGATGACATCGGCCCGGCCGGAACAAAGAAAGTCTCCGGCAACCTCCTCGTCCTCGGAGCGCGCGGAGAGAGAGTAGGTTCCCGGCAGGTCCACCAGCATGTACTCCTGCCCGTCAATCCTGAAATATCCGCAGGCGGAAGCCACAGTCACCCCGGCCCAGTTGCCGGTGTGCTGTTTCAGACCGGTCAAATTATTGAAAATGGTGCTTTTCCCCACGTTGGGATTGCCGGCCAGCGCCACTTTATATAGCCTTTGTTCCATGAAAGACCTCCATCACGAGGGTTCAGCCTTATGATTACTCTATGAATGGGCAGAATAGTAAGTGCCTGGGTATTTTCTTTTTTGAAAAAATGTGATATAATGCTTCTGGAAAAGCAGGGAATGCTTCAGAATGGAACAGGAGGTCATACAGACTATGAGATATATAAAAAATATGCTGGCGGTGCTGATGGTGAGTTTCTGCCTTGCCTTTGCGGCAGCTCCGGCTCAGACAGTGTACGCCGCGGCTGCTCAGCAGGCGGAGGTTCAGACGGAGGCGGCGCAGCAGGAGGCATCCGCGGAAGATCAGGACCAGGAGACGTTTTTCTTTATCATGATGGGCGGCGCCCTTCTGGTGATCCTTGTAGCGGTGATTTCCGCTGTGGCGACGGTGTCTTCTTCCATAGCGGTGGCCGCCAATATGGATGTGGACGGAGAGTAGGGGACAGAAGCATACGGTTACAGGAAAAGGGCTGCTTGCAGGCAGCCTTTTTGTAATGGTTCAGGAATTTCTCTGAACGAAGATTTCCCTGCTGTTCTGGTCCCGCAGGCCGATGACGGCGTTTCGGACCAGGTAGGCCCGCATGCCTCCGGGCCGTCCTCCCAGAACGCAGGAGATTTCTTCCTGTGGGACGAAGCCAAGATCTGCCAGCCGCTCCCCCATGCTGCCGGAGCAGGCTGTCCAGACTACGCGCACCGTCTCCCCCACATCGATCTGGTTCAATGGCAGTACCATGTGATTCCTCAGAGAAAAAGAAGTACTTATGAATAATTTATGCAAAATGGAACAGCCTGTGAAGGTTCCGAAAGAAAAGGCAGGGTAAGCAATGAAATATTCAGAGATCGTCAGGGGTACCTTTGTGAGCCGCCCCAATCGTTTTATCGCCCGGGTAGAGATTGAAGGCACGGAGCGCACGGTGCATGTAAAGAACACAGGCCGGTGCCGGGAGCTGCTGGTTCCCGGTGCGGCGGTCCTTTTGGAGCGCTGCAGGGACTATGTTCAAGCGGGAAGAAAAACGGAGTATTCCCTGGTTGCGGTCTACAAGGGGAAACTTCTAATCAACATGGACTCCCAGGCGCCAAACCAGGCGGCTGAGGAGTGGCTGCGAAAGGGAGGGCTGGGAAAAGCCGGGAACATCCGCCGGGAAGTGACCTACGGCAGCTCCCGGTTCGACCTGGCCTTCACCATGGGAGAGCGCCCTGCCTTCATGGAAGTGAAGGGCGTAACTCTGGAACAAGACGGCGTGGTCCTGTTTCCGGACGCGCCGACCCAGCGGGGAGTGAAGCATCTGCGGGAGCTGTCGGAGGCAGCAGGGCAGGGGTATCTGGCGTATCTTCTTTTTGTAATCCAGATGAAGGGCGTAACGCATTTTGCCCCCAACCGGGAGACCCACGCCGAATTTGCCGATGTTCTGCGGAAGGTATCGGAGGAGGGAGTGAGGATTCTGGCCTATGACTGCCTGGTGCGGGAGGACGGGTTTGAGATCGATGAGCCGGTGCCGGTTGTTTTGGAGTAGATGGACGAAAACATTTTACAGACGTTCACAAATTTTTTACATTGTAACGATTGCGGCGTGTTTGCAAATATGTTAAAATCCTTGTTTAAGATAACCCTAACCTATCTGCGATTCACGGAGGAGACCGTATGAAGAAATTAACATATCAGAGCACCAGAGGAGGAGAAAGCGGCGTCACGGCGTCCCAGGCGATCTTAAAGGGGATCGCGTCTGACGGCGGCCTGTTTATGCCGGAAGAGATTCCTCAGCTGGATAAGACCATGGAGGAGCTGTCCAGGCTGTCCTACAAAGAGATCGCCTATGAGGTGATGAAGCTCTACCTGACGGATTTTACGAAGAAGGAGCTGCAGGACTGTATTGAGAAGGCCTATGACAGCAAGTTTGACACAGAGCAGATCGCGCCGATCGTGAAGGTGGCGACGGCCTATTTTCTGGAATTGTTTCATGGCAATACCATCGCGTTCAAGGATATGGCCCTGTCCATTCTGCCCAGGCTGATGACGGCAGCGGCCAGAAAGAACAAGGTGGATAAGGAGATCGTAATCCTCACTGCCACGTCCGGCGATACGGGCAAAGCTGCGCTGGCCGGGTTCGCGGACGTGCCGGGCACCCGGATCATCGTATTCTATCCCAAGAACGGCGTCAGCCACATGCAGGAGCTGCAGATGGTGACTCAGAAGGGGGACAATACGGCGGTTGTTGCTATTCACGGCAATTTTGACGACGCCCAGACGGGAGTGAAGAAGATTTTCGGAGACGAGGAGTTCGGAAAGAAGCTGGATGAGGGCGGTTTCCAGCTGTCCAGCGCCAACTCCATCAACGTGGGCCGGCTGATTCCCCAGGTAGTCTATTATGTATATTCCTATGCTAACCTGCTGGCCAGAGGAGAGATTGAGGACGGCGAGAAGATCAACGTGGCGGTGCCTACGGGCAATTTCGGCAATATCCTGGCCGGATACCTGGCGAAGCAGATGGGAGTGCCCATCAATAAGCTGCTGTGCGCCTCCAATGATAACAGGGTGCTGTATGATTTCTTTACGACTGGTACTTATGATAAGAACCGGGAGTTTGTCCTGACCATGTCCCCGTCCATGGATATTCTGGTTTCCAGCAACCTGGAACGGCTGATCTATTTAAGCGCCGGATGCGACGCCAAAAAGACGGCGAAGCTTATGAAGGATCTGGCGGAGAAGGGCAGCTATACGGTGACAAAGGAAATGCAGAAGCGGATGAAGGATTTCGTCGGCGGTTTTGCCACCGAGGAGGAGGACGCCAAAGCAATCCGGGAGCTGTATAAGAACCGCGGTTATGTGATCGATACCCATACGGCGGTGGCGTCCGCGGTATACGGCAAATATGCGGCGGAGACAGG
>CANQSK010000094.1 GCA_947626475.1 uncultured Lachnospiraceae bacterium
CGGCTCATGCGTCCGTTCCCGTCGTTAAACGGATGGATACATAAAAAATCGAGGATGAACATGGGAATAAGAATGAGTTTATCAATCTTTTCAGCGTTCCATGCGTCCATAAATTTTGCACACAGTTCTTCCATCGCTTCGGAGGTCTGAAACGCAGGAACAGGGATGAATCTTGTTTTTTGATTTCCTTCCGCATCTGTTTCTGCTATGACATTGTCAGAATTTTTATAGCTTCCTCCAACCGAACTTTGTGAGTAGGAATATAAATCCCTGTGAAGCTGCAGAATTACATTTGGGCGCACCGCAATATATTCGTAGCTTTCATGGATTGTCGCAAGAACCTCCCGGTATCCGGCGATTTCTTGTTCGGAACGGTTGCGTGGCTCCGCTTTTTGATGAACCAGCTCCTCCAGCCGTTTATCACTGGTGAAAATCCCCTCAATCCGGTTAGAAGCGCCGGTGCTTTGGATCAGCGCAACTTCAAGGAGGGTTTTTAACTCATCTGCATTGGCTTCCAGAAACAACTCCTGCCTGCCTTTATGCTCATGGATGCTTCCTGTCATCTGAACGATTTCCGGTGTCAAAAGGCGTTCCGGCGCTTTTACATAGTCAAATGTTCTCATAAATATCTCCTTTATTCAGGATTTATCTCTTTTATACTAACATCAAATGATGGAGATTTCAACGGGCATTCAAGCTTATCCGCGGGCGGGGAATTTACTGTTAGGGGACAGGAGGAGCAGCAGGATCAGTGAGGGGAAAATAAAAAATATGAAACAGATTGTAAAATGGGATGGATTTTCTGTCCCATTTCTATTATAATCATAAAAAATGTCAAAAGACTGCTAAACATATTAATGGAGGAGTTTGTATGAAACCATATGCGGAGATGACAAAAGAAGAGCTGCAGGCTCTCCGGAAGGAACTGAAGGCAAAATACAGGGAATATCAGGGCAGGGATCTGCGCCTGGACATGTCCAGGGGAAAGCCCAGCGTGGACCAGCTGGATCTGTCCATGGGCATGATGGATGTGCTGGGAAGCGACTCGGACCTGACCTGCGAGGACGGCACCGACTGCCGCAACTACGGCGTACTGGACGGCATCAGCGAGGCCAAGGAGCTTCTGGCGGATATGATGGAGGTTCATCCGGACCAGATCATCATTTACGGAAACTCCAGCCTGAATGTAATGTACGATACCGTATCCCGCTCCATGACCCACGGCGTCATGGGGAGCACTCCCTGGTGCAAGCTGGATAAGGTGAAATTCC
Organism: uncultured Lachnospiraceae bacterium; assembly: GCA_947626475.1. Lineage (GTDB taxonomy): Bacteria > Bacillota > Clostridia > Lachnospirales > Lachnospiraceae > UBA3402. Next base: position 1,272 of record CANQSK010000094.1, read on the forward strand.
TCTGCCCGGTGCCGGGATACGACCGGCATTTCTCCATCATGGAGTATTTCGGCATAGAGATGATCAATGTGCCCATGACTCCCACAGGGCCGGATATGGATATGGTGGAGGAGCTGGTGGCCCATGACGATGCCATCAAAGGAATCTGGTGCGTGCCCAAGTATTCCAACCCCCAGGGCATTTCCTATTCCGATGAGACGGTGCGCCGTTTTGCCAGGCTGGAGCCGGCTGCGGCCGATTTCCGTATTTACTGGGACAATGCCTACACCATTCATCATCTGTACGACAGGGAGCAGGATCACCTGATCGAGATCCTGGCGGAGTGCAAGCGGGCCGGCAATCCGGATCTGGCTTACAAGTTTGCCTCCACCTCCAAGATCAGCTTCCCCGGTTCCGGAATCGCCGCGATCGCCGCGTCCCAGAACAATCTGGTGGACATCAAGAAGCAGCTGCGGATTCAGACCATCGGCCATGATAAGGTGAATCAGCTGCGCCATGTCCGTTTCTTCGGGGACATTCACGGTATGGTGGAGCATATGAGAAAACACGCGGATATTATGCGGCCCAAGTTTGAGGCGGTCAACGAGATCCTTACCCGGGAGCTGGACGGCCTGGGGATCGGGACCTGGACCAACCCAAAGGGCGGATATTTTATTTCCTTTGATTCCATGGACGGCTGCGCCAAGGATATTGTGGCAAGGTGCAAGAAGGCCGGTCTGGTGACGACCGGCGCGGGAGCCACCTATCCCTACGGAAACGATCCCCACGACAGCAATATCCGGATCGCGCCCTCCTATCCGCCGCTGGAGGACCTGCGGGAGGCCATGGAGCTGTTCGCCCTGTGCGTGAAGCTGGTAAGCGTGGATAAGCTTCTGGCCGACATGAACCCGTGACAGGCGGAAGAGAGTAGGAACAACGTCATAACCTGACTGATAACCGCGGATTATAACCTTTTGCCTGACAAGAGGTTATAGCCCGCGGTGTTTGTTTGTGGCTCCGTATTGACTTTATAAATAGGTAAGGCTATAATGTAAAACACTGGGTTGCTTTAGAGCGATTTATCCTGCTTCGGCAGGAATTCAGAGGGAGAATACCGCGAAATGGCAGAGAAAATTTTTCGTAAATTTGTCAATAGGGAATCAGTCGCATACATTATATTCGGATGCCTGACGACAGCTGTCGACTGGCTTGTATACACGCTGCTGTGGAAGGCGGGAGCGGATTACCGGATCTCCACGGCTCTCAGCTGGGCGGCGGCGGTGCTGTTCGCGTTTATCACCAACAAACTGTTTGTGTTCCGCAGCTTCAGCCTGAATCCGGTCCGGCTCTGGAGGGAGTTTGCGTCCTTTGTGACGGCCAGGGCGGCGACGGGAATCCTCACCATGGTGTTGATGGTCGTTATGGTAAGCGGCCTCCGCTGGAACGAATTTTTGGCCAAGCTGATCGTGTCGGCGGTCAATCTGGTGCTGAATTATATTTTCAGCAAGTGGTTTATATTTAGGAAAACAAATGACGGAGTGAAGAACGATGGAGTTTGATGAGATAAGGAAGGTGTCGGAGGAGCTGGAAGAGATGGTTGGCGCCCCGGAGAAGGAGGCTTATTCCGGGGATGAGGATTATCCGGAGAATGACAGCGGTTATCCTGAGGACGAGGATTACCAGGAAGATGGCGATTATCCTGAGGACGAGGATTACCTGGACGACGAGGATTATCCGGAGGATGAAGATTACCTGGACGACGAGGATTACCCGGAGGATGAAGAGGATGTGGAGGATCGGCCGGCTGCCAGGCGGCACGGCGACAGCAGCAAATCCCGTTCCAAGCATGTAGCCAGAACCAAAGACGGAAGGAAGGCCAGGAAAGCGAGAAAGGCACAGAAGGCAGCCAGGGAGGCGGCGGGAGCGCCGTCTCTTACTCAGACGAAGAGCAGGCCGGGCCTTTTCCGTCAGGGGGAAGGCCTCTGGGCGGCGTTCTGCGTGCCTGTGGTGATCATGATCGTCATATTTGTCCAGCGCGGAATCTTTCCTTTTGGAAGTGAGACCTTTCTCCGGACGGACATGTACCATCAGTACGCTCCCTTCTTTTCCGAGTTTCAGCATAAGCTGACCCAGGGCGGAAGTCTTCTGTACAGCTGGGATATCGGCATGGGGGTTAATTTTTCCGCCCTGTACGCCTACTATCTTGCCAGCCCGCTCAACTGGATTCTGGCGGTCTGCCCGAAAGCCTATGTCATTGAATTCATGACCTATTCCATCGTGCTGAAGATCGGACTTTCCGGTCTGAGCTTCGCGTGGTATCTGAAAAAGCATTTCGGCCGGAATGATTTCGGCGTGGCATTTTTCGGAATCTTTTATGCCCTGTCCGGGTATATGGCGGCTTACAGCTGGAACATCATGTGGCTGGACTGCATCCTTTTGTTCCCGCTGGTCATGCTGGGGCTGGAGAAGCTGGTCCGGGAGGGCAAAGGACTTCTCTACAGCGTGACGCTGGGAATCTGTATTCTGTCCAATTACTATATTTCCATCATGATCTGCCTGTTCATGATCATCTACTTCGCGGCGCTTCAGATACTGGAGTGGAAGAGAGGGAGAAAGCCGGGATGGTATCTGATCTCCATCGGTAAGTTCGCCTTCTACTCCCTGGCCGCGGGTGGTCTGGCGGCGGCAGTGCTTCTGCCGGAGATTTTCGCGCTCCAGGCTACGGCCTCCGGGGATTTCAGCTTTCCCCGGTCCGTCAGCTCCTATTTTTCCATCTTCGATATGATTGCCCGCCACATGGGCAACGTGGAGATTGAGATCGGACTGGACCACTGGCCCAACATTTACTGCGGCGTGGCCGTGCTTCTGTTCCTGCCGCTGTACCTGATGTGCCGCAGGATTTCTGCCCGCCGCAAGGCGGTTTACTGCGGGCTTCTGCTTTTGTTCTATGCCAGCTTTTCCGTCAACGTACTGAACTTTATCTGGCATGGATTCCACTATCCCAACAGCCTGCCCTGCCGTCAGTCTTTTATCTATATCTGCCTGGTGCTGGCCATGTGCTACGAGGCTTACACTTACCTGACGGAGACGGAGTGGAAGCAGGTGGCGCTGTCTCTGGCCTGCGCCGTCGGCTTCGTGATCCTGGCGGAGAAGCTGGTGGAGCAGAAACATTTTTCCTTCTATGTTTATTACATTGCCATCATCCTTCTGGCCGTCTATGGAGGGCTGATCTATCTGTATCAGAAGAAGGAGAAATACAGAGGCACTATTGTGATCCTGGCGCTGGCAGTAGTCGCTGTGGAGGCGGCGGTCAACACCACGGTCACCAGCGTCACCACTACCAGCCGGACCAGCTATATCCGGGACAATGAGGACGTAAGGATCCTGACGGACAGTCTCCCCCGCGGCGGTGAGTTCTACAGGATCGAGAAGATAACCAGAAAGACCAAAAATGACGGCGCTTGGATGAATTTTCCGTCGGTGTCCCTGTTTTCCTCCACGGCCAACGCGGATCTGACCGCCTTTTTCAAGGAGGTGGGCTGCGAGGGGAGCGTCAACGCCTACAGCATCACCGGCAGCACCCCGCTGATCGATTCGCTGTTCGCGGTCAAGTACGCCCTGTACTCGGAGGAGCAGTGGGAGAGCGACAGATTGTCCCTTCTGCAGCAGTCGGGAGATACCTGGCTGTATCAGCGGTACTATACGCTGCCCCTTGGATTTATGATACCTGATGACCTTGACGATATCTGGATGAGGGACCTGGGAAATCCGGCTCTGGTGCAGAACAATTTCTGCGATATCATCGGGGCGGAACAGGTGCTGATCGATGTGGGCGGCGAGAACAACGGTGACTTCTTCACCTTCACGCCCCGGGAGTCGGGAGACTACTATGTATTTATCGGCAGCCGCCAGGTGGAGGAAGTGGAGGTAAAGAAAGGCGAGGAGTCGAAAGAGTTTGACAATGTGAACCGGGGCTTCCTTCTGGAGCTGGGCTGGTGCGATGCCGGAACGCCTGTGGACATTTACGGGAAGGAAGAGGGCGAACAGTTGAACGCCATGGCTTACCGGTTTAATGACAGCGGTCTGAAGTCGGTCTACGGGATTCTGAACCGGAATCCCTTCCAGGTAACTGCCTGGACCGACACGCAGCTGGAGGGCGTAGTGAACGCGGACCAGTCCGGGATGATGTTCGCCAGCGTTCCCTATGACGAGGGATGGACGGTGGCGGTGGACGGTCAGCCGGTCAGCCCGGTGAAGCTGTTTGACGCTTTTACAGGAATCCCCGTGACGGAGGGACTTCACACCATAACCATGACGTATATGCCCAAAGGCCTGAAGGCGGGCGTCAGTATCACTCTGGGCAGCGCCGCGTGTCTTCTGGCGACAGCCTTTATAGGCTGGATGATGCGCCGGAAAAAGGAAATGCGCCAGTTTATTGAAACGGAGGAATGATTGCCATGAAGCTGTGGGGCGGAAGATTTACAAAGGAAGAAGATCAGCTGGTACATGAATTTAATGAATCCCTGTCCTTTGACCGGCGGCTGTACCGCCAGGATATAGAGGGCAGCATCGCCCATGTGACCATGCTGGCCAGGCAGGGGATCGTGACGGAAGAGGACCGGGACGCGATCACCGGCGGACTGAGGGAGATCCTGGAAGAGATAGAGCAGGGAAAGCTGGAGTTTACGAAGGAATATGAGGATATCCATTCTTTCGTGGAGGCCAAGCTGACGGAGCGTATCGGGGAGCCGGGCAAGCGCCTGCATACGGGCCGCAGCCGCAACGACCAGGTGGCTCTGGATATGAAGCTGTACTGCCGGGAGCAGACACGGGAGCTGTCCCGCCTGGTCAGGGAGCTGGAGCAGGTTCTGCTTACGGTGATGGAAGAGAATCTGGAAACCTATATGCCGGGCTTTACCCACATGCAGAAGGCCCAGCCTGTGACCCTGGCCCACCATGTGGGAGCTTATTTTGAAATGTTTGAGCGGGACCGGAGCCGTCTTCACGATATCGCTGAGAGGATGAACTACTGTCCCCTCGGGGCGGGAGCCCTGGCCGGGACAACCTATCCCCTTGACCGGAATTACACAGCGGAGCTTTTAGGTTTTGCCGGTCCAACCCTTAACAGTATGGATTCCGTGTCGGACCGGGATTATGTGATCGAGCTTTTAAGCGCTCTTTCTACGATCGCTATGCATCTGAGCCGGTTCAGCGAGGAGATCATCATCTGGAACAGCAACGAGTACCGGTTTGTGGAGATCGACGACGCCTACAGTACCGGAAGCAGTATTATGCCCCAGAAGAAGAACCCGGATATCGCGGAGCTGGTGCGGGGCAAGACCGGCCGCGTCTACGGGGCCCTGGTGGCGATCCTCACGACCATGAAGGGGATTCCCCTGGCCTACAACAAGGATATGCAGGAGGATAAGGAGCTGACCTTCGACGCCATTGATACCGTAAAGAACTGTCTCACCCTGTTCACCGGGATGATCTCCACCATGACCTTCCGAAAGGACGTGATGGAGCAGAGCGCCAAACGCGGTTTTACCAATGCCACCGACGCAGCGGATTATCTGGTGAACCACGGAGTGCCCTTCCGGGACGCCCACGGAATCGTGGGGCAGCTGGTGCTGTACTGTATTGACCGGGGGATTGCCCTGGATGATATGAGCCTTTCGGAATTTCAGGCGGTCAGCCCTGTGTTTGAGGAAGATATTTACCAGGCGATCAGCATGAAAACCTGTGTGGAGCGGCGGACTACCGTGGGCGCTCCCGGACCGGAGGCCATGAAACAGGCGATTCAGATGTGCAGGGAGAGGCTGGAGAAATGGGAACAGTAATCAATGTGGCGGCAATCCTGGCGGGCGGTCTGGGCGGCCTTTTGTTCGGCAATCGTCTGCCCAGGCGGTTTCAGGACACTCTGATGATGGCCAACGGCGTCTGCGTGCTGTTTATCGGGATTGCCGGGGCGCTGGAGAAAATGCTTTCGGTCAGCGGCGGGAAGCTGGAGAGCGGCGGCACCATGATGCTGATCGGCAGCCTGGCCATCGGCGCCTTCGTGGGTGAATGGCTGGACATTGACGACCGCATGGAGCAGTTTGGAACCTGGCTGAAGCACAGGACGGGCAATGACAGTGACAACGGTTTTGTGGACGGCTTTGTCACGGCGTCCCTGACGGTATGTATCGGCGCCATGGCCGTGGTGGGTTCCATCCAGGACGGCATACTGGGAGACCCGTCTGTCCTGACAGCCAAGGCAGTGCTGGATCTGATCATCATTCTGGTCATGACGGCCTCCATGGGGAAGGGCTGTATCTTTTCAGCCATCCCGGTGGGACTGTTTCAGGGAAGCATCACCCTTCTGTCCGGCCTGCTGCAGCCCCTTATGACGGCGGAGGCCCTGGACAATTTGTCCCTGGTGGGCTCCGTCCTGATCTTCTGCGTAGGCGTGAATCTAGTGTGGGGCAAGATGATAAAGGTGGCAAATCTCCTGCCCGCCATTGTGGTGGCCGTGATGTGGACGTTTTTCTGATGTTTTTATCCTCATGGGAAAATATGCTTGAATTATAAAATATTTGGGAGTAAGATAGTATCCGCGCAGTCTGCGTACATAGTCAGAAAAGGTGATTTTGATGTTAAAGAGTTTAAAAAATTTATTCGGTCAGGTCGATATGACGGTGGGAAGGCCATGGGAAAAGATAGTGGCTTTCACCATACCCATGCTGATCGGCAACATTGCCCAGCAGCTGTACAACACGGTGGACAGCATTGTGGTAGGGCGGTATGTAGGGGACAACGCTCTGGCGGCGGTTGGAAGCGCAAGCCCTATTTTTAATCTGCTGCTGGTGCTGTTTGTAGGTATTTCCATGGGAGCCAGCATTATGGTGTCCCAGTATTTTGGTTCCCGGGACCGGGAAAACCTGTCCAGGACCATAGGCAGCTCCATCACTTTGACTGGGCTGTCCTGCCTGCTTCTGATAGTAGCCGGGACGGCGGCTATCCGGCCTGTTCTGGAGCTTCTGGATACGCCGGCCAGCATCATTGACTGGTGCACCTGGTATCTGCTGATCCTTCTCTGGGGCGGAGCGGGACTGGCGTATTACAATATTCTGACCGGTATCCTGAGGGGCCTGGGAGATTCCGTCTCGGCCCTGGTCTATCTGCTGGTAGCTACGGTGCTGAATATTGTTCTTGATCTCTGGTTTGTGGCCGGTCTGGGCCTGGGAGTTCCCGGCGTGGCTCTGGCCACGGTGATCGCCCAGCTGGTTTCCGCCGTCATGTGCATGTTCAAGCTGGCAAAGATGACGGAGCATTTTGATCTGAGGGCGGAGTATCTGAAGCCCAGCCGCAATATGCTGATGGTACTTGCCCTGGGGTTGCCCTCCGGCGCGACCCAGGCCATCTTCTCCCTGGCCATGGTTGTGGTCCAGTCTCTGACCAACAGCTTCGGAGAGCTGGTGATCGCCGCCAATGTTATTATCATGAGGGTGGACGGCTTTGCCATGATGCCCAATTTCTCCTTCGGTACGGCCATGACGACCTATGCCGGTCAGAACGTGGGAGCCGGCGATTTCGACCGGGTAAAAAAAGGAGCGTTCCAGGGAACGCTGATCGCGGCGGCCACTTCCGCGCTGATCACCGGGATCATCGTGCTGTTCGGCCACAATCTGATGGCGATCTTTACCAATACGCGGGAGCTTGTTAACCTGAGCGCCGACATGATGAAGATACTGGCGGTAGGTTACATAGCCATGGCGGTGACACAGAGTCTGTCCGGCGTTATGCGCGGAGCGGGCGACACAGTGACCCCTATGTGGATCTCCATGCTGACGACCGTAGCCATCCGCGTGCCCCTTGCCTACGGAATCGCCTATGCTACCAGGACAGCGGAAAACCCTCAGGGCGATTACAAATGCCTGTGGATTTCCCTTCTGATATCCTGGGTGCTGGGCGCCGTGGTGACCGCTTTCTTCTATAAGCTGGGCAGGTGGAAAAAGAAAGCCCTGGCCGGAAGATAAGAGGGGCCGGTAAGAGGGACGCGTCAGTACGCGATAACCTCGTGCCCGTTTTCTGTAACAAGAACCTGAATTTCCCATTGAGCCGACGGTTTGCCGTCCGCGGTGCGGACGGTCCAGCCGTCGGTTTCGTCTATGGTCACTTCGCAGGTTCCCATGTTGACCATTGGCTCAATGGTGAACATCATGCCGGGAACCATCAGCATTTCCGTACCCTTCGTCGAGACATAGCTGACCCAGGGCTCCTCGTGGAACTCCAGGCCCACGCCGTGGCCGCCGATGTCCTCTACCACCTGGTAGCCGTTCTGCCGGGCGTAATCATTGACGGCCTGGCCCATATCCCCAAGAAAATTCCAGGGCTGCACCTGCTCCAGGCCCAGCTCCATGCAGCGTTTGGTTACCTCAACCAGCCGCCTTTTTTCCTCGGACACATTTCCGATCAGGAACATGCGGGAGGAGTCGGAGAAATATCCGTTCAGGATGGTAGAGCAGTCGATGTTGATAATATCCCCGTCCTTCAGAATCTGACTTGCGGAAGGAATCCCGTGGCACACCACCTCGTCAACGGAGGTGCAGACGCTTTTTGGAAAGCCCTCGTAGTTGAGGGGCGCAGGGATGGCGCCGTACCGGGTGGTCTCCCGGTAGACCCACTGGTCGATCTCTTCGGTGGAGATTCCCGCCTGAATGTGCTGGGCCACATAGTCCAGAACGGCGATATTGACCTTGGCGCTCTCCCGGATGGCCTCGATCTGAGCCGGGGTTTTGATCATCTCATGGTCCGGGACCAGATGGCCCTGGTTTCTGTAAAAGGCGATTTTCTGGTCGAAATCATAGTGACATTTTTTATACTTCAGGCCGCTGCCGCACCAGCAGGGGCTGTTTCGGTTGATGATGTGCATGGATGCTCCCTTTCTGCAATGATACATTTTGATAAGGCGATAATCTGACGTAACCCTTACGTGAAGAGTATATCATATTTTCAGAAAAATGGAATCGTTTTATGAATCCAGATGGTTTGCGGTCATAGATCTTGAGCCGTTCATTGACATGAAATTGACGCGGATTGATGCGGAAGATTATGATATGACACGATATAAATTAAAAAAATGAGAAAAAAACTCAAATTTACATTTACAAATTTGAAAAGGCGGATATAATAGAAAATAGGAACAGGAAAGGAGATAATGGCAATGCTGTGTCAGTTTACGGTCAGGAACTTCAAGAGCATAAGAGATGAAATTACGTTTGATATGCAGGCAGCAGCTATTTCGGAGCATGAGGATCGGATAATCCGCGATAAGGATGGCGAGTGCTACCTGCCGGTTTCTGCCGTTTATGGGCCGAATGGAGGCGGTAAATCGAATGTGCTGGATGCATTGTACACGCTGGACTGCAAGGTTGTGCGTCCTCTCTGCGCCGCCTGTGATAAAGAAGACTGCGCTTACAGATCAAAAAAGGTTCCAGTGGTGCCGTTTGTGTTTTCGGAGTCCGGAGAGAATAATCCGACAGAATTTGAAGTGTTTTTTCGAACCTCTCAGTCAGAATACCGTTATATCCTTCATGTAAAAAGGGATGTGATCGTTTATGAAAGTCTTGACAGAATCAGGCTTGATGCAAAACGTCATACCCGAGCGGCCCTGTTCAGAAGAAGTGTGGATGGCGTGCAGTTAAACGGTGTTTTCGGAAAGTTTAAGATAAGCGAGGATCTTTCCGATACGCTTCCGCTGCTCTCTTATCTTGGTATCACATATAAGAGAAATGAAACGGTTTATGATGTCCTGCGGTGGTTTGAGGAGTCGATTGATTTTCTCAACTATGGAAGTCCCTATCAGGAGCTTCGTACAGCCATTGCGAGATCAGAGGATACAAAACAGTTGATGCTCAGTATGATTCGCGAGATGGATTTGGATATTGAGGATTTCCGGGTTGAGGAAAAAGATGAGAAACAGATCGAAGTTTTCACGAAGCACGTTGTCGGAGGATACAGCGCGGAGATATCTTTGTTTGAGGAATCCAGCGGCACCAAGAAGCTGTTTGGGTTACTGCCGTTTATTGCCAGAAGTCTGAAGGAAGGAACCACTCTGGTGATAGATGAACTGGACGCAAAGATTCATCCGGTTCTGCTGCGCTATATCATTGAACTCTACACAGACATGGATATTAACAGGAATCATGGACAGCTGATTTTTACGTCCCATGACTTGTCAACGATGAATAACGAGGTGTTTCGCCGGGACGAGATCTGGTTTGTTGCGAAGGGAGCGGAACAGAACTCTGAATTGTATTCCCTTGTTGAATTCAAGAATGAGCAGGGAGGCTCTGTCCGCAAGGATGCGAAATACGACAAGCAGTATCTGGAAGGCAAGTACGGGGCGGATCCATATCTGAGGAAGATCATAGACTGGAGTGATGTCAATGCCTAAAAAAGCCGGAATGGAGAAATGGAAGAAAAGGCGCCGCCAGGAACACCTGGAGATGAAAAAGTATCGTTATTATATTTTCTGCGAGGGTGAACAGACAGAACCGCAGTATTTCCAGGGGTTTAAGAATCTGATTGAGAAAAGTCCAATCTACAAAAATATGGTATTGATTGAGATAGAGCCTTGCGGCGCTGAGACAATGCGGGTGATCAGTGCCGCGGAGAAGTACGTTGCCGGGAATCATATTACGAGGGGACAGATATGGTGCGTTTATGATAAAGACAGCTTTCCGGCCAGAAATTTTAACGGAGTCCAAGAAAGGGCGGAGCATCTCAATCAGGACAATCCGGAATTGCAGTACCGCTGTGCCTGGTCAAATGAGTGTATTGAATTCTGGTTCATACTTCATTTTGCGTATTACATTTCTAATAATCATCGGTCAGAATACATAGAGTTCCTGAATGAAAAGTTCAGAGAGTTGGGGATTGGAAAGTATCAAAAGAACATGAGCAATATCTTCGACATTCTGATGGAAAAAGGGAATCCCAAACTGGCGATTAGATATGCTAAAAGAATTATTAAGGAGGGGCAAGGCAAGACACCGACAGATATAGCGCCAGGTACGAAAGTATGTGAATTGGTAGAAGAGCTGGCAAAATATCTGCCGGAAGGACAAAGAGAGGCGTTTTTTAAATAGGGAGGTGAAAAATAGGAGGAAATCAGGAAGAGCAAGAAGATAAGACAAAAATATCTAATGAGACGAAATAAACTGAAAAGAAGCATTAAAACAACTACGTAAAATAGAAAAGATAATCAAAGCAGAACCTCTTGTGCAATTAATACAGGTTTGAAAAACCGCAAAAAGCACAAGAGGTTCGACTGGATAATTCTCCTGAACACACTCTTATTTCTGATTCTTCGCGATCTCCGCCATCTTCATGGCTCTCACCTTCAGCGGCAGGCCAAACAGGGTGATGAAGCCGTCGGCGTCGTGATGGTCGTAAAGCTCGCCGGTGGTGAAGGAAGCCAGGGACTCGCTGTACAGGGAGTAGGGAGAGGTGGTTCCTGCCTTGATGATGTTGCCCTTGTACAGTTTGAACTTCACTTCGCCGGTCACATACTGCTGAGTGGATTCCACAAATGCCTGTACGGCCTCGC
>CANQSK010000095.1 GCA_947626475.1 uncultured Lachnospiraceae bacterium
TCAGTTTAAGGCGGAGGAGAATATTATCATCGGCAACGTGGCCCTCTACGGCGCCACCAGCGGAAAGGCCTTCATCAACGGCCTGGCCGGTGAGCGTTTCTGCGTGAGAAACTCCGGAGCCACGGCGGTGGTAGAGGGCGTGGGCGACCACGGCTGCGAGTATATGACCGGCGGCCGGGTTGTGATCCTGGGCCCCACGGGCAAGAATTTCGCCGCGGGCATGAGCGGCGGCATCGCCTATGTGCTGGATGAAAAGAACGATCTGTATAAGCGGCTGAACAAGGATCTGGTCTCCATGGAAGAGGTGACCAACAAGTACGACGTGCTGGAGCTGAAGGACATGATCAATGAGCACGTGGCCTACACCAATTCGGCCAAGGGCAAGGAGATCCTGGAGCATTTCGGGGAGTACCTGCCCAAGTTTAAGAAGATTCTGCCTCATGACTACCGCCGCATGATGAACACCATCGTGCAGATGGAAGAAAAGGGCCTGTCCAGTGAGCAGGCGCAGATTGAGGCGTTCTACGCCAATATCCATCAGTAGGAGGAGGAGATCATGGGAAAGACGACAGGATTTTTAGAATATGAGAGGGAGACGGGCAAGGCCGTAAATCCCAAAGCGAGGATCAAAAATTTCAATGAGTTCCACACTCCTCTGAGCGAGGCGGAACAGAGGCGGCAGGGCGCCAGATGCATGGAGTGCGGCGTGCCCTTCTGCCAGTCCGGAATGATGATAAAAGGGATGGTCTCCGGCTGTCCTCTGCACAATCTGACTCCGGAGTGGAACGATCTGATCTACACAGGCAACTGGAGGCAGGCCTACAACCGGCTGAAGAGGACTAACAGCTTTCCCGAATTTACGTCGCGGGTGTGCCCGGCGCCCTGCGAGGCGGCCTGCACCTGCGGTCTGAACGGGGATCCGGTGAGCATTAAGGAAAATGAGCACGCGGTGGTGGAGAAGGCCTACGAGACCGGGTGGGCCGGCGCCAATCCGCCGAAGATCCGCACCGGCAAGAAGGTGGCGGTGGTCGGTTCCGGCCCCGCGGGCCTGGCGGCGGCGGACCAGCTGAACAAGAGAGGGCATCTGGTGACGGTTTATGAGAGAGAGGACCGAATCGGAGGGCTTCTGATGTACGGGATTCCCAACATGAAGCTGGAGAAGCACATTATCGACAGGAAGGTAAAGATAATGGAGGAGGAGGGCGTATCCTTCGTCACGGGAGTCAACGTGGGGAAGGACTGCAAGGCGGATAAACTGCTGAAAGAATATGACAGCGTGATCCTGGCCTGCGGCGCCTCCAATCCCAGGGATATCCAGGTGCCGGGAAGAGAGGCGGAAGGAATCTATTTCGCGGTGGATTTCCTGAAATCCACCACCAAAAGCCTGCTGGCAGGCAGCGCCGGGACGGCTGATACGGCGATGCCGGTATCCTTCCTCAAGGACGGAACCTATATTTCCGCCAAGGGAAAGCATGTCATCGTGATCGGCGGCGGAGACACCGGCAACGACTGCGTAGGGACTTCCATCCGCCACGGCTGCAGGTCGGTGACTCAGCTCGAGATGATGCCCAAGCCGCCGGAGCAGAGGGCGGCGGACAACACCTGGCCGGAGTGGCCGAAGGTTCTGAAGACCGACTACGGCCAGGAGGAAGCCATCGCCGTGTTCGGAAGCGACCCCAGGATCTACCAGACGACGGTGAAGGAATTTAAGAAGACCAAGGACGGCAAGGTCTGCGGCGCGGTCCTGGTCAGCCTGGAACCGAAGAAGGACGAGAAGAGCGGCCGCGTGATCATGGTTCCCGTGGAGGGAAGCGAGCGGGAGATACCGGCGGATCTGGTGCTGATCGCGGCGGGATTTCTGGGCAGCCAGAAGTATGTGTCCGACGCTTTCGGCGTCAAGCTGAACCCGCGGACCAATGTGGCCACGGAGGCGGGCAGCTACAGGACCAATGTGGAGAAGGTCTTTGCCGCCGGAGACATGCACCGGGGCCAGTCCCTGGTGGTATGGGCCATCCGGGAAGGCCGTGAGGTAGCCAAGGAAGTGGACGCGGCCCTTATGGGATATTCCAATCTGATGTGACAGGCGGGGGCGGCCGGTGAAGGCCGCCCCTGATTTTTTGAAAAAACCAGTTGCATTTCTTCCCGACTGTGATATACTGAAACGGTCACATGATAACTGAATAGAGAGAGCAGAGTAGGTTTGCGCGCGTCAAGTGCCCACGGGACGGGGAGTTGCCCATGGGACGAAGGAATGATTTCCGCGGTGCGCATGCCGCATCCCGCTGCAATGGAAGATAGGATGATTATCTCCTGTTGTGGTAAGAGGTCTGCAAAGGAGGTAATTTTTTATGAAGAAATTAGCAACTTTGTTCCAGGAATCTTACAGAGAATTCTACGTCTACGGAGCAGACGACAAGACGGTGAAGGGCGTTCAGGTAAGGACCATCACCACTCTGGGCATGTTCGGAGCCATTTCCATCATACTGGGGGCCCTGACCGTTGCCATCGGCGACTACATTAAGATCGGGTTTTCCACCATCGCCAACCAGTTCGTGTATTACCTGTTCGGACCGGTGGTGGGCGGCCTGTTCGGAGGGGCCCTGGATATCCTGAAATTTATTGTGAAGCCTACGGGAGCCTTCTTTCCCGGCTGGACCCTGAGCGCGGCTGTGGCCGGCGTGCTGTACGGATGCTTTCTGTACCGGAAGCCCTTAAGCCTCTGGCGGGTGCTGGCGGCGGAGCTGACAGTTTCCGTGGTCTGCAACATCCTTTTGGGAACCCTGTGGCTGAACATAATGTACGGACAGGCGTTTTTCGCCCTGCTTCCCATGAGGGCCTTTAAGAATCTGATCATGTGGCCCATCAATTCCGTCATCTTTTACACGCTGGCATGGACGCTGGAGAAGGGCGGAGTGTTTAAGGCGTTTCGGTAAAAGATATCAATTATGTATTGGAGGTAACAGATATGGCAGAGACAACAAGTGAGAACTGCACTCACAACTGCAGCACCTGCGGCGCCAGCTGCAGCAGCAGGACCCAGGAGCAGAACAGCTTTCTGGAGGCGCTGAATCCCGCAAGTTCCGTGAAGAAGGTCATCGGAGTGGTCAGCGGCAAGGGAGGCGTGGGCAAGTCCCTGGTCACTTCCCTTTTGGCGGTGAAGATGAACGCCATGGGATACCGGACGGCGATTCTGGACGCGGATATTACGGGACCGTCCATTCCCAAAACCTTCGGTATTGACAGCGGTGTGGGCATGGCCAATATTGAGGGGACGGATCTTATGATCCCGGCAGTCACCAGCACGGGGATCCAGATCATGTCCGCCAATCTGCTTCTGGAGAATGACACGGACCCGGTCATCTGGCGGGGGCCGGTGATCGCCGGGGCGGTAAAGCAGTTCTGGAGCGAGGTATACTGGAAGGACATTGATTATATGTTTGTGGACATGCCTCCCGGGACGGGCGACGTTCCCCTGACCGTGTTCCAGTCTTTGCCTGTGGACGGTATTATCATTGTCACATCTCCCCAGGAGCTGGTGTCCATGATCGTGTCCAAGGCAGTGAACATGGCCCAGAAGATGGACATTCCCATTATCGGCATCGTGGAGAATATGAGCTATCTGGAATGCCCGGACTGCGGGAAGAGGATCGCTGTGTTCGGTGAGAGCCATATTGATGAGATCGCCCAGGAGTACGGGATTCCGGTGCTGGCCAAGATTCCCATCGAGACGGCTACAGCCAGGGCTGTTGACGATGGTTCCGCGGAGTATCTTAAAGCCCCGTGGCTTGACGAGGCCGCCGGGGCTGTGGCGAAGGACGCTTAGAGATAAAGTCAATTCAATAAATGTAATAGGACAGGGCTTCCGTCTGACGGAACCCTGTTTTTTTGTACAGATTCCGGGCGATATAGTTGAGACCGGACACCTGGACGGAGACGGAGGCAGTCCCGGCGCCGGCGAGAAGGGCCAGCATGCCCAGCAGAAAGTCATTGCCGTGTCCCTGGCTCTGGAAGTCTTCCCTGATCTGGAAGGAGTAGAGATAGAGGTCCGGGCTGCCGCCTGTCACGGCGCAGGTGCCGATGACCTGCCCGTCCAGAACCGCAGCGTACAGATCCGCGCCCTCGGGAGCCTGGCCGTCGCGCTGTATGGTCAGATGAGGCCGGTAGGCCCTGTCGGCTTCTGTCAGGGGGCGGACCATTTTGTACTCGGAATACCAGTACTCCGCGCCGATCAAATCCAGAACAGCTTTGGCATCCTCCGATTTCTGGTCCGTGAGAAGATAGAAATCCAGCTCGCAATTGTGTGTTTTCTCATAGGTCTCGGTGCAGGACAGAGCGGCGTTCAGCATGCCGGTGAAATGTCCCTTCCTGCGGTGAGCGGGGTGGACAAAGGCCATGAATTCAGCGCAGCCATTGTCCTCGGGAAGAATATCCGACGGTTCCGTAAAAAAGAGAAAGCTGTATCCCAGAAGAACCCGGTCGTCATCGCCTCCGTAGGACAGAAAATAGTCAAGCTCATCTTCCAGGGCGGCGGACAGAGTGACAGGCTCCGCCTTTTTACAGGCGTCAACCAGCTCCAGGACTGCCTCCTTCTGTTCCCGGCTCAGTGTGGTGGTATGCACAAGCTTCATAGTTGGTTTCCTTTCCGGACATGGATTTGCCATATAGTATATAAGAAAATATTTGCGGGCGCAATGAGAAAAATGAAAAATACTATTGACAAATGGGCCCGGCGTGGTAATATTAACATATGAACAGTTATTCATATGTTTAAAGAAAGGAGTTTTCCTATGACAGACCGTGAGATGATAGAGCAGGAGGTAGCCGAGGGCGCCTGTGAGCTGGTTCACGTTCATGATGATATTGTAAAGAAGGTACAGTCGGTCATGCCCGACGAGCAGGAGCTGATCGATCTCTCCGAATTCTTCAAGATATTCGGAGACTCTACCAGGATCAAGATCCTGTATGTGCTGAGCCAGTCGGAGATGTGCGTCTGTGATATCGCCTCGCTTCTTATGATGGGGCAGTCGGCCATTTCCCATCAGCTGCGGATCCTGAAGCAGATGCGGCTGGTGAAGTTCCGCCGGGAGGGGAAGACCGTGTTTTATTCCCTGTCGGACGGACATATTCAGACGATTCTGGCTCAGGGGATGGAACACATCAATGAGTAATTCAGGAAAAGGGGCGAGAAACTATGACTAAAAAGCAGAAAAAGATGACGGTCCGGCTGTGTGTCAGCGCGGTATTTCTACTGGCCGGAGTGATACTGGAGGGGACTCATCCCATAGACTGGATCTGTTTTGCCGTATCCTATCTGTCGGCCGGATATGATATTCCCCTGAAGGCGCTGAAGACCATCCGGGGCGGGCAGGTGTTTGACGAGAATTTCCTTATGACCGTAGCTACCTTCGGGGCGGTCGCGGTAGGCGCCTACGAGGAAGCGGTGGCCGTCATGCTGTTTTACCAGGTAGGCGAGCTGTTCAATGATTACGCGGTCAACAAGTCCAGAAAATCCATTTCCGATCTGATGGACATCAATCCGGAGTTCGCCAACGTGCTGCGGGACGGCCGTGAGGAGCAGGTAGACCCGGATGAGGTGGAGCTGGATGAGATCGTGGTCATCCGGCCCGGTGAGAGAGTGCCACTGGACGGCGTTGTGGTGAAGGGCAGCTCCAATCTGGATACCAGCGCCCTGACGGGAGAGTCCATGCCTGTGGAGATCCGGGAGGGAGACAGCATTGTCAGCGGCTCCATCAATGTCAACGGGCTCCTGGAGGTCCGCGTGACGAAGCTGTACGACGATTCTACGGTCGCCAAGATACTTGAACTGGTGGAGAACGCCAGCTCCAGAAAGGCCAAGGCGGAGAATTTCATCACCCGGTTCGCCCGGGTCTATACGCCTGCAGTGGTGTTTCTCGCGGTGCTTCTGGCTGTTGCCCCGCCGCTTCTTCTGAGACAGCCCTGGTCCGTGTGGCTGTATCGGGCCTGCAGCTTCCTGGTGGTATCCTGCCCCTGCGCCCTGGTGATCTCCGTGCCTTTAAGTTTCTTCGGCGGTCTGGGAGCGGCTTCCAAACAGGGAATCCTTATGAAAGGCAGCAACTACCTGGAGGCCATGGGCAATCTGGATACGGTAGTCTTTGACAAGACAGGAACTCTGACCACAGGCCGGTTCCAGGTGACGGAGGTGTATCCGGAGAAGACCGGCAGGCAGGAGCTTCTGGAGCTGGCAGCCTGCGGCGAGAGCCATTCTACCCATCCGATCGCCCTGTCGGTGATGGAGGCCTTCCGGAAGGGAGCGGGAGAAGATACCTCGGTCGACCAGAGCCGGATCGTTTCCGTGGAGGAGATCGCGGGCCACGGGATTCACGCGGTTCTCAAGGAAACCGCGCCGTCCGAAAGCGGGGAACCGGGACAGGACGGGCAGGATGATTCCTTTGATCTGTACGTCGGCAATGAAAAGCTGATGAAGCGGCAGGGGATTGATTTCAACCCTCTGCGGGGCGCGGAAGGGACTATCCTCTATGTGGCAAAGGGCCGGACTTATATAGGGGCGATCACTATCTCCGATACGGTCCGCGAGGATGTGCCGGAGGCCCTTGCCGGCCTGCGCAGGGAGGGCGTCCGCAGTCTGGTGATGCTGACCGGCGACAAGGAATCGGTAGGAAAATCCGTGGCGGCCAGGCTGGGCCTGGACCGGGTATTCGGCAATCTGCTGCCCCAGGATAAGGAGCTTCTGTCCGAGAAACCGGAAGGAAAGACTCTGGCCTTCGTGGGCGACGGAATCAATGACGCGCCTGTGCTTTCCCGGGCAGACGTAGGCATCGCCATGGGAGGCATCGGCTCCGACGCCGCGGTTGAGGCGGCGGACGTGGTGATCATGAACGACGAGCCCTCCAAGATCGTGGACGGAATCCAGATTGCCAGGAAAACCATGGGAATCGTACGGCAGAACATTGTGTTTGCCATCGGCGTGAAGATCCTGGTGCTGATCCTGGTGGCCCTGGGCTTTGCCAATATGTGGATGGCGGTGTTCGGCGACGTCGGCGTCTCGGTGCTCGCGATCCTCAACGCCGTGAGAGCGCTGACTTATAAGAAAGGCGGGGCGCGCTGATTCGGAAAAGAGGTCAATTATTTAATATTGACATTTGAAAATCCAGCTGTTATGATTTTCATATGTGTGTAGCAAGGGGGTTACATTTATTTGTGGTCCCCTTTTTCTTATGGGAAGTCCTCCCATGGGAGCGTTAGAATCGATTCAGGAGGAACGATTATGAGCAGGTACAGCAAAGAAGATATCATTCATATGGTAGAAGAAGAGGATGTGGAGTTTATTCGACTGCAGTTTACCGATATGTTCGGAATGCTGAAGAATGTGGCCATCACTTCCGGTCAGCTGGAGAGGGCCCTGAATAACCAGTGTATGTTTGACGGTTCCGCCATCGAGGGATTTGTCAGGGAAGAGGAGTCGGATATGTATCTGTATCCGGATCTGGATACCTTTACTATTTTCCCGTGGCGTCCTCAGCAGGGCAAGGTGGCGCGGCTGTTCTGCGACGTGTACCGCCCTGACGGGAAGCCCTTTGAGGGTGATCCCAGGTATGTGCTGAAGAAGGTTCTCAAGGAAGCCCGGGATATGGGATACTATTTCAATGTGGGACCGGAGTGCGAGTTCTTCCTGTTCCATACGGACGAGGAGGGCCGTCCCACGACCATGACCCATGAGACTGCGGGATATTTCGACGTGGCGCCCATCGACCTGGCCGAGAATGTGCGCCGCGACATAGTGCTGAACCTGGAGGAGATGGGGTACGAGATTGAATCCTCCCATCATGAGATCGCTCCCGGCCAGCATGAGGTGGACGTCCAGTATGAGCAGGGGCTGAAGGCGGCCGACAACATTGTGACCTTCAAGATCGCGGTGAAGACCATAGCCAAGCGCCACGGGCTTCACGCCACGTTTATGCCCAAGCCCAAGGACGGGGTCAACGGCTCCGGCATGCACATCAACATGTCGCTGGAGGACGGCCTGGGCAAGAATCTGTTCGCGGATCCCGCTGACAGCCAGGGATTAAGCCAGCTGGCCTATCAGTTCATGGCCGGAATCCTCTGCCATGTGAAGCCGATGACCATTCTGACCAACCCGCTGGTGAACTCCTATAAGAGACTGATTCCCGGCTACGACGCGCCGGTCTATATCGCCTGGTCCCCGGCGGCCAACCGGGGGCAGGTCATGCGGATCCCGTCTACCAGAGGAGGCGGCACCAGGATCGAGTTCCGCAGCCCGGATTCAGCCATGAACCCGTATCTGGCGCTGGCGGCCTGTCTGGCCGCGGGCCTTGACGGCATCAGGAAGGAGATGGTTCCTCCGGAGCCCTTCAACGGCAACGCCTTTTCCATGAGCCGCAGCGAGATGAAAAAGATGGGAATCCATCATCTTCCGGAGACTCTGGGGGAGGCGATAGAGGCTTTTGAGAACGACACATTTCTCCAGCAGGTCCTGGGAGAGCATATTTATACGAAATATCTGGAGGCAAAGAAGAGAGAGTGGAATGAATTCCGCTGTCAGGTAACCGATTGGGAGCTGGGAGAATATCTGTATAAATTTTAAAGCTCGTTAAATCGGCTGCCTGGAGGTGAGATATGTGACAACGACAAATATTATAGTGGCGTTCTCCAGGACTGAGGACTCCAGAAATATCAGGAACATTCTTGTGAGGAACGGTTTCAATGTCGTCGCTGTCTGCAACTCCGGGGCCCAGGCCATCAGCAGTCTGGACGGATTGAGCGGAGGGATCGTTGTCTGCGGGTACCGGTTCGCCGATATGCTGTACCAGGATATCCGCGACAGTATGCCGTCCGGATTCGGAATGCTTCTGGTCGCTTCCGCCAGCCGGGTGGGGGATACTCCGCCGGAAGGAGTGGTATGGCTGACTATGCCCCTGATCGTCCAGAGACTGGTAGAGACACTGAACCGTATGTGCGACGCTCAGACGCGCCAGAGGCGGGCCATGCGTCAGAAGCCGGCAGGGCGGAGCCAGGAGGAGGTTCAGATCATCGCCAGGGCAAAGGAGCTTCTCATGGCGCGCAACAGCATAACGGAGAGCGAGGCGCACCGGTATATTCAGAAGTGCAGTATGGACAGCGGCTCCAACATGGTAGAGACCGCCCAGAAGATCATCAGTCTGATTCAGTAGGAGGGAGAATGAAAATGCGGTTTACGAAAATGCAGGGCGCGGGAAATGACTACGTGTATGTAGACTGTTTTCAGGAGACGGTAGAGGATCCTTCCGCCGTGGCGGTCCGGGTCAGCGACCGGCATTTCGGGATCGGCTCCGACGGCCTGATTCTGATCTGTCCGTCAGAGACGGCCGACTGCCGGATGCGGATGTTCAATGCCGACGGCTCCGAGGGGGAGATGTGCGGCAACGCCATCCGCTGTGTAGGCAAATACGTTTACGACCATGATATTGTGAAGAAGCCTCAGATTTCTGTGGAGACTCTGGGAGGAATCAAGTATCTGGATCTGACTGTGGAGAACGGGAAAGTGACGGCGGCCACTGTGGACATGGGACGGCCGGAGCTGACCTCGGATCTTCCGGAGAAAATTGTGGTGAACGGGGAGGAGAAAGAGTTTGTGGGAATTTCCACCGGCAATCCCCACGCCGTATATTTCTGCGACGCAATCGACGGCCTGGACCTGGAAAAGATCGGCCCTTCCTATGAGAATCACAGCCGTTTCCCCAACCGCGTCAATTCCGAGTTTGTGGAGGTGACGGACCGGGGGCACATCCGCATGCGGGTGTGGGAGAGAGGAAGCGGCGAGACCATGGCCTGCGGAACGGGGGCTACGGCCAGTGTCGCGGCGTCCATTCTCATGGGATACACAGACGATACGGTGGAAGTGTCCCTTAAGGGAGGAAAGCTTACGATCTCTCTGGACAGGGAGAACGGCCGCGCCTACATGAGCGGGCCGGCCGTGGAAGTGTTTGCCGGGGAGATTGAGATATAAGAAAATGCGCTCCGCCGTCAGGGCGGAACTTAGAAAGACAAAAAACGGAGGAAGTAATGCTATGTTTCAACTGAATGAAAATTACCTGAAGCTGCCGGGAAGCTATCTGTTCTCCACCATTGCCAGGAAAGTGAAGGCTTATCAGGATGAGAATCCGGACAGCCGGATCATCCGCCTCGGAATCGGCGATGTGACACAGCCCCTGGCGCCGGCTATCATCAAGGCCCTTCATGAGGCGGTGGAGGAAATGGGCCACGCGGAGACCTTCCACGGATACGCGCCGGATCTTGGATACGGGTTCCTTCGGGATACCCTGGCGGCGGATTATCAGGCGAAAGGATGCCAGGTGGAGGCGGACGAGATCTTCGTCTCCGACGGCGCCAAGAGCGACTGCGGGAATATTCAGGAGATATTCGCTCCCGACAGCAGGATCGCCGTCTGCGACCCGGTCTATCCGGTCTACGTGGATTCCAATGTGATGGCCGGACGAACCGGTGATTACGACGAGGCCTCGGGGACCTGGAGCAATGTCATCTATATGCCCTGCACGGCGGAGAACGGATTTGTGCCTCAGCTTCCGGAGGAGACGCCGGATCTGATCTATCTGTGCATTCCCAACAATCCCACCGGCACCACTCTGACCAGAGACCAGCTGAAAGTCTGGGTGGATTACGCCAACCGGGTGGGAGCGGTGATCCTCTATGACGCGGCCTACGAGGCTTACATCGCGGAGGATGACGTCCCCCACAGCATCTATGAGATCCCCGGCGCGAGAACCTGCGCCATTGAGTTCCGCTCCTTCTCCAAGAACGCGGGATTTACCGGCGTCCGTCTGGGCTTTACGGTGGTTCCCAAGGAACTGAAGAGCAACGGAGTCATGGCCAACAGTCTGTGGGCCAGAAGGCACGGGACCAAGTTCAACGGCGCTCCCTATATTGTGCAGAAGGCGGCCATGGCCGTGTATTCCGAGGAAGGAAAGGCCCAGCTGAAGGAACAGGTGGCCTACTATATGCGCAACGCCAGGGTCATCTACGACGGCCTGAAGGAGGCCGGCTATGAGGTTTACGGCGGTATCAACGCCCCCTACATCTGGCTGAAGGTGCCGGAGGGCATGACCTCCTGGGATTTCTTCGACTATCTGCTGGCGGAGGCCAATGTGGTGGGTACTCCCGGCAGCGGTTTCGGTCCCAGCGGGGAAGGATATTTCCGGCTCACGGCCTTCGGAACCTACGAGAATACGGTAGAGGCCATTGAGCGGATCAAGAAGCTGGCGTCTTCCCGCGCGTAACGAAGGCGCGGAGATGGGGATCGAAATGAATCGGTGGGAGTGAGCGGCATGCGTTATCAATATTGCCCCCGGTGCGGGGAGAAGCTTAAAGACCGGGAGATCGGAGACGAGGGCCTGGTTCCCTACTGCGGGACCTGCGGCCGCCCCTGGTTCGACACATTTTCCACCTGCGTCATCGTGCTGGTGGTCGATGAGAACAATGAGGCGGCGCTGCTTCGGCAGGACTATATTTCCAGCCGTTACCACAATCTGGTGTCCGGCTACATGAAGCCCGGCGAGACGGCGGAGGGGTGCTCCGTCCGTGAGGTGGAGGAAGAGATCGGCGTCCGCCTGGAGCGTCTGGAATTTGCCGGGACCTACTGGTTCGGCAGGAAGGATATGCTGATGGTCGGGTTCTTCGGCTACGGGAAGAAGACGGCCCTGACGCTGTCGGAGGAGGTGGAATCCGCGGTGTGGGTGCCTGTGAAGGAGGCCCTTTCCATGGTCCATCCCAAGGGGAGCGTATCCTACGCGCTAGTGGAGAAGTATCTGAAAGAAAAGAGACTGGTATCTTAATGAAAAGCTGGAGTTTCACATAGTTAAAAATACAATATCAACAATCCACACTTATGGATACGCAGTTAAAGGCCTCTGTCAGCACTTTTGGAGAGTGAAGACAGAGGCTCTTATTTTATTATATATTGTTTTAGAATTAACTGTTCATGTTTAAAAAGTCGTAACGTCCGGTGGTGAAAAGATTACAAACATAACCAAAAATCATCCATTGCCATCCATTCCCGATTGTGTTATTCTGTCTTTACTTCGGAGGGCTTTCCGCCTTCCGTCTTGTATCTGGTATCAGGGCCGGATGATTCTCCGGTGGATTCCATGGACGATAATGTATATGCAGCAGTGAGATGACAGCACAAGGAAGGAGATACATGGGGATCATCAATACAGAAGTAAACGCCCTTTTGGAGCGTCCGGCCATTTTCGCGGACCTGGTCAACGGACTTCTCCACGGTGGAGAACAGGTGTTAAAGCCGGAGGACCTGACGCCGATTCCCCTTCGGTACGGAGTAGTTGTGGAGGAGGGCGGCAGAAAGAGAGCCGTCGAGGGTACCGGGGATGTGCGGATGAAGGCGGAGAACGATATCTACGCGGTGACATTTTCCGGCGAGACTCAAACGGAATCAGACTATACGATGCCGGTCCGTGGGATGCTGTATGACGCCCTGGAGTACAGCAGGCAGCTGCGGGAACTGGAGAAGAACCACAGGGAGGAAAAGGATCTGAAGACCTCCGCGGAGCTTCTTTCCGGAATCAGGAGAGAGGACCGCCTTCGCCCGGTGGTGAACCTGGTGCTGTATCTGGGGAAGGAGTGGGAAGGGAGCCGGAGTCTTCATGAGATGCTGGCCCTTAATCAGGATGATGAGCGGGTGAAGGAGCTGATTCCTTACATTGCGGACTACCGTGTCCATGTGATCCCGATCAGGGAGATAGAGGAACCGGGGCGATACAAAACCTGTTTACAGCACATCTT
>CANQSK010000096.1 GCA_947626475.1 uncultured Lachnospiraceae bacterium
CCTGGGGCACTGTGGGAATCCTTTACAACACCAGCATGGTGGCTCCTGAGGATGTCCCCACCAAGTGGATGGATCTGTGGGATGAGAAATTCAGCGGCGAGATCCTTATGCAGGACAGCGTCCGCGACGCGTTCATGGTGGCGCAGAAGGCTCTGGGATACTCCATGAACACGACCGATGAGACGGAGCTGGCTGCCGCCAGAGATCTGCTGATCGAGCAGAAGCCTCTGGTACAGGCCTATGTGATCGACCAGGTTCGGGACAAGATGATCGGCGGCGAGGCCGCCATCGGCGTTATCTATTCCGGCGAGATGCTCTATATCCAGGAGGAAGTGGCGAATCTGGGTCTGGATTACTCTCTGGAGTATGTGATTCCCGAGGAGGGAACCAACGTGTGGATCGACTCCTGGGTCATTCCGGCCAACGCCCAGAACAAGGAAAACGCTGAGAAATGGATCGATTTCCTGTGCCGCCCGGATATCGCCAAGATGAACTTTGAGTACATCACCTACGCCACCCCCAACAAGGGCGCTTTCGATCTGCTGGACGAAGATCTGCAGAACAACAAGGCGGTCTTTCCGGATATCGATTCTCTTGAGAACTGCGAGGTATTCCAGTATCTTGGGGACGAGGTGGATACGATCTACAACGAAATGTGGAAGGAAGTCAAGTCGAAGTAAGATATAAGGGGAGTACACGGGTATGGAATTATACGAACTGTTGGAACAGCTTCTGACCCACGTAGTGGATATCGCCATACTGGTTTTCGAGTTTGTGGGCGTGTTTGTCATCATCATCTCCGGCTGCCGGGGAATCATGGATTATGTAAGGCACAATCCGGAAATACGGCTGAATCTGGCCACAGGCATGGCCCTGGGACTGGAATTCAAGCTGGGCAGCGAGATCCTGAGAACTGTTATTGTCCGGGATCTGAGCGAAGTAGCTACTGTAGCCGCCATCATCGCCCTGCGGGCGGCTTTGACCTTCCTGATACACTGGGAGATCAAGGTAGAAAAAGCAGACGAGGAAAAGCAGACAGGCGGCCGCAGTTAAGCGCCGCCTGCCATGATTTTCTTAAGCCGTTCCTTCTGTTCCGGCGAAGCCGCCGGCATGGGGCTGGTAGCCGTCGGATGGGCGATGATGCCTTTCATGGCCATAGCCTCCTTGATGAAAGGAACGAAAGGCTTTCCCACCGCGTAGATATCCATCAGACGGTCGACAGACTGCTGAATCTCCTGAACTTTATCAAACCGGCCGTCCCTGGCCGCCCGGGCCCACGCTGAGGTCAGCTCCGGGTAAAGATTGGACAGTCCGGCAATACAGCCGTTCCCGCCGCATAACACATTGTGGGCGAAATTGTCGTCGAATCCGGAGTAGATCAGGAAATCCGGCCGGACCGGCTTCACCTGCTTGATCAGCTCCCTGGTGTGGTCCACGCCGCTGATGGTATCCTTGATCCCCACAATATTGGCATGCTTTTCCGCCAGTTTTTTCACTACCCAGGGAGCAATCTCGTAACCGGTACGGTCGGGGAAATTGTACAGATACAGATTGCCGTCAATCTCCCGGGCCAGCCGGTCATAATATTCAAAGACGCTCTCATCCGTAAAATGGAAATAATAGGGCGGAATCACCATAACGCCGTCCGCTCCCTGCTCCAGGGCATATCCGGAAAGCTCCAGAATCTCATCAAAGACCATGGACGTGGTTCCGGCAATCAGCCGGACCTTCTTCCCTATGACACCCGCGGCAAAAGAAAGCAGCTCTTTCTTCTGCTCCATGGTAAAGCCGAAAAATTCTCCGATACTCCCCAGAATCAGGATGCCGTCCACCCCGCCGTCCATGAGATGATGGTACAGCTTTTCGCAGGAGGCAAAATCAATCCGGCCGTCAGGCAGCATGGGCGTCACCGCCGGAGTAATATAATGAATCACCTGATTTTCCATCAGTAAGTTCCTCCTTCCATAGCGGAAGACGCGTTCTCCGTGTACCTCTTATACAGGCCCTTTCTCGGAGGCCTGGGTACGATTCCCTTTTTCTTCCGTTCCTCAAATATTTCCGCGATCTGACCGGGGGGAAGCTCTCTCCCTCCGATTCCGACAACATTCAAAGTTCTGGCTCCGACATCATACTCTATGATGTCGCCGTCCTCAATAAACGCGATGGGACCGCCTCTGGCCGCCTCCGGCGACACGTGCCCGATGGCCGCTCCCCGGGTCGCCCCGCTGAACCGTCCGTCGGTAACCAGGGCTACGGTTCCGTTCAGGCGGCTGTCACAGACGATCGCCTCCGTGGTCATGAGAAGCTCCGGCATGCCGGATCCTCTGGGACCCTCGTACCGGATCACTATGATCTCGCCCGGATTGATCCGTCTGTCCACCACTGCCTGATGGGCGTCCTCCTCGCTGTCGAACACCCGGGCAGGGCCTTTATGGCGCAGCATTTCCTTTACGCACGCGCTGTATTTGATGACGCTCCCCTCTTCCGCGATGTTGCCCCGCAGAATGGCGATGCTGCCGGTCTCACTGGCTTTCTCCACCGGAAAGATCACTTCATCCCTGGTCAGGCCGTAATTGGCAAGATAACCCAAGTACCGTGTGAAGAATCCATTTTTCTCCAAATCCTCCAGATTCTCTCCCAGAGTCTTCCCTGTGACAGTCAGCGCATCCAGGTGGAGGTAGTCCTTCAAAAGCAGCTCCACATAGGGGACTCCGCCGGCGAACCAGAAGCTCTCCGTCAGATGCTGTCCGCTGGGGTTGATATTTCCCAGATGGGGAATCCTGTGATTGATGGAATCAAACAGCTCCGGCTCCAGCCTCATCCCCAGCTCCCCGGCGATTGCCGGAAGATGCAGGGTAGCGTTGGTGGACCCTCCTATGGCGCTGTGAACGATGATCGCGTTTTCAAATGCTTCCCTTGTCATGATCCGGTCAGGGGTAATCCCTTTTTTCGCCAGATTCATAATGGCAAGCCCCGAATTTCTGGCAAAATCAAGAATGTCCCGCATAGTGGCGGGAGCCAGGGCGCTGCCCGGAAGAGCCATGCCCAGCGCCTCCGCCATACACTGCATGGTGGAAGCCGTTCCCAGAAAGGTACAGGCGCCTGCTGACGGACAGCCTGTCAGTTTATAATCCCGAATCTCCTGTTCTGTGGCTTCGCCTCTTCTCTGCTTTAAGGAAATCTCCCCGGCCACCAGAGACGTGGTCTGATAAGGCCCCGGCCGCATGGAACCGCCCGGGAGAAAAACTGCCGGGATATTCATGCGGGCAATAGCCTTCAGATGGGCCGGTATGGATTTGTCGCAGGAGGAGGAAAGCACCATCCCGTCCCAGGGAACGGCGGAGGCGTGAACCTCCACCATATCGCAGATCGCTTCCCTGGAAGCCAGGATCATATTCATTCCGTCATGGCCCTGGGCGCAGCCGTCGCACACGTCTGTAGTGTGATACATGCAGGGCACTCCGCCGGCCTGGTAAACTCCGTATTTTACCTGTTCCGTCAGCTGGCTTAAATGGATGCTGCCCGGATGGGAATCGCCAAACACATCCTCCACCAGAATCTGAGGCATGTGAATGTCCTCCCAGGTAAACCGCGAGCCCAGCTGCAGAGCGTCAAACTGCGCCCAGAGAGCACGTTCCCGTTCACTTTTCATTTATTTCCAGCCTTCCGGCAGATAGGCCAGCGTATTGGCGATCATATCGTCCGCCAGCTTCTTCACATCCGCCTCGCTGGCGCGTCCCTTCACCTGCGGGTCGTTTAAGAACGCCTTGTAGACCAGTTCCTTATTGCAGGTCAGGGCCGCCTCAAGGGTATACTCATGATTCTCCACATGAGGCATGATCAGGTTCTTCACGCCCTCAGGCAGAGCTCCGGCTACCAGAGGCTTAATGGAATCGCGGCTGAATACCGCGTTGGTCTCAACTACGGCAGAGGCAGGCAGATTGGGGATCTGCAGAGCCGTATTAGGAATGTTCACATTGCTGACCACACGGTCCAGGCCGCACAGAGCGCGGATCAGAAGGATTCCTTCCTCACCGGTAGGCTCCAGAGAGATCTCCTCCTCTCCCGCTGCCAGACGGGCGCTTCTGGCCAGGCGCTTCTGGAGGTCGTCCTTCCTCCAGGCAACTGTGGTCAGACCGAATTTCCATCCTGCCACCGTCTCGGGATCCTTCAGATACTCGTCGCCGGGCATGAACTCAGCCAGATGACGGTCGCCTGCGGCGGCGATCAGGCCGTAGCGGCGGAACAGGTCGAATTTCACGCGGTGCGCGCAGTTGAAGGAGCTGTTGGCCCAGTTCTTATCCGGCTCATTGTAGCCTTCCTCGTAATGCTTATCAATAAAATCTTTGTAAACCGGGAACAGATCGATCCCCTTGTAGGAGGCCTGATCGAACCAGGTGAAATGGTTGATGCCCAGCACATTGACAATAATGTCATGACGGTCGATATCCTTCAGGCCGAAGGTTTCCTCGCAGATGCCCTTCAGCACTTTCTGGGTACCGAACACCTCATGGCAGCAGCCGAACGCCTTGATCTCCGGGAAGACATGATACAGAGTCTTTACGCACAGGGACATGGGGTTGGTGTAATTGATGACCCAGGCCTTCGGTGAATATTTTTTAACCGCCTCCGCGATCTCAACAAACATGGGAATGGTTCTCAGGGCGCGGATGATTCCGCCGGGGCCGGCCGTATCACCTACAGACTGATAGATTCCCAGACGCTCCGGCAGATGCACGTCGGACTCCATCTCGTCAAAAGTACCGGGCAAAATGGAGATCACCACAAAATCAACGCCGGTCAGCGCCTCGCCGATGGTGGGGCAGGTCTTATACTCCCACTTGCCTGTGGCTTCCGGACGGCTGCTCAAATGATTTCCGATGATCTCGTTGTTCTTGGCCGCTTTTTCGTCGATATCGTAAAGGCGGATGGTGCCGCTTAAGGTATCGTCCATGGACAGATCCGTCATAAACGTCCACGCCCAGCCTCTGGAGCCGCCTCCTATGTATGCGATCTGAAGATCCGTTACTTTGTTGTCTGCGTATTTCATAAATAAATCCTCTCTTTCCGCGCTTCGCGCTGTGGGACTGCCGGCACATGCCGGACAGATCCGGTTTCAATGCAAACTTCTTATGGACTTATCATACTACATTAGAGTATAATAATCTTATAAAATCGTGCATAATATTTCTATTTTCGTACTTTTGGATACTATCAGGAGGTCGTTATCATGGATAATCCATACGCAGAGCAGATATTGTTCAGCCGGTATATGGACGGACTGACCATAGAACAGGTTATCCGCGAGAAAGAATACACCATGGCAAGCCGGCACTTCCACGCCACCTATGAGCTTTACTATCTGCTGGAAGGCGAGCGGTACTATTTTATAGACAATGAAACTTATCTGATAAAATCCGGCGATATGGTAATGATCCGGCCGAACCACATTCACAAGACCAGCCTGGTAAGCACCACGAGACATAACCGGGTGCTTCTTCAGATCAGCGGCGAGATGATGAATCCGTTTCTGAAGGCCTGCGGTCTGGGAGGAATGGATGATTTTTACGGAAACGGCGTCCGGATCCTGACGCTTTCAGAGGAAATGCAGGCGGAGGCCCTCCATTCCTTTGCGCGCATCAGGGAGGAGCTTACAAAAAAGCAGCGCCATTATCAGGTTGCCGTCCGCCTGGAGCTGACCAACCTTCTCCTCAGCCTGGCCCGCTACCAGGCGCCGGAGCAGCCTGCCGGCGAGAATCAGACCGCCCAGACCTGGAAGCACACCAAAGTCCACGAGGTGGCGGATTATCTGACGGCCCATCCCGAGACGCCGGAAAGCCTGGAAGACCTGGCCGGAAGATTTTACATCAGCAAATCCTATCTGAGCCGGATCTTCCGGGAAATCACAGGCTTCTCCGTCAATGAGTACAAGAACATCTGCAGAATCAAGAAATCCCAGAATCTGCTGACCCACAGCGACTGTT
The DNA here is from genome assembly GCA_947626475.1 of uncultured Lachnospiraceae bacterium. Taxonomy (GTDB): domain Bacteria; phylum Bacillota; class Clostridia; order Lachnospirales; family Lachnospiraceae; genus UBA3402. The sequence continues at coordinate 5,985 of CANQSK010000096.1, forward strand.
CCATCACTGAGATATCAGATCTTCTGGGCTTTGAAAATCTCACCTATTACGAGCGGGTCTTCAAGAAATACGCGGAAATGACCCCGTTAAAATACCGCAGACAAATGCGGCTGCAGGGATGACATTGTTCCTGCAGCCGTTGTCATTATTATTTCTTATTTCAGCGCCTCGATCAGCGCGATGAGCGCCAGCGACTGGCCGTAAGCCATAGGCATGATCGCAATATTTCTGTAATGGTCAATATCATATCCCATTCCGGTTCCCGCCGATACCTTCAGCACCGTTCCGTCCTCCGCAACGCTGTCACAGATGGCGGCCACGGCCTTCTCGGCGCACTCCCGGAAGGAATCATCCAGGATACCGATCTTCATGCCCCGCAGGATACCGGCAGCCATGGCGGCAGAGCCGGACACCTCCTCATAGCTGGTGGGATCATCCAGAACCGTATGCCACAGTCCGGAAGGCGCCTGCAGTTTCTTGAGGGCTTCCGCCTGGGCCTTAAACGTATCGATAATATAAGTACACACGCCCGGATCCAGTGTATCCCTGGCAACCGCCAGATACTCCAGCGCCCCAAAGGTGAACCAGGAATTGCCCCGGCACCAGAAGATTCCGCCGAAATTGCTGTTCAGGTTGAAGCTCCAGCCGTGATAGAACAGGCCGTTCTTTTTCTCATAGAGATATTTAATATGGATCAGGAACTGTCTGGCCGCCTCGCTTCTCCACTCCGGCCGGTCATAGAGATGACCCATCTGGTTCAGGAACAGAACCGCCATAAACAATGTGTCGATCCACATCTCTCCATCGTTGAGAAGAACACCGTTCCGGTCGCCGATGGCCGTCGTCACATGCTGGAAACCGCCTTCTTTGGTCTTCGGCAGCTCTTCCATCAGCCATCTGGCCTGATCCAGACACATTTTTTCGTATTCCGGATTATCCAGCTCTCCCAGAAGATTCGCCAGCACCAGATAAGGCGCCGTCGTATTGATATTGCGGCTGGGAAGCCCCTTCTTCAGGTTGCTCTCAAACCAGTTTTTGAAAAACTCCGCGTAGCGTTGATCTCCATGGAACTTCTGCAGCTTGTAGAGTCCGTACAAACCTACGCCCTGAGGCCAGTCCCATTCCTCAATACCGAAATCCCGCGCTATAAACCCCTGTTTTGTCTGTTCCGAACTGCTGGATTTGTCCTTATCATAGTCCGCGCCGCCAAGATTCATCAGTTTATCCATAACGCGCTGAATGACAGGAAGCAGTTGTTCATTGGTCATCACGTATCCCTCCTCCACGGATGAAATTAACTTCACGTCTCTATTATATACAAAATCGATTGACAGGACAATCCCTTTTGGACAGAAATCCGTCCCTCCGGCTCCGCGGCAGGGGAATCATCCTTACAGCATCGCCTTGCCCTTACAATAGGTCTGGCACACGTCGTAATTGTCTTCCAGAACCACCATATCCCCGTCATACCCGGCTGCCAGCCGTCCCTTGCGGCCGTCCACTCCCAGGCAGCGGGCCGGATTGATGGTACAGGAATTCAGGGCCGCGTCAAAGGGCACCAGAGCCTCCTCCGCAAGAATCTTAAGCCCCCGGTTCAGGGCCAGTGTGCTTCCCGCTATGGTGTCAGTCCCCTTCAGATAGGCGAGGCCGTTTTCACGAATCTCAACCGTGTGTCCGCCCAGCTCATACTCCCCGCCGGGAAGACAGTGCTTGGCCCGGAGGGAATCGCTGATCATGACGGCATAATCCCGGCCCTTCGCCGCGAAGAAATTATTCAGGGCCGCAATGTGGGAATGACAGCCGTCGCAGATTATCTCGCCGTAAATATCCCTCACCCGCAGGGCGGCGCCTGCCAGCCCGGGTTTCCGGTGATGGTATCTGCTCATGCCGTTGTATACGTGAGTCATGGACATAGCGCCATTGGCAATTCCCATCAGCGCCTGCTCGTACGTGGCGGAAGAATGTCCCATACTGACCACCACTCCGTGAGCGCTGCAGTATCTGGTCAGGGCAAACTCCCTGTCATGCTCCGGGGCCAGGGTAATATAGCGGATCAGGCCATGGGCCGCCTTCTGATACATCTGAAACTGCTCCACCGACGGCACCGCGATCGCCTCCGGCGGCTGAGCCCCCTTGTATTCCATATCAAGGTACGGCCCCTCAAAGTGAATCCCCAGAATCTCCGCACCCTCGTAACCCTTATCCACAACTGAGGCTATATTTTCCACCGCTTTGGTGAGAACCTCCGGCATCTGAGTCACTGTAGTAGGAAGAATCGCTGTCACGCCTTCCTCCGGGATCCGCCGCACCCAGCCGCGCAGCCCTTCCGGTTCCCCGTCGTTGGTGTCAAAGCCGTAAGCGCCATGGGTATGCACATCAATAAAGCCCGGCACGATCCGCTTGTCGCCATAATCTTCATCCGCCTTCCGCTCCCCATGGACGCGGACTCTCACGATCCGCCCATCCTCAACCTCCAGCTGGGCCGCCATAAACTGTCCCGCTATCCACACACGCCTGCTCTGAATGATCATCTCTCCGCTCCCCCTTACAAAAAAGCATTCTGTATAAGTTCATTATACAAAATGCTTTTGTGGTCTTATTCCAGATTCCGATATGTCTCCCAGGCCTTTTTCTTAGCTAAGGGCATCTCATCGCGGGCAGCGGATTCATCCCGGGTCCAGAGACCGAAAGCTCCGCCGGCTGCCGTCTGGCCCTGAGCATCCACCTGGCGATTCAGATAAAAGCCGTCCACAAAAGGATTGGCCTTGGCGATCTCGTAGGCGGCCTTGATGGCCTCCGCCTGACGTTCCTCCCCGTTCTCACAGGCAGAAGTGAAACCCTGTTCAGAGAGAATCAGATGGCGCACGCTGCCGTCAGGAGCCCGCATGTCGTCGTTCTGCATATAGTTGGTGAGAAGATCCAGGTTTTTCATATTGATATTGGGCGTAGTAGCCAGGTCAAAGGAAATACCGTCATCGTCCAGAAATTCCGGTTTGGTGAAGAAATGTACCGGGTAGGGATGCCAGGCGATGCCGTACTCCGTATCCTTCAGCAGAGCGTTCAGCTTGGGAAGATAATCGCAGACCGGATAGCGGCACGGATCATCGGTGGCGCGCCACCGCATGTCGAACGGGATGAAAACCCGCGCCTCAGGGTTGGCCTTCTTAATCTCCTCGTAGAAGATGCGGAAGGTCTTGGCATAGCTGGCCGCATGCTCGTCCATATCAGAGATTCCGTTGTAATCCCAGGTAGCGGCGTCATTGACCTCATTACCGATCACCCAGTTCGATACGTAGTCTTTGTAGAAGTTCGCCATGGTGCGGGCATAGCTGCGGACGGCCTGTTCGCCCTCGGGCGTAGCGGTGTTGAAAGCGTAATTGCCCACGCCTTCAACCGGACTCGATACCGGCAGCAGGTTGGAATTGGCGCCGAAGTTGTTCAGCAGGATCATCGTAAAAGTAATGCCGCTGCGTTTGCAGTTCTGCGCCAGAGGCAGATAAGTGTTGGTTGCCTGATAGGAAGCCTGGTTGCAGATGACCTGATCGACCCCCAGGGCCAGAACGTCGTCAAACATATCCTGCTGGGAGATCAGAAGTCCCTTTTTGCTGTCCGGCTCCTGGTAATAGGCCATGGCGGGAAATACCGCAGACAGGGTCAGACTCAGGGCAAGAAAAAATGTAAGTTGTTTTCGGGTGCTTTTTTTCACGATTTATTCCCTCCTTCGTGTAAATGCTGCTATTATTTTATTACAAAAAATTCATTTGTACAACCCTTTTCGCGTTTATCCTACCGACACCTCCACATTCTTTCCGCAAAACGCCACACCGTATTTTACAATGTCTGTTACTCCCTCCAGCCGCATCTCTTCATCATAGTTCTTCCGGTTAATCTGATTCAGGGCTTCCGCAGACAATCCGCGGAGTTTTTCCGGCGTGCAGTTTTTCGCGGCCTTCAGTTCGATGAGAACGCCCGGAAACCGGTTTGTCCTGGGCTTCATCTGAATATCGTACCTGCCGTCTCCGGATTCCCGGTTGGAGGTCAGATAGACGTCACCCAGCAGAGTGCAGAGCCCCAGCATGAAACCATGATAAAAATTTTCACCTGCGGCGTCAAAGCTGCTGACCGACTGCAGCAGGATTTTTCTTAAATATTCCTTCAGTTTCACTGCGTCGCCGGCAAAGATCGCTTCCTGTATCGGAATCGCTATGGACTGAGGCAGAATCCGGCTGAACCGCTGCATGATTTCCTTCTGATAGACATACGAGATTTCCCGATTGGGCAGCGCCACCCGGCACATAAAGTCGCCGCCAAAAGACACCTCGCAGGTAAGAGCGTTCAGATACCCGGCCATCAGCAGAAAACTGAAGACAGATGATGGGTTCTCCTGAACTTCCGGATAGATAACACCTGTGTCCACATAAGTCAAAAAAGATTCTCCCTGCATAAGCTCCCGCAGCTTGTCGCAAATCTCCCTGTCCGCTCCGGCCAGCACCTCGCCGATAACCTCATTATTTCCCGTTGACTGCCAATAGGCCCGCGCCTGACAGCCATTACTGAAATAATTGATTACGGACCAGGGATTAAAAATCTCTGACCGGCCAAAATGATAACCGTCATACCAGCCGCTGAGTTCTTCGTATTTGTCTTCCGCATGATAATACGAGGCAATCTCCCGGACCTCCTCCGGGGTGAATCCAAAATACTCGCTGTATTTGTCATCCAATACGGAATTTACCCTCAGATTATTTAATCCGCTGAAAATGCTTTCCTTTGCCACACGGAGAATCCCCGTCAGGAATCCAAAAGACAGGTGCCTGTTATCCTTCAATCCGCCTGAAAACAGATTTCGCATAAACAAAACGATCTTATCATAAAAATCACACATATGCCCCTGCTGAATCGGTGTATCGTACTCATCGATAATAATAACGGGGGCCGTTCCATGGTACTCATGAAGCATCTTGGAAAGCATAAGAAGCGAAGATTCCATCTCTGCCTGGGTGGCCCGCTCCAGAATAACCTTCTCATAAAAATCATAATCACCGTTATTCCGGCTTACGCTCAGTTCTTCATGCCGCTTAAACTCCAGCCGGATAATCTGGCAGATCTGTTCGTAAGTCTCCTGCCAGGTCTCCTTCTTCACATCCTTAAAGGAAATAAAAATCACCGGATACTTTCCCTGATATTCCCGATACTTCTGTCCGCAGAACCAGATCTTTTTATTTGTGAAGTAGCATGCCGTATCCTCTTCTGTTTTCTCAAAAAATGTGCGGAGCATATCCATGTTCAGTGTTTTTCCAAAACGTCTGGGACGGGTAAATAATGAAACCGCCGGACGTTCGTCCAGGAAATCTTTAATCATCTGTGTCTTATCAACATAATAATATTCTGTCGACGCAACCCGATAATCCGAGATTCCTACCGGCAGGGGCAGCCGCGCCCCCTTCTCAGCAGTCTTCACTTTATAAACTCCGTTTTTCACCCGCCTGTCCGCCGGTTTTTCCGCATTCGCAGGAATCATCCAGCGATTTCCCTGACGCCGGACCCCCGGTATTCTTCCTTCGCTGCAGAGCAATGAAACTCTCCTTACAGATATTCCCCAGCGCTCCGAGGCTTCTTTGACCGTCATCATATCCGCCATAGATTCACCTCCTGACACTCCGATTCCACAATATAATAGTACAAAATATCTGGAACAAAATCAATATCATTTCGATATTATTCCATAAAATCTCATTTTGTTCCAATTATATTATTCCAAACTATTATTCCGATTGGCTTTATCCCTCCGATCACCTCAACGTTAAAGGGGCTGCCGCGGCAGCCCCTTCATCATTTCTTCAGACTTTATACTCTGTCAATCTTGATCAATTTCGCGTTCAGGCTCTCCAGGAATCCTTCCGGCATCATGGAACCGGCCATCTCCACCATAGCCTGAGGCGCCATGCCCTTCATCATATCCCACATGCCTTCACCGGGTGCCACCTTCATGTTCGTGGCCAGCTTCACCGCCTCGGAGACCACCTTCATCGCCTCCTCGGACTTGGCGATCTCGCTCATGGGAACCTTCACGTTATACTTGCCCTCCGGGAACTCCATGGGCGCCTTCAGGTCCAGGTCGCCTGCCAGCTTGAACCAGTTGGCGACGCCCTCCGCACGCTCCGTGACCTCCGGAAGCACATAGATGGACGGCTCCTTCTCCACTTTCTCCAGGGTGATGCTGTCCTTCACCGGACCGGCCTCGGCAACCAGGGTGTTAAAGCCCTCCTTCAGCGCGACCGTGAAGACAAAGACCTTCTCCGCCTGCTGCTCACCAACCTTCTCGCCGTTCACATACAGCGTCACCGACGGCTGGTTGGAATAAACACGGACCTGGGTCGTCTCGCCGGCCCGCTGCGCATAGCGGCGGCCGCACAGATGCACCATGGGCTCCGTGGTCCAGTATGCCTGGTAGACGTAGTAGCTGTCCTTCTTCGTCTTTCGGTCCATGGTCACCAGACCCTTGTTGTTCCGGCCCTTCACGCCGCCCTCATCCCGGGCCGCGCAGCCGAAATCAAACATGTTCCACACATGGCTGGACCAGATCCAGGGCCTTTCGTCGAACACCTTGGCCATATGCTCGTGATACAGAGCCTGGTATTCCTCACTGTAATCCTTGCAGGCCGGGTTCGGACCATGGTAGGTGACGATGCCCTCGCAGCCGTACTCTGACATTCCCAGGCAGA
>CANQSK010000097.1 GCA_947626475.1 uncultured Lachnospiraceae bacterium
CTGGATCCTGGCGGCAGGCAAGTTTGACGCGACCCTTCCGGTACAGCCGGACAGCGCCAAGTTCGCCATCACCTTCCTTTATAACTGGCTGCCTGTTATCCTGATCGCGGTATGCTTCGTCATCATGCTGTTCTACAAGCTGGATGAGGAGATGCCCACCGTCCTGAAGGAGCTTGAGGAGCGCAGAAAATAATCCTTGCCGGAATCTGACGGCATAAACACAGATTGATCTGACCGTTGTGCGGACGCCGGGGCCGATTCCAAAGATGATCATGGAATAGGAGCCCCGGCGTGTTTCGTTACGACGGTATGAGAAATCTATCGATGAAGCATTTCCATGTTGCGGGATGTGCGGAAGAATTGAAAGGAGAACGATTATGGCACATTTGCAGGTGAATTTCATGTCAGAGGCGCTGATGCGCACGGTGACAGTCAATGTGATACTTCCTACGGACAAGCTGACGCCTCCCGGGGCGCCGCAGCCGCCGGCCGGGCCTTACAAAACCCTGTATCTGCTGAACGGAGTCATGGGGAACCATGCAGACTGGTGCAACGCCACCAATATTCAGATTCTGGCGGAGGAGCGGAACCTGGCGGTGGTCATGCCCGGCGGAGAGAACCGGTTCTATCTGGATTTTGAGCCGACCCATGAACTGTACGGAGAATTTGTGGGAAATGAGCTGGTGCAGGCGACGAGAAAAATGTTTCCCCTGTCCCGCAAAAGGGAAGATACCTTCCTGGCAGGCGTTTCCATGGGCGGATACGGGGCCCTTCGGAACGGGCTGAAATACAGTGAAAATTTTGGGTATATCGCCGGAATGTCGTCGGCCGTGTTTCTCTATGATCTGGATAAACGGACCGACAGCCACCCTATGTTTCTGGAGCGGAGAAGCTTCGCAGAGATGATTTTCGGCGATTTCGCGAAAGTGATGGAAAGCGACAAAAATCCGGTCTGGCTGGCCCGGCAGCTGAAAGAACGGGGAAAAGAGATTCCCAGACTGTATCTGACCGTAGGCAGGGAGGATTTTCTTTATGAGAATAACCGGAAGCTTCTGGGGGAGTTGACAGAACTGGGGATTGATGTTACATTTCAGGAAACCTCCGGCGGTCACAGCTGGGATCTGTGGAGGGAAAGCATTAAGGACGTGCTGGCCTGGCTGCCTCTGAATGACGGGACAGCAGAGGGAATCAACAGCGGCAATATCGGCCTGTAGGACCAGACGCCGGAAGCGGCCGGACAGGATAATGAAACCTGCGGACCGGCAGCAAGGCGGAATCGAAGGCAGGGAAAGGAATTCGGGAAATGATGAACAACTCAGGCAAGACAAACTGGATATGGACCGAAGACTGGCAGGCGGAGGACAGGGCCGGGACCGGGCTTGTTTTGTTTCGGAAAAGTCTGTGGCTGGAAGGGCCTGCCCGAAAGGGACAGATTCAGGTTACGGCAGATTCCAGATACAAACTGTATGTCAATGAACGGCTGGCTGAGGTTGGCCCCATGAAAGGGGATGACCAGATCCGTTTCGCGGACACCATTGATCTGAAAGACTTCCTGCAGCCCGGAAACAACGTAATCTCGGCGGTGGTGCTGGCGTTTCCCGTAGATCATGACAGGGGAAACCACAGCACCTTCCGTACCGGAACTCCCGGATTGTTCCTGAAGGGCTGTGTGGAGGACGGCACCGGATGGCAGTGTGATATCTCGGCCAATGAGACCTGGAAATGCTGTAAGGCAGAGGAAATCCGTATGGTTCGGGAGGCCGCCGCGTTTTCCCCGCTGATGTTTTATGAGGATGTATCCGGAAGTGAGAAGCTGATGGGGTGGCAGAGGGCGGATTATGATGATTCAGCCTGGGAGGCCGCGAGACCCTATGACGTCTATGAACTTACGGATGTTCTGCGGGAAGAAAACCTGCAGGAGCGGACGATCCCCTTTATGAGACGCGTGCCCAGAAGGTTTGCCGGTGTGATCAGCGACAGGGAGTCGGAGATGGGCGCGGACGCCTGGAGGCGGCTGCTGGAAGCAGGCCCGCTTATTATCCCGGCCAATACCCGGGAAGTCATAGAGCTGAATGCCGGTGAGGAGATGACCGGATTCCTGAATCTGGAAATGACAGGCGGCGCCGGGACGGAGATTGAGATCCTCTATTCGGAAGCCTATGTTCAGCGGCAGATGGTGGGGGCCCAGAACCTGCCTCTTAAGACGGACCGCCTGGATGTGGAGCATGGCATACTGACCGGCTACACGGATTCCTATAAGGTTTGCGGCCGCGGTACGGATGAGAGGTCGGAGAAGTATTCCCCCTTCTGGTTCCGCACCTTCCGGTTTGTCCGGCTGCAGATCAGGACGAAAGAGCAGCCGCTGACGCTTAAGCGGCTGGATTATGAGGAGGTGGGATATCCGCTGGAGGTAAAGACCTGTGTCCGGACATCCGACCCGACGCTTGAGAAGATCTGGGAGATCAGCGAGAGGACCCTTCGCCGGTGTATGCATGAGACATACGAGGATACGCCTTATTATGAGCAGCTTCAGTATGCCCAGGATTCCCGCCTGCAGATTTTATATACTTACGCCGTATCCGGGGACGACCGGCTGGCCCGCCAGTGCATGGACGATTTCCTGCGGAGCCAGCGGTATGACGGGCTGATCAACTGCTCCTATCCCAATTACGAGGTGAACGTGATCCCCGGATTTTCCATTTATTATATTCTGATGATCCATGACCATATGATGTATTTCGGGGACAGGGAGCTGGTCCGCAGACATATGCCGGCGGTGGAGCGGATTCTGGATTATTTTGAGCGCAATCTGGCGCGCCAGAGCTACGTCCGCAAGATCGGGGGCGTGAACCATGAGCAGACTAACTGGTCATTTGTGGACTGGACGCCGGAGTGGGACGACACGGAAGGGGTTCCTTTCGTGACAAGGAGAGGACCCATTACCATGGAAAGCCTTCAGTATATCATGGGCCTGCAGGCTGCGGCGGAACTGGCGGACTATATAGGCTGGAAGGATATGGCCGGAGATTTCCGCGGTAGGGCGGTGAAGGTGCAGCAGGCGGTCAGGAAGTACTGTATTGGCAAAAACGGAATGATTCAGGACGGTCCGGGAACCGACGTCTACTCCCAGCACTGCCAGGTATTTGGGATTCTGACGGACACACTGACGGGGGAGGCAGCCGAAGCAGCGCTTAAGGAGACCATTGTTCACCGGCAGCAGTATGCCCAGTGTACGGTGGCCATGTCCTACTATCTGTTCCGGGCGCTGGAGAAGACCGGGCTTTATGAATACACGGATATTTACTGGAACGTGTGGAGGAAGATGATCGCCAACCACTGTACTACCTGCACCGAGGCGGAGGCCTACGGCCGCAGCGAGTGCCACGCCTGGGGCTCCCTGATCCTCTACGAGCTCCCCACCATTGTTTTGGGAGTCCGCCCCGCGGCCCCAGGCTATGAAAGGATGGAGGTAAAGCCTGTACCCGGCTATTTAACCTGGGCAAAAGGCAGAGTGTATACGCCAAAAGGTTACGTAGACGTGGAGTGGGAGAAGGAGGAGAGCGGAGAACTGAAAGTGAAGTGGGAGCAGAGGCATGGCTGAAATAAGGCAGCGTTACGTTGTGCCGGTGTGGATTGTCTGAGTTGGACTCAGATCACCCACTCCGGCACGTACCAGTTTTTTTCATCCACAGGAAGCAGATTGCCGTCATGCAGATAACATTTCCGGTTCCGATCTCTGTTTTCAGCGTATCCATCGCGCCGAACAATTCCGGCGTGCGCACCGGATTCAGAACATCAAAATTTTTTACGGCCGCTTTCCCCGGGGAAGCGGCTTTCTTGATTTCAATCGGGAAGAGCGTGCCGTCCTGACAGATCAGCAGGTCGATTTCTTTCTGGTCTTTGTCCCGATAATAATAGATGGGCGGTTCCTTGCCTGCGTTTAAATAACTCTTATAAATCTCCGAGAATACGAAGCTTTCAAAGAACGCTCCTGCCATAGCGCCCCGTTCCAGCACCTCCGGCGTATCCCATTTAAGCAGCCAGGCAGCCAGACCGGTATCCAGAAAATGAAGCAGCGGCCTCCTGCGATTTCTATAAAAGTTCGTCCAAATTAAAATGCAATTTTATTATAGACGAAACAAAGAGGAAATGTTAAGGAGAACCTGCCGGAAGATCTTTTACAAGCGAAGGCGCGACCCCGGGCCGCAGACATCCTCTGGCGGTGGGCATGAAGGCCGGAATCAGTCGGAAGAGGTGCGTAGACATGAGGGATGAGGCGGAATCAAGGGTCAGAGAAAAGAAATGCCGGGCTGACGGCAGAAGCTTTCAAAGTCAGCCCTGGTGAGACTGCCGGAAGCTTTGTATAATATTATCCTTGCTTCTGGAGATATGCTGTCTCATAATTTCTCTGGCCTCCTCGCCGTTATTATCCCGGATGGAAAGGAGAAGGCGGATATGTTCCTCTGTAGATTTTTGATAATGCTCAAGAGTAGAGTTGGCCTGACCGGTGCTTGGACCGTTCCATAGGTTGGACAGATAGGAATACAGTTTTTGATTATCGGCGGCTTTCCATATGGATATGTGAAGCCGCTGATTTAATTCCTCGTAAACCTGGCTGCTGATGATGGTGATGTTGTCAGAAAGATGATAGAGATTTGCCAGCAGTTCTGAAACTTCCATACCGTTGACAGCTGCGCGGGCAGCGGCCTCTCCCTCCAACAAGATTCTCATATCATAATGGTCTGTAATAAATTTCTCGTCAATGTTTTTAACTACAGCGCCCCGATTCATGCGCAGTTCAATAAGGCCCTCAGCGGCCAGGGTCTGAAAGGCTTCACGCACCGGAGTCCGGCTGACGCCGAGCTTTTCCGCGATGCCGGTCAGGCTTAATTCCTCGCCGCTTTTGTATTCTCCGGCCAGAAGCGCTTTTTTCAAAATAGAAGTAATGCGTACTCGAACAGGCAGTAATTCCAATGATTCCATAAGCTGTCACCTCTTATATTCTGAATTTATCATATCACATGCCCACGCTTTTTTCAAATGCTTTAGAAGAAAAGAAAAATACAATTGGTGAAAAATACTAAAAATATGAAAATGGCAAAAATAATATTGACATATTAAGCGGAATGTGTTATTGTATGCCTAACAAATTGAATATCGTATACGATATACGAAATACGATATTCAAAAATAGGAAATAGTAAAGGAGGACATCACATGCATGCAATCGAAAAGATTCTTGCAAAGAACAGTGGGCGCGACAAGGTAACCGCAGGTGAGATCGTGACAGCTAAGGTGGATTTTGCGGAGATCAATGACCTGTATCTGCAGACAGTCTACTCATTTTATGAAATGGGCGGAGAGAAGGTATGGGACAGCGAGAGAGCAGCGTTTGTCTTTGATCATTACGCGCCGGCGCCGGATATCAAGAGCGCGGCGAACCATGGCGAGATGAGAGAATTTGCGAAGAAGAACAATCTGAGGTTCCATTTTGACACGAACTGCGGTGTCTGCCATCAGGTGATGCCGGAGGCCGGCGTGATCTATCCGGGGATGATCGTAGTGGCGACGGACAGTCATACTACTACTCACGGGGCTTTTGGCGCTATGGGAACGGGCTGCGGGGCCACAGATATGGCGACGATACTGATGACAGGCGAATTGTGGTTTCGTGTTCCTGAGATTATCGAGGTTCGTCTGGAGGGTCAGACACCCCGGGGCGTGTATCCTAAGGATGTGATCTTAAGCGTTCTTGGTAAGATCAAAGCGGACGGGGCAGTTTATAAAGCCATTGATTTTACAGGCAGCTACGTGGAATCCCTGAATGTAGCCGGAAGAATGGTTATATGCAACATGGCGGTGGAGATGGGAGCTAAGACCGCATACATGCAGCCCAATGATGATGTGCTGGAATATGTGTCCAAGCGTGCAGTGCGTCCGTATGAAGTTCAATATACAGACCCGGATTTCCAGTATGAAGAAAGCTATGTTTTTGACGTATCAGATCTGGAACCGCAGCTGGCTTGTCCTCACAGTGTGGATAATGTGGATTCCCTGAAAAATGTGGTCGCGAAGGGCGAGGTTCTGCTGAATCAGGGATATATCGGAAGCTGTACGGGAGGAAGAGAAGAGGATATTGCGATTGCCGCGGAAATCCTGTGCGGAAAACATATTCCGGAATATACGAGACTGGTAGTGGTTCCTGCTTCCTCAGAAGTGATGCTTTCCTGCATGGAGAAAGGATACATACAGGATCTGATGAGCGCGGGCGCAACGATTACTTCTCCCGGATGCGGCGCCTGCCTGGGCGCTCACGAGGGAATCATTGCTCCCGGAGAAATCTGCATCAGCAGTACGAACAGGAATTTCCCAGGACGCATGGGCTCTACTCAGGCACAGATTTACCTGGCAAGTCCGGCGACGGTGGCAGCCAGTATTTTAAATGGCCGGATCACAGATCCGAGAGAATGCTTATAGGAGGCGCGTGATGAAGACGGAGATTACAGGAAAAATCATTATTGTCGGAAATAACATTGACACAGACCAGATTTATCCGGGACGTTTTCTGGCGATTACCGACCCAAAAGAAATCGGAAGTCATTGCCTGTGCGGAGTAGACGAGACTATTGCTTCTACATTTCCGCAGGGAGGAATCGTAGTGGCGGGAAGAAATTTTGGCTGCGGCTCCAGCCGTGAACATGCGCCTATCGCTCTGTTGAATATGGGCGCATCCGCCGTGATCGCCGATTCCTTTGCCAGGATTTTCTTCCGCAATTCTATCAATCTGGGATTGCCTCTGATTACCTGTAAGGGTATCAGCGAGAAAGTGGAAGCCGGGCAGACTCTGACGATTAACATTACAGAAGGAACCGTTACCGTTCAGGAGACCGGGGAGGTGTATCCCTGCGACCGTCTGGGGGACCAGGCTATGAAGATTCTGGAAGCAGGCGGCATCAAGCCGATGATGCGTGAGCGATTCAAGAAGACCAAAGAATAAAAGGGGGATAAGATTATGCCGATGGAGCTTGTATTTGTGATAGGAATGGTAGTTCTTCTGGTTCTTTGCCTGAAGGTGAAGGCCAATGCGTTTATTTCGCTGCTGGCGACTGCCGTAGCCATGGGACTTCTGGCCGGGATGAGCGGTGCGGAAACCGTGGAAGCGATCACATCCGGATTTTCCAGTACGGTAAAGAGTATTGGTATTGTGATCATTTTCGGCATCATGCTGGGCAATTACCTGGACGCTGCCAAAGGAACAAACCGGATGGCCCTTGACGCGGTGCGCCTGGTAGGTCAGAAAAGAGCCGGACTTGCAATGGCGATTACCGGATATCTGGTTTCAATTCCGGTATTTTCAGACGCGGCATTTGTTATTCTGACTCCTCTTGTAAAAGCAATCCATAAAAAGACAAGGATTCCTCTGGCGATTTTGGCTGTAAGTCTTTCCGCGGGTCTTCTGGCGACTCACGTCTATGTGCCGCCGACACCGGGACCGCTGGCAGCCGCGGGACTTCTGGGAATCGATATCGGACAGGCTATTTTGTACGGCGCTTTCGCGGCTGTGTTTATGACTGCGTTTGGTTGGATTTTTGCGGAACTGTATTTTAAGAATAAACCGGACAGCTATTATACATTTCGTGAAGGCGTGGAAGATACGCCGGATATGAATATTGACGATGAAACAGATCTTCCGGGAACCCTGGCAAGTCTGCTTCCGCTGGTAGTGCCTATTGTGCTGATCTTAAGCAATACAACCTGCTCCATGCTTCTGCCGGAGGGTTCGCCCTTATTAGCGGTAACTTCCTTTATCGGTGATTCCAATGTGGCCCTTGCCATTGGAGCAGTACTGGCCATTGTCACGCTGGGCAAGCGCCTGGGCGGAAAGAAGGTATTGGAAATTATGGATACCACCCTGAAGGATGCCGGTCCCATCGTATTTATTACTTCCGCAGGCGGCGCGCTGGGACAGGTACTGAAGGTATCCGGCGCCGGAGACAGCCTGGCGCAGCTGGTTATTAATACGGGCCTTCCCTTCATCCTGATTCCGTTTGTAATCGCCGGATTGCTGAAGATCGTCCAGGGTTCCGGAACAGTAGCGGTTACTACTGCGGCCACTCTTTGCGCTCCCATCGCGGCCAGCCTGGGACTGAATCCGATTCTGATTTTCCTGGCTTCCGGAGCCGGAGCCCGCGCCTGCTGCCATGTGAATGACAGTTTTTACTGGGTATATACCAATTGCATGGGTTATGATATGAAGACTGGCCTGAAGACCCTTTCCCTGAGCAATGCCTTTATGGCGTTGGGTGGTCTGACAGCGACCTTCATTTGCAGCTTGTGGCTGTAAGTCATATTTTTAAACGTTACACTGAGTTCGATTTTCTGCCATCCATAGGAACTAAAAAGCCCTCGCAAAAAATATTATAAAAGCGGGGGCTTTTTAATTAAGTAATATCTGCCGGTTCGGTAAACTGTTTCCATAGCATCTTCCCAAGAGGAAAAAAGAATATTCAAGTTTTTATTGATATCTCAGCAGAAAACGACTATAATAATATTATATTTTAGATTAGTCGCGGAGAGGTGTTATGGCATATATTGAAAGGGCAATTACCGATGTGTTAAAGAACAGGGTGAAATCGAGCAAATGCGTTCTGGTGACGGGAGCCAGGCAGGTGGGCAAGTCAACAGTAATCCGCCATGAGTTTCCTGGATTTAACCGGGCGAATTTTGACGACAGGCTGACCAGACTCCAGGCAAGGGAAGAACCCAGGCTTTTTTTCCTGAATCATCCATGTCCTTTGTTTATTGATGAGGTTCAGAAGGAAAGCGGGGTTTTGGAAGAAATCAAGATGATCGTGGACGAATCAGATCAGAGAGGGCGCTTTCTTCTGTCAGGCTCTCAGAAGCTGGAGCTTATGAAAGGAATAAGTGAATCTCTGGCGGGCAGAGTGTCTGTCTCCGAGCTGCTGGGCCTTTCCCTGAGGGAAATACATGGAATCCGGTTTAACCGGCATTTTATTCCCACGGAAGCCTATATACAGGAGCGGGAGAAGGAAATGAAGCCGTATCCGGATATCTGGCAGACAATCCATAAGGGCTCTTATCCGGAACTGTATGATGTGGAAAGAGACTGGCAGGAGTATTATTCTTCCTATGTCTCTACGTATCTGGAGAGAGATGTGAACGAATTGATCTCCAGTGACGGGATTACATTTACCAAATTCCTGACTGCGGTCGCGGCAAGAACCGGCGATATGTTAAATTATGCTAATATAGCGGGCGAAGTGGGCGTCAGTGAACCGACGATCAGGAACTGGATTTCAATTCTGGAGCGGACCGGGATCGTCTATCTGCTGCAGCCATACAGTCCCAGCGCGTTGAATCGTGCCATTCGGACGCCGAAAATCTATTTCAGGGATACAGGGCTTGCGTGTTATCTCACCAGATGGCTGACAGCGGATGCGCTGAAGTTTTCCGCGGTTGCCGGGAATCTGTTTGAGACGTTTGTCGTATCAGAGATACTGAAATCCTATGCCAATGAAGGGAAAGATTATAAATTCAACATTTTCTATTACAGAGGAAAGGATAAAAGAGCCGCGTCAGAGAATGAGATTGACCTGATCATAGAGGAAAACGGCGTTTTGTACCCCATAGAAATTAAGATGACCGGAAATCCCAGGGCAAGTATGGCGGCAGCGAACACAGTGCTGGATAAGATTCCGGGAAAGATACGAGGCATGGGCGTTATTTTGTGCCTGATCGATCGGAAGACCTATCTGAGAGAGAATCTGGTGGCGCTGCCGGTTGAATATATATAAATACAGAATCCCCCGGAAACCGCTTACGCGGCTGCCGGGGGATTTCTTCCTATTATTCCTTTGCGGTTTCGAGGGATTTCTTCCGCTATTTCTTCCGAACCGGCCGAGGGAACCGGCTCTGCTATACGATTTCCTTCAGCGGGCAGATGGTCACGCCCTCCTTGGTCAGCTCCGCGCGGATTTTTTCCACAAAGGCCAGGGCCTTGGCGCCGTCCCCGTGGACGCAGACAGAATCTGCCTGGATGGGGATGTCTTTGCCGGTGACGGCGGTGACCTTCTGTTCCTTTACCATGCGGACGACACGGGCGATGGCCTCGTTCTCATCGGTGATCATAGCGCCCTCCTTGCGGCGGTTCACCAGAGTTCCGTCCTCCTCGTAGGCCCGGTCCGCGAATACCTCCTGGGCGGTCCGAAGTCCCAGATCCATGGAGGCCTTTGCCAGCTCGCCTCCGGACAGGGCCAGGACGATCAGGCTGCTGTCGAAATCCTTCACAGCCTGACAGATGCCTTTGGACAGGGCGTAATCCTTGGCGGCCATATTGTAAAGGGCGCCGTGGGGTTTCACATGCTGCATTTTCATGCCGTGGGCCCGCAGGAATCCGTCCAGCGCCCCCAGCTGATACAGGGTGTAGGCGTAAGCCTCGTCCGGCGTCACGGCCATATTTCTCCGGCCGAATCCCATCAGATCCGGAAAGCCGGGATGGGCTCCCGCCTGAATCCCGGCGGAAGCAGCCATGGCGATGGTTTTGTTCATGACTACCGGGTCGGAAGCGTGGTAGCCGCAGGCTACGTTGGCGGAAGTGACCAGCGGAATGATCTTGTCGTCATTGCCCAGAGTATAGCGGCCGAAGCTCTCTCCCAGGTCGCTGTTAAGGTCCACTCGATACATAATTGTCCTCCTGATTCGGTTTGATTTTCATGAAGCTTTCAATAAAGCCGGTGTCCGCTTTGCCTTCCCGGAAGACGGGATGGCGCATGATCTGGTACTGGAAGTCCAGGTTGGTCTCTATGCCCAGGATAACGGTCTCATCCAGGGCGGAGCGCATCTTCCGGATGGCGGCTTCCCTGGTGGGAGCGTGGACAATGATCTTGGCGATCATGGAGTCGTACTCCGACGGGATATGATAGCCGCTGTACAGGCCGGTGTCCACCCGGACACCGTTGCCGGCCGGCAGGTGGAGAAACTGAACGAGTCCGGGGCTGGGCATGAAGTTCCGCTCGGGAATCTCCGCGTTGATGCGGCACTCGATGGCGTGTCCCCTGGGATGAATGTCCTCCTGGGTAAAGCTCAGAGGCTCGCCCATGGCGACCCGGATCTGTTCGATGATCAGGTCGGTGCCGGTCACCATCTCCGTGACTCCGTGCTCCACCTGGATCCGGGTGTTCATTTCCATAAAGAAGAACTCTCCCTTTGTGCTTACGATGAACTCGATGGTTCCCGCGTTGGTGTAGCCCACGGTCTTAGCCGCCAGCACCGCGTACTCGTTCATCTTCCGGCGGGTGGCGTCGTCGATGGCGGGAGAGGGGGATTCCTCGATCAGCTTCTGATGGTTTCTCTGGACGGAGCAGTCCCGGTCCCCCAGGGCCACTACGTTTCCGTGGGAGTCCGCCATGATCTGAATCTCCACATGGCGGGGGTTTTCTATAAAGCGCTCCAGGTACATGGCGTCGTCGCCGAAGGCGTTGGCGGATTCCCGCTGGGCCATATTGAACTGAAGCTCAAACTCGTCCTCTGAGCGGGCCACCCGCATGCCCTTGCCGCCGCCGCCGGACGAGGCCTTGATCATAATGGGATAACCGATCCGGGCCGCGTCTTTTTTGGCATCCTCCACGTCATAGACGGCCTCTCGGGAACCCGGGACCACGGGAACGCCGGCGTCCATCATGGTCTTTCTGGCCTGGGATTTATTGCCCATCCGGTCGATGACGTCCGGCTCCGGTCCGATGAAGATCAGGCCGTTTTCCCGGCATTTTCGGGCGAAGGCGCTGTTCTCCGACAGAAACCCGAAGCCCGGGTGGATGGCGTCCGCTCCCACGTTCAGGGCGGCGGAGCTAATGTGGTCCATGTTCAGGTAGCTGCTCTTGGCAGGCCCTTCGCCGATGCAGATCCGCTGGTCCGCCAGCTGGACGTGGAGACTGTCTTTGTCTTCCTTGGAATAGATTGCCACGCTCTGGATGCCCATGTTCCGGCATGCCCGGATGATGCGGACGGCAATCTCTCCGCGGTTGGCGATCAGAACTTTGTTAATCATGTTTGCACCTCCTGCGGCTTAGAGCTTCTTTACACGGAACAGGGGCTGGCCATACTCGACTTTCTGCTCGTTGCTGACCAGAACGGCCTCAATCTCGCAGTCAAATTCACATTGAATCTCATTCATCAGTTTCATGGCTTCCAGGATACATACGGTCTGCCCTTCCTTCACGTGGTCGCCTACGCGGACGAAAGCGGGCACGTCCGGGGCCGCGGCAGAGTAGAAGGTGCCTACGATGGGAGAGGTGATAAAGAGTACCTCATCCTCTTCAGGCGCAGGCGGGGCAGCTGGAGCCGGAGCCGCGGCAGGGGCCGCAGGCATGGGAATAGAAGGCATTCCGGCGGCGACCACCGGAGGATGGTCCAGCTTGCTCATGGTGATTTTTACATCGCCCTCTTTGTACGTAAACTCTTTCAGAGTAGAATCCTCTATCATTTTAACCAACCCTGCAATTTTTTCCAAATCCATAATCCTTTTCTCCTTTCTCATTAACGTTCATAGGCAATTGTTAAATTGCCAAACCCATTGATTTTACTGGGTTTTCTTGCTCCT
>CANQSK010000098.1 GCA_947626475.1 uncultured Lachnospiraceae bacterium
GAAGGGCCACAGGGCGGAGGAGAACCAGGTATCCAGCGTATCCTCGTCCTGGTTTAAATGAGTGCCGCCGCACTTGGGACATTTCTCCGGCCTGGTTTTGCTGACCGTCATCTCTCCGCAATCGGCGCAGTAGTAAGCCGGGATCCGGTGGCCCCACCACAGCTGCCGGGATATGCACCAGTCGCGGATGTTGTCTGTCCAGCTGTAATAATTCTTGTCCATTCTCTGGGGAAGCAGGGTAATGTCGCCGTTCTTCACCGCCTCCACCGCCGGCTTGATCATTTCCGACATCTTCACAAACCACTGAGGCTTGATCATGGGTTCAACCGTAGTATTGCACCGGTCATGAGTTCCCACAGCGTGAGTGTGGGGAACCACCTTCACCAGCAGTCCCAGGGCTTCCAGGTCTGCCACCATGGCCTTTCTGGCTTCATACCGGTCCATTCCGTCGTATTTGCTGCCCGGCAGGTTGATGGTGGCGTCGTCATTCAGAATATTGATCTCAGCCAGATTGTGGCGCTTGCCCACCTCAAAGTCGTTGGGGTCGTGGGCCGGCGTGATCTTCACACATCCGGTGCCAAACTCCTTGTCCACATAGGCGTCGGCGATCACCGGAATCTGCCGTCCCGTAAGAGGCAGCTCCAGCATTTTCCCAACCAGATCCTGGTACCGCTCGTCATCCGGGTTCACGGCCACCGCCGTATCACCCAGCAGAGTCTCCGGCCTGGTGGTGGCAATCTCCACAAAACGGCCTTCCTCCCCCACGATGGGATAATTGATATGCCAGAAATGGCCCTCCTGCTCCTCGTGGATCACCTCCGCGTCGGAGATGGACGTCTGGCAGACCGGACACCAGTTGATGATCCTGGAGCCTTTGTAAATATAGCCTTTCTCATACAGACGCTGGAACACCTCCAGAACCGCCTCGGAGCAGCCCTCGTCCATGGTGAACCGCTCCCGGCCCCAGTCGGCGGAGGAACCCATCTTGTGAAGCTGGTTGATGATCCTGCTGCCGTACTCCTTCCGCCAGTCCCAGCATTTTTCCAGGAAACCTTCCCGTCCCAGGTCCTCCTTCTCGATTCCCTGGGCCTTCAGGCTCTCGATCACCTTCACCTCCGTGGCGATGGCCGCGTGGTCCGTTCCCGGCTGCCACAGCGCCTCATAGCCCTGCATCCTCCGGTACCGGATAATAATATCCTGCATGGTGTTGTCCAGGGCGTGGCCCATATGCAGCTGCCCGGTGATGTTGGGCGGCGGCATCACGATGGTAAAAGGCTTCTTGTCCGGATTGGGCTTCGCCCGGAAATAACCACGGCTCATCCAGCGGTCGTAAAGCTCTCCCTCGATCTTTCCGGGGTTATAATTCTTCTCAAGTTCTTTCATAAACTCCAGTCTCCTTCTATAATTATATGTTTATTGAAAATCTACATCTGATGCCGCACCACCGCGTACTCGTCTCCGTTGCGGTAATAGGGGCATTGAAATGACCTATCCGTCATAAGGCGGCCGTAATCGTCCTCGTCCATGTCCACATCACAGACATAATCCTCACAGTCCTCGTCATAGACCAGATTGGCGCAGCTGTCACAGCTGGTTTCCGTCTTTTTCGCTTTTTTCTGCACCTGACCACCCCCATTCACAGGCTGTCCATCCGGCAGCGCCAAACTCCCGTGATACAAAAAACGCCCTCTGCCTGAGCCAAAGCTCATACAAAGGGCGAACATATCCGCGGTACCACCTTTTTTTACGGAACCCCGCGCTCCGCGCACATGGATTCCATGTCTCATTGGCCCGTAACGCAGGCCGGGCGGAAACGGCTGTCATACTCCGGCCTGTCTGGCCGTCCGCAGTTCACCGTTCCGGTTCCGAAGCGACCTTCCGTTCATTCTTCCTGAAACCGCCTTCCAGCCGACGGACGGTTCTCTCTGACAGAGCCATGAACGTACTCCTCTTCCTCACAACCTTTTCCTGTTAAAACTCCTATAATCATAGACAAAATCCGGCGATTTGTCAAATGGTTTTTGCGCAGCCGGCTTTCCGCCGCCTTACTCTTCTGCCCCCGCGCCGGTTCCGGCCCTTACACCGCCCTTCTGGCGGCCCGGTCACTCTCCGTTATATGCATCCGCCGCCGGATCAGAACGTAGCAGACCAGATGGGCCGTAAAGGTAAGGACCCAGGACACCGGGTAGGACAGATACAGCGTCGGCAGCGTCCGGTTGGCCGCGAATACGGTGTAGATCCACACCACGCGGAACGCGCAGGCACCCGTCAGGGACACGATCATGGGAAGAATGGAGCAGCCCATGCCTCTCAGCGCTCCCACCATCACGTCCATCATGCCGCAGGTGAAATACGCGCTGACAAAGTACTTCATTCGGAGCAGGCCATACCGTATCACTTCGGTGTCAGACGAATAAATATGAAGAAGCCGGTCTCCCATGGCCAGAGCCGCGTAATCCAGAACCATCCCCACCAGGATCACCAGGCCCTCGCAGTAGACCAGTACCCTGGTCATCCTCTTATAGTTTTTCGCTCCGTAGTTCTGGCTGGTAAAGCTTAAGGCCGTCTGATATATGGCGTTCATGGACGTATAGACAAATCCCTCAATATTGGAGGACGCCGTATTGCCGGCCATGGCGATGGAGCCGAAGGAGTTGACGGAGGACTGGATCAGCACGTTGGAGACGGAGAAAATGGCGCCCTGAAGTCCTGCCGGAAATCCGATCTTTACAATAGAAGAAAATTTCTCCCTGACGATCCTTAGCCGCTTTATCTGGACCCGATAGGGGGCGTCCGTGCGGACCAGGCAGAGAAGAATCAGCCCCGCGGAGACGCACTGGGAAATCACCGTGGCCAGAGCCACACCGGCCACGCCCATGGAAAACTGTATCACAAAAAACAGGTTCAGGAACACGTTGATGATCCCTGCCGTCAGCAGATAATACAGGGGCCGCCTGGTATCGCCCACGGCCCGCAGAATGGCGCTGCCGAAATTGTAAAGCAGCGTGGCCGGCATACCGGCAAAATAAATCTGCATGTACAGGGTGGACAGGGGCAGCACGTTGTCCGGCGTTCCCATAAGGGTCAAAAGCGGACCGGAAAACAGAAACCCGACTCCGATCAGGATGATGCCTCCTACAACAGACACCACGATAGATGTCTGCACCGTTTCTTCCAGATCATAGTCATTGTGAGAAGCAAAATACCGGGCGACCAGCACGTTGGTTCCGATAGAAAGTCCGATGAACACATTGATGAGCAGATTGATCAAAGCTGAAGTAGCTCCCACCGCAGCGAGGGAATCGCTGCCCGCATACCGCCCTACCACGATAATGTCCGCGGCGTTAAAGAGCAGCTGCAGGATACCCGACAGCATAAGGGGTATGGCAAACAAAATGATCTTCGATAAAAGCGGTCCGTTACACATATCGATTTCATAACTCCGGGCCGCTTTCTGACTGGTTTTCATGATTCTGATACTCCTTTATTTTAAAACATTGCCTTAAGGCGTAACCCTGATTATAACACAAAAAATTTTTCTTTCAACTACTTTTTGTAAGTTCTTACAGATAATAATTGCTCCCGCTCCGACCGCGTGATATAATGTCCGAAAAGAGCAGCGTCAGGCGTTATTTTTTTATTTTAAAAGGAGAACTATGTTATGGATAGCGTAACTTTGGGAAGAACCCTGATCACAGTCAACCGCAACGGCTTCGGCGCGCTGCCCATTCAGCGCGTGCCGGTAAAGGAGGCCGTCCGCCTGCTGCAGAAAGCCCACGACGGCGGAATCACATTTTTCGACACGGCCCGGTCCTACACAGACAGCGAGGAGAAGCTGGGCCTGGCCTTCGAGGGCCGTCGGGACCGTCTGTACCTGGCAACCAAGACACCGGCCAAGACGGCGGAGGATTTCTGGAAAGACCTGGATACCAGCCTCAGACTTCTGAAAACAGACTACATCGACATATTCCAGTTCCACAATCCCGCCTTCTGCCCCAAACCCGGCGACGGCACCGGTCTCTATGAAGCGGCCCTGGAGGCCAGACAACAGGGCAAGATCCGCTTTATCGGCCTGACCAACCACCGGCTTTCCGTGGCGTGGGAATGTATTGAGAGCGGACTTTACGACACTCTACAGTTTCCTTTCAGCTACCTGGCCGTGGACAAGGATCTGGCCCTGGTAGAGGGCTGCCGGGAGCACAATATGGGCTTTATCGCCATGAAATCCCTCTCCGGCGGACTGATCACCAACTCTGCCGCCGCTTACGCTTTCGCCTCCCAGTTTGACAATGTGGTTCCCATCTGGGGAATCCAGCGGGAATCCGAGCTGGACGAATTCTTAAGCTACATAGACAATCCGCCCTCATGGACCGCCGAATACCAGGCTCTGGTGGAGGCGGACCGCAGGCAGCTGTCCGGAAGCTTCTGCCGGGGCTGCGGCTACTGCATGCCCTGCCCGGTGGGGATCAAGATCAACGACTGCGCCCGGATGTCTCTGCTTCTGCGCCGCTCCCCCTTAAAAGACCGGCTGAAGGAACAGGGGCAGGCGGAGATGTTCAAGATAAGAGACTGCCTCCACTGCAACCAGTGTTCCTCCAAATGTCCTTACGGCCTCAACACTCCGGAGCTGCTGGCCCGGAACCTGAAGGACTTTGAGGAGATTCTGGCAGGCAAAGAGATGACGCCGGACAACTATTAGTTCAGTTTTCCCGCAGCTTCTTCTGTTCCGCACAGAATATAGAAACGTGCGCCGCTGGGCGTCCCAAAAGTCACAAAAGACTTGAGGGATGCCCTCTCCTTCTCAGAAAAATGGGGAACGGCATGGCAACCGTTCCCCATATCTGTCTTTCAGTCTGAAATTTTCTCATTCCGGATTAACTGGGATTTACTGCCGGAGCGGCCGCCTCCGCCGCTCTCCCGTCGCGGATCTCATGGAATATCTTCATGAACTCCTTGCCGGTGATGGTCTCCTTCTCGATCAGGAACTCGGAAATCTTATCCATGGCGTCCCGATTCTCGCTGAGGAGCCGCTTGGCCTCCCCGTAGGCCGCCTTCAGCATCTTCATGACCTCCTGGTCGATCTCCGCCGCCGTGGCCTCGCCACAGTTGAGCACCATCCGCCCGCTCAGATACTGGTCCTCCTGAGTCGCCAGGCCCATAAGGCCGAACTTCTCGGACATGCCGTACTGGGTCACCATGGCTCTGGCAATCCTGGTCGCCTTCTCAATGTCGTTGGCCGCTCCGGTGGTCACCGTGTCAAACACGATCTCCTCGGCGGCGCGCCCGGCCAGGCTGACTACCAGCATCGCCTTCAGCTCCTTCTCCGTATTCAGATACTTCTCCTCCTCAGGCACCTGCATCACATAGCCCAGAGCGCCCATAGTACGGGGAACGATAGTGATCTTCTGCACCGGCTCGGCGTCCTTCTGAAGGGCGCTGACAAGGGCGTGTCCCACCTCGTGATAGGAGACGATCCGCCTCTCCTCCTTGCTGAGGACACGGTCCTTCTTCTCCTTACCTACCAGAACCACTTCCACTGCCTCGAACAGATCCTTCTGGCTGACGGCGTTCCTGCCGTTCTTCACCGCCAGGATGGCGGCCTCATTGATCATATTGGCCAGATCAGAGCCTACCGCTCCGGAGGTAGCCAGGGCGATGGCTTCCAGATCCACCGTCTCGTCCAGCGCCACATTCTTGGCGTGAACCTTCAGGATATCCACACGGCCCCGCAGGTCTGGCTTATCCACGATGATACGCCTGTCAAAACGTCCCGGACGCAGAAGGGCCGGATCCAGGATCTCCGGGCGGTTGGTGGCAGCCAGAACCAGAAGGCCCTTGGAGGAATCAAAGCCGTCCATCTCCGACAGCAGCTGATTCAGGGTCTGCTCGCGCTCATCGTTGCCGCCGCCGTAACGGGAATCACGGCTCTTGCCGATGGCGTCCACCTCATCGATAAAGATAATACAGGGAGCGTTGTCCTGAGCCTGCTTGAACAGGTCACGGACACGGGAAGCGCCCACGCCCACAAACATCTCAACAAAATCCGAACCGGACAGGGAATAGAACGGCACATGAGCCTCTCCGGCCACAGCCCTGGCAAGAAGGGTCTTGCCGGTTCCGGGCGGACCCACCAGCAGGGCTCCCTTTGGAAGCTTGGCGCCGATATGGGTATATCTTCCTGGATTGTGAAGGAAATCCACGATCTCAACCAGAGATTCCTTCGCCTCGTCCTCTCCGGCCACATCCTTAAAGGTTACGCCGGTCTCCTTCTGCATGTACATCTTGGCCTTGCTCTTTCCGACGCCCATGACGCCGCCACCCATCCGCCGCATCATCATATTCATCAAAAACAGGATGGAGCCAAACATCAGCACCGTGCTCAGAATACTCCAGAGCGCCGTATTCTGCTGCACCTGTTCATACACAATGCCGGCCTGCTCCAGCCGCAGGGTCAGCTGGTCCCCGCTCTCAATGCGGACAGTGCTGTAGGTGAGCGCAGGCAGATTGGGAAGCGTGCGCTCCGATTTCAGGGTGAAGTTGATCTCGTTCCCCTCGATGACCACGGTATCGACCTGACCGGTCTCCAGATAATCCAAAAATTCACTGTAGGGCACAGTCGTCTGACGGTTCATGAAATTGCTCATCATCATCACGGCCATGAGCGTGATCAGCGCCGCCGTCAGAACAACGCCAAGTATCTGATTATAATTCGGCCCCTTTCCCTGATTGTTCCTGTTTCTATCATTCATAATCCAAATTCTCCCGATATTTATATAACATTAATAAGCTGCTTACAAAACACAGCTATTTTACATTATACTTTCAGTTTCCCCATAAATCAAGAAGCACATCTATTAAATTATTATAAACTCCTGCAAAATCCTGCAAAAAAATACAAAAACAGGTGGATTTTTAAAAAATCCGGTTGTATAATAGTAAAATATTTTTGATTTTTTAAGCAAGGGAGGTTCTGATTTATGCCAGTCAAATATGTTTTTGTCACCGGAGGAGTCGTCTCCGGACTGGGAAAAGGTATTACCGCCGCGTCCCTGGGACGCCTGTTAAAGGCCCGCGGCTACAAAGTCACCATGCAGAAGTTCGACCCTTATATCAATATCGACCCCGGGACCATGAACCCCGTGCAGCACGGGGAGGTATTCGTGACCGACGACGGCGCGGAGACAGACCTGGATTTAGGTCATTACGAGCGGTTCATTGATGAAAGTCTCACCAAAAATTCTAACGTCACAACTGGAAAAGTCTACTGGAGCGTTCTTCACAAGGAACGCCGCGGCGACTACGGCGGCGGCACTGTCCAGGTTATCCCCCACATCACCAACGAAATAAAGAGCAGGTTTCACCGCAATTATTCCACGGACGAGACAGAGATCGCCATTATTGAGGTGGGCGGAACCGTAGGCGACATTGAGAGCCAGCCTTTCCTGGAGGCCATCCGGCAGTTTATGCGGGAGGTGGGCCCCAGCAACGCCATGCTGATCCACGTCACCCTGATTCCCTATCTGAAGGCCTCCGGCGAGCTGAAGACCAAGCCCACCCAGGCCAGCGTCAAGGACCTGCAGGGAATGGGCATCCAGCCGGATATCATCGTCTGCCGGACCGAGCATCCCCTGGACGACGGCATCCGCAGCAAGATTTCCCTGTTCTGCAACGTGCCCAAGAGCCATGTGCTCCAGAATCTGGACGTTGAAGTCCTCTACGAGGCCCCGCTGGCCATGGAGGAAGAGCATCTGGCCCAGGTGGCCTGCAGCTGCCTGAACCTTCCCTGCCCGGAGCCGGACCTGGAAGACTGGAAGGCCATGATCAAGGCCTGGAAGAATCCTCAGAGAGAAGTGACCGTGGCGCTGGTAGGCAAATACATCCAGCTGCACGACGCTTACATTTCCGTGGTGGAAGCCTTAAAGCACGGAGGCGTCGCCAACCACACGGAGGTCCATATCAAATGGATCGACTCGGAGAAGGTAACGCCTGAAAATGTGGAAGAACTGCTCGGCGATGTGAAGGGCATCCTGGTGCCCGGAGGCTTCGGAGACCGGGGCATTGACGGCAAGATCTACGCCATCCAATACGCGAGAGAACACGGAGTTCCTTTCCTGGGCCTCTGCCTGGGCATGCAGCTTGCCATCGTGGAATTTTCCAGAAACGTGCTGGGACTGACCGACGCCCACAGCGTGGAGCTGAATCCGTCCACCACCAACCCGGTCATCCATCTGATGCCGGAGCAGGACGGCATTGAGGATATCGGAGGCACCCTGAGGCTGGGAGCCTACCCCTGCGTCCTGAATGAATCCTCCAAGGCTTACGCCCTCTACGGCCAGAAGCAGATTTCCGAGCGTCACCGCCACCGCTATGAGGTGAATAACGACTACCGGGAGATCCTGTCCAAGAACGGTATGCTGCTGTCCGGCATGTCTCCCGACAACCGCATTGTGGAAATGATCGAGCTTCCCGCCCATCCCTGGTTCATCGGGACCCAGGCGCACCCCGAGCTGAAATCACGCCCCAACAAGCCTCATCCCCTGTTTAAAGGGTTCATCCAGGCGGCGCTGAACGCCTGACGCGGCGGTTTCCGAAAAATATTGTATTTTTCTGTTGACTTTACTCTGCTAACTTGCTAATATAGTGACGTGGTTTGACCACAACATCTATATGGAGGAAAGACATATGAAAAAATTTTTATCCTTATCCCTGACAATGGCTATGGTTCTGTCCCTGGCCGCCTGCGGAGGTTCCGGTTCTTCCGCTTCTTCCGCTGAGGAGACAACAGCCGCTGCCGCCACGGAGGCCGCAACAGAAGCATCTTCCGCCGAGGAAGAAACCACTGCCGCCGAGACCGAGGCTGCTGATGCGACGTCTGACAGCGACCTGGCTTACGTGCAGGATAAAGGCACCCTGGTTGTAGGAATCACCGAATTTGAGCCCATGGATTACCAGGACGAGAACGGCGAGTGGATCGGATTTGACGCCGACATGGCCAAGGCCTTCGCCGAGAGCCTTGGCGTAGAAGCTGAGTTTATCGTGATCGACTGGGACAACAAGATCCTGGAACTGGAAGGCAAGACCATTGACTGCGTATGGAACGGCATGACTCTGACCGACGAAGTGACCAGCGCCATGGAGTGCTCCAACGCTTACTGCAACAACGCACAGGTTGTGATCGTTCCCGCTGCCGTAGCGGATCAGTACCAGGATACGGACAGCCTTTCCGATCTGTCCTTCGCCGTTGAGGCCGGAAGCGCGGGCGAGGCGGAAGTGGAAGCCCTTGGACTTACTTATACCTCTGTGACCGCGCAGGCGGACGCTCTGATGGAGGTTGCCGCCGGCACCTCTGACGCCGCCGTGATCGACTCCCTGATGGCAGCCGCCATGGTAGGCGAGGGCACCGGCTACGCCGACCTGACCTACACCGTAGGCTTAAACAGCGAAGAGTACGGCGTCGGTTTCCGCAAGGGTTCTGACCTGGCCGCGGCTCTGAACGATTTCTTCGCCGCAAGCTACGCGGACGGAAGCATGATGGAATGCGCCGAGACTTACGGCGTACAGGCTGCCCTGATCGAGCAGTAATCCCCCGCGAAACTTATTATCCCCCATTCAAGTTTCGCTTCAGCACACAGAAGGCGGCATCCAACCGATGCCGCCTGATTGTACCTATTCACCGATTCCCAAAGCAAAAAGAAAGTAGAGTATCTCAATGAGCTTAATCCTGGAACAGATGCCGGTGGTCATCGGCGCCCTCAACGCCGGTTTCCTGCAGACACTAAAACTTTTCTTCGTAACGCTGATCGGCGCGTTTCCACTGGGACTGATCATCGCCTTTGGCTCCATGTCCCGTTTTCAGCCTCTGAGCCTGGCAACCAAGCTGATCGTCTGGGTCGTAAGAGGCACGCCCCTGATGATCCAGCTTCTGATCATCTACTATTTCCCCGGCCTGGTGCTGAACAATCCCATCTGGGGCGGCGGGGAAACGGGACGTTTCCTAGCGGCTTCCACCGCTTTCATCATCAACTACGCCTGCTACTTCTCCGAGATCTACCGGGGCGGCATTCAGGGCGTTCCCGCCGGCCAGGAGGAGGCCGGTCTGGTCCTGGGCATGACCAAAAGCCAGATTTTCTGGAAAATCAAGCTGCTGCAGATGATAAAGCGCATCGTTCCGCCCATGTCCAACGAGATCATTACCCTGGTGAAGGATACGGCGCTTTCCCGCATCATCGCCCTGCAGGAGATCATTTTCGCCGGGCAGTCCTTCATGAAGGGCTCCCACGGCATATCCGGAGCCATCTGGCCCCTGTTCTTCACGGCGTTTTACTACCTCATCTTCAACGGCGTCCTAACGCTTCTGCTGGGGCGGCTGGAAAAGAAACTGGATTATTTCAGATAAGGAGGAAGAAAAACGATGCCTATTTTGGAAGCGGAAAATATCTGCAAGACCTTTGACCGAACAGAAGTTTTAAAACATATCGACCTTTCTCTGGAAAAGGGCCAGGTGCTCTCGATCATCGGCTCTTCCGGAAGCGGCAAGACGACTCTGCTCCGCTGTCTGAATTTTCTGGAGCGGCCTGACAAGGGGATCATCCGCGTCAACGGGGAAACGCTGTTCGACGCCGGCGACCCCGCCACGCAGAGCGAAGCCTCAATCCGCAAGAAAAGACTGCACTTCGGCCTGGTATTCCAGTCCTTTAACCTGTTCCCCCAGTACACGGCCATGGAAAATGTGATGCTGGCCAGAAGGCTTCTGGCGGCGGAACAGCCGGACTTCAAGGCAAGAAAAAAGGAGATCTACGAAGAGATCGAGGTACAGGCCAAAACGCTTCTTGAGCAGATGGGGCTTTCCAACCGGAGAGACAACTATCCTCATCAGCTTTCCGGCGGCCAGTGCCAGCGTGTGGCTATCGCCCGCGCCCTTGCCCTTAAGCCCGATATCCTCTGTTTTGACGAACCCACCTCGGCTCTGGACCCGGAGCTGACCGGAGAGGTTCTGAAGGTCATCCGGGAGCTGGCGGACAAGAATACGACCATGATCATCGTTACCCACGAGATGTCCTTTGCCCGGGATGTAGCCAGCCATGTGATCTTTATGGACGACGGCACCATCGTAGAGCAGGGCGACCCGATGGAGGTCTTTGGAAATCCGAAAGAAGAACGGACGAAACAGTTTTTGTCCCACTACTGATAACAACTGTCCAGGACAGACAAAGCCATAAATTTCAGGCAGATTCTGAAATTTATGGCTTTTATTGTATGCGCCGCCGCTTATAATTTTTCTCCCGCCGCCTCATACTATCCATGAGGTGATAAAACATGCGCGATAAGAAAAGCGAATCAAAGCCCCGCTGGGCCACCAATCCGAATATAGCCGCGGAAACCTGGGACGGCGAAGATGTTTACTCTCCCACCGGCGGTTCTGACCAGGATAGGGAGGAGGACGAGACTCTGAACATGAGAGCCTGCTCCGCCCGGGAGTGTACCGGCCTGATCCCGTCTCTCCCTCAGTCGGATTCCCAGCTGGAATCCTACGCGGAGGTCTATCACTATCCCGCGGATGTGTTCCGGGACTGAAACAGAAGCGGCCGGGGCTTCAGACAGACACGCAGGCGGCCTGACTTTGGCCGCCTGCGCAAGTTATCCCTCTGTTTTCTCTTGCTTCTTTACTTCTTCTCCGCGTCCAGCTTGTCCAGCATATCCCACACGCCCAGCATATACATAACGCCCAGGGCGCGGTCGTAGAGGCCGTAGCCGGGACGGACATTGCCGGGACCCTCGTCCCACAGATGACGCCCGTGGTCCGGCCGGATGTATCCCTCGTAGCCGCAGTCGTGGTAGGCCTTCAGGATATCCAGAATACCGGTGTCGCCGTCGCAGTCACGATGGCTGGCCTCGCTGAAATCTCCGTTGGGGAAGTGCTTCACATTGCGGATATGGGCAAAGGCAATGCGGTCGCAGTGTTTGCGCACGATCTCCGCCACATTGTTGTTGGGGTCCGCGTTCAGGGAACCGCTGCACAGTGTCAGGCAGTTGTAGGGATCGTCCACCATGGCCAGAAAACGGTCGATAGCTTCCGCGTTCACCAGCAGCCTGGGCAGTCCGAAAATATCCCACGGCGGATCGTCCATATGTACCGCCATCTTGATGTCGCACTCGTGGCAGGTAGGCATGATCGCCTCAAGGAAATACTTGAAGTTCTCCCACAGCTTCTCCTTCGTCACAGGGGCGTAGGCCTTGAACAGCTCGTCCAGCTTGGCCATGCGCTCCGGCTCCCAGCCGGGGAAGGTCATGTTGTACTTCTCGGTGAAGGA
>CANQSK010000099.1 GCA_947626475.1 uncultured Lachnospiraceae bacterium
AAATTAAAAACACTGTAGTCCGTTCCATTATCCGAACTACAGTGTTCTATTTATTTCCCCATCCCGTGAAAAGTAACGAAGGAACCTCATCGCACAGGAACGTGGCCGCTTCTGTGTCATAAGCCGTAACCGGCGTCCCGAACATCTCCATCCTGCGGCCGGGTACGTCTCCAGCCAGAATCCTGCCTGACGCCTCAAACAACTCCATGATCAGCTCCGGTTTTACCGGACATGTCCCGTGGGAGGGATAAATCTCATCGAAACGGTCCGCGAACTGCTGAAGCCGCAGCAGGCTGTGGCGGTAAGCATGCATCTCCCGCTGCACTCCAAACATGAAGATCCTTCCGTCCTGAACCGGGTCCCCTGTAAAGATTCTCCGGTTCTTCTCATCCAGAACCGCGATGCTGCCGGGCGTGTGTCCCGGAAGGGCTATGATCAGAAGAGGCCTGCCGCCAAGGTCCAACACATCGCCGTCCCACACAGGCACGACGGCCCCGGCGCCGTGATTTCCGCGATAATAATTGGAACACTCCGCCGGGTTCATATAAAAGCTGGCAAACTGTCCGTTGCTCCCGATATGATCCCTGTCTCCATGAGTGTTCAGCAGAAAAACCGGCAGAGACGTCCTCTCCCCGGCAAGCTCCTTCGCATTTTTCGTCATCATGCCGCTGTCGATCAGAAGCGCCTTCTCCGTTCCCACAAGAAGGAAAAAACGCACTCCCTCCTCGTCAAATTCCCACGTTTTTTCATCAATCTGCGATACCTTTACCGGCATATGGATCCCTCCTCCTCATACTCCACATAATCCGCGTGAAACTCCGCGTTAATCTCCGCGATCTCTTTCTTTCCGTCGATATAATCCCGGTACATGTCCCAGAGGTCGATGCCGCAGTCCTCCAGGCCGTCGTCAGCCGGCAGCCACTGCCGGATCAGGGCAATACGCTCCTCCTTTGTCGTATCTTTGATCAGGGTACTCTTCTCTTTCACAGGTTCCATGGCAATCTCTCCTTTCTTTTTTCCGGTGTTTCCTCCTAGTCTGTGTTACAGGGATTCCTTCCTGCCCGCCCCGGCAGTCAGCCGCACAAGCTCCTTCGCCGCTGCGCTGAGAACATCGTCCTGCCGCTTCAGCAGCGTGACGAAGCGGACAGGCGTTTCCTCCGCAAGGGCGATGCGGTACAGCTCCGGACTTTCATCATCTTTCAGAAAATCCTCCGGCACAAATCCGATACCCAGATTATTTTTCACCATGGGAAGAATCAGATCCGCCGTGGCGACCTCAATCACGGGAGAATAGATAAGCCCATTCTCAGAAAACCACTGGCTGTACATCTCATAGGTCCTGGTCTTTGCGGCAAGCGAGATCAGAGGGTATTCCGCCAGATCGCGCAGAGCCATCTCCGCTCCGGCAATGCGGGAAAAATACGGGCCGCACACGGCGGTTTCCCGCACTCTCCTAAGCGCCTTTGACTCCAGCCCCCGGATATCTCCCGTCGGCGTCGTGACGACGGCGATATCCACAAGATGATTCTTCAGCGCCGCCACCGCCTGATTGATCGTGTAATTGAGAATATTGAGGCGGACGCCGGGATACAGCCGGCGGTATTCATTCAGCACGGGAAGCAGGAAGGTATGAAGGGCAATCTCCGTCGCTCCCAGGGACACCACTCCGTTCTGCAGGGTCTTCGCCCGGTACAGCTCCGTCTCCGCAAAAGCGATCTGCTCGACCGCCACCTTTACCCGCGCATAGAGGCGCTCTCCCTCCGGAGTCAGTCGGACTCCCCGGTTAGAGCGGACGAAAAGCGGACAGCCCAGCGCGTGTTCCAGATTTTTGATTATCCGGGTCACGTTCGGCTGATTGCAGAGAAGCGCCTCGGCGGCAAGGGTGACGTTCTGATATTTCGCAACATAATAAAAAGTTCTGTAATAATCAAGGCTGATGTTCATATGATCTACCGCTGCCATATAAATTTGAAATATTTATTATATTAAATATATATTTTTGATATGTTTACATTTGTATTATAATGAGCATTGTGTCCGCGCGTCAAGCAGTTTCCGAAAACGCGGACCGGGAATCATAAAAGAAAAAGGTGAAAAACATGAACAGAGATCTGACAGTGGGAAATCCGGACAAAGTATTGTGGAAATTCTGCGTTCCCCTGTTCGGAAGCATTATCTTCCAGCAGCTTTACAATATCGCGGACAGCTTTGTCGCGGGAAAATTTGTGGGCGAGCAGGCTCTCGCCGCCGTGGGAAACAGCTATGAGATCACCCTGATCTTCATTGCCTTCGCCTTCGGGTGCAACATCGGCTGTTCAGTCACAGTCTCCCAGCTGTTCGGCGCCAAACAGTTCCGCGATCTGAAAACCGCGGTCTGCACAACACTCATCGCCAGCGGCGTTCTCTGCGGCCTTCTGATGATAACCGGACTTGTGTTCAGCGGGCAGCTGCTTCGGCTGATCCACACGCCGGACGAGGTGTTTGAGGCGTCAAAGCTGTATCTTGACATTTATATCCTGAGCCTGCCCTTTGTGTTTTACTACAATGTGGCGACCGGCATTTTCTCGGCGCTGGGAAACTCCAGGACGCCCTTTCTGTTCCTGATGTGCTCCTCCCTCGCCAATATCGGAATGGATATTCTGTTTACCACATCCTTTTCCCATATCTTCACTCACGGGGTGGACGGCGTGGCCTGGGCTACCTTTCTCTGCCAGGGGGTAAGCTGCATCCTGGCGCTGGTCTTTGTCTTCCGAACACTGTCCGCATTCCGGATCAGGGAAAAAGCGCCCCTGTTCTCATGGCCTCTTCTGAAAAAGATCGCGGTGATCGCCATTCCCAGCATCCTGCAGCAGAGCTTTATCTCCTTTGGGAACATTGTCATCCAGGGCGTGATAAACTCCTTCGGAACCGGCGTCATGGCCGGCTATTCCGCCTCGGTAAAGCTGAACAACCTGGTCATTACCTCTCTCACCACCATCGGAAACGGGATTTCCAACTTCACGGCCCAGAACATGGGAGCCGGAAAGCGGGAGCGTGTGCGGGAGGGATTCCGCGCCGGGCTGAAGATGGTCTGGCTGCTGTGCCTGCCGCTTGCCGCGCTCTATTTCTTCGGGGGCCACGCCCTTGTGAGAATCTTTCTTGACTCCCCCAGCCCGGCAGCGCAGCAGACCGGAACGCAGTTTCTGCGGATC
Source organism: uncultured Lachnospiraceae bacterium (assembly GCA_947626475.1). Lineage (GTDB taxonomy): Bacteria > Bacillota > Clostridia > Lachnospirales > Lachnospiraceae > UBA3402. The sequence continues at coordinate 3,192 of CANQSK010000099.1, forward strand.
GTGGCGCCCTTCTATTTTGTGGTGGCGTCAAAGCTTGCCGCCGACGGGGTCCTGCGGGGCTCGGCCCTGATGAGACAGTTTATGATCTCTACCTTCACGGACCTGATCCTGCGGGTCGCGCTGGCAAAGGCTTTGTCCATGACCATCCTCGGCTCAGCCGGCATCTGGCTGGCATGGCCTATCGGCTGGACGATTGCGGCTGCAATGTCCATCAGATTCTACCAGACCTCCGTAAGTTCTGCAGATCAGTACCGCTGAGACGGCGAAGGTCAGAATATCGGAAACCGGCATGGAGTACAGCACTCCGTCAAGTCCCCAGAACATGGGAAGCACCAGGGCAAACCCCACGCCAAACACGATCTCCCTCACCATGGAAAGCATGGTGGATGCCGCCGCTTTGCCTACAGCCTGAAGGAAGATAAAACAGGCCTTGTTGACGCAGGCGAACACGATCATGCACAGATAAATCCGGAATGCCCGGAGAGCAAAATCCGTATAATATACGCTCTCGTTGGCCGCTCCGAAAATGGCGATCAGCTGCCGCGGGAAACACTGGACAATGATCAGGGCGGCAGCCCCAACCGCCGTCTCTCCGGCCAGCAGCAGGGAAAACAGACTTCTTACCCGGCGTCTTAATCCGGCTCCCATGTTGTAGCCGGCAATCGGGATACATCCGGCCGCCATGCCCACCACGACGGAGATGACGATCTGGAAAAATTTCATCACGATCCCTACTACGGCCATGGGAATCTGAGCGTACTGCTCCTGCCCGAAGACCGCATCCAGAGCGCCGTATTTCCGGATCATATTGTTGATGGCCGCCATAGCCGCCACCAGTGAAATCTGAGACAGGAAACTGGTCATTCCAAGAATCAGCGTCTTCTTTGAAATCCGCGGATCCAGGCGGAAATCATTTCCCTCCGGCTTCACCAGCTTCATGTTCCTAAGATACCCAAGGGCCAAAACTGCCGTGGCAATCTGGCCCAGCACGGTGGCAACCGCAGCTCCCATCATTCCCCATCGAAACCAAAAGATAAAAATCGGATCAAGGATAATATTGATGACCGCTCCCAGCAACGTAGACACCATGGCGAACCTGGGAGAACCGTCCGCCCGGATGATGGGATTCATGGCCTGGCCGAACATATAAAAGGGAATACCCAGAGATATCCAGAAAAAATATTCCCGGGAGTGTCGAAAAGTCTCCGCATTCACCGTTCCCCCGAACATGGTGATGATCGGCTTTGAAAAAATCAGATAGACCGCGCAGAGGACCAGACTGCACGCGACTGCCATAACAATGGAATTTCCCACGCTTTTCTTCGCCTCGCCCGGCTTCTTCATCCCCAGACTTAAGCTGACGAAAGCGCAGCAGCCGTCGCCGATCATAACCGCTATTGCCAGGGCGATAACCGTAAGGGGAAATACTACCGTATTGGCGGCGTTGCCGTAAGAGCCAAGATAGCTGGCGTTGGCAATAAAAATCTGGTCCACAATATTGTAAAGGGCTCCCACCAGCAGCGAGATGATGCAGGGAACGGCATACTGCCCCATCAGCTTCCCCACAGGCTCCTTCTCCAAAAACTGATTTGCTTCTGTTTCCATAATCGTTTCATTCCTCCGTTTATAAAATTGATGTGTTCACACGCCTGTTTCAGGCATAAAAAAACGCGCGGCACTCAACTGGACTTACGCACTGAGTGCCACACGCTAAAATTTATTTTACTTAAAATATTAGTTTCTGTCAAAAGGCATTTTTACTATAATTATGGTACTTATTTTTTGTCATTTTCCACATCGATATCCATTCAAAAAAGCCGCCCGGAAAATCTGCAAAAATGCAGATTACCGGGCAGCCGCAAAATCAGCTTTCTTCTCTTGTCCCTTATTTCTTCATCAGCCCCGCGCCGCTGTGCCACGCCTGGCCGACCTTTTCGCCTATGGCGTAATAGCCGTTCTGCATCTGGTCAAAGGCGAAGGCGCGGATTTTTCCGGCGTCAATATTACCTTTCTCGTCCAGCACCTTCTCATCTGCCAGCACGTTTACGATTTTGCCGAGAACCCGCAGGCCGTAAGGCTCATCCTCCATCTTCACCACGGTACATTCCAGGGTGACCGGGTATTCCTCAATGACCGGCGCGTCCACACGGCTGCTTTTGACGGCATGGAGGCCGGTACGCTCAAATTTGTCCGCCATCTTGTTCGCTGTGGCAATGCCGAAGAAATCCGACTCCGCCAGGGTATCCGTTCCCGGAATGGCAAGGGTGAAGGCGCCCCGGGCACGAATATTGGCCACGGTCTTATGGTCCGCCTCAAGGTTCAGCGCCACCATATCCTCGGCGCAGATGCCGCCCCAGGCCATCATCATCTCGTCCACGGTGCCGTCTTCATTGTATGTGCCGATCATATAGGTCGGCATGGGAAATAAGTACGGTTTTACTCCAAAATCCTTCTTCATAATTCTTTGCTCCTTTTTGCTGTTCATTATTCTGTACTGCCCATATTGACTCCCACAGGCCTGAACACTATAATTATAGCCAGAGCAGTCACTCAAAGCAAGTACGCACATTTAAGATATATACATTCCCATCCTGGATCAGATGTGCGACTGGGGTGATAAACACCGGGAAAATGCCTGACGCCTATGGCTCGACCGCTTTCTCAAGCTTTCCGATCATCTCGTCCACTTCCGCCTCAGTGATCACAAGGGGCGGCACGAAACGGATCACATTGGTTCCGGCGCCGATGAGCACTACCTGGTTTTCCAGGAGCGCACGGCTCACAATGGGGCCTACGGGACAGCCAAATTCCAGCCCCTGGATCAGGCCCATGCCCCGGTGGTCCGTCACACAGTCATGGGCTTTGGCAAATGCCTCCAGCTTCTCCCACAGATAGGCACCCACCTGCCGCACATGGCTTACCATCTGCCGCTTTTCAAAAATATCCAGCACGGCGTCCGCCGCCGCGCAGACAAAGGGATTGCCGCCGTAAGTGGTGCCATGATCGCCGGGAACCATGGCGGTAGCCGCCTTTCCTGCGGCCAGAAACGCGCCGATGGGAACGCCGTTGCCCAGGGCCTTGGCCACAGTCATCACGTCCGGTTTCACGCCGTAGCTCTGCCAGGCAAACATGTGGCCGGTGCGCCCCATGCCGCACTGGATCTCATCCAGGATCAGAAGCATATCATGTTCGTCGCAGAGAGCGCGGACGCCTTTTATAAATTCTTCCGAGGCCGGATAGATGCCGCCCTCCCCCTGAAGAGTCTCCATGATAACGGCGCAGGTATTCTCATTGACCAGGGCCTTCACACTGTCCAGATCGTTGAAATCCGCGAACCGGATTCCGGGAAGCAGCGGCGCGAAGGGTTCCCTGTAGTGATCATTCCCTGTGACAGACAAAGCGCCTATACTTCTTCCGTGGAAGGAACGGTTCATGGCAATGATCTCATGGCTGCCGCGGCCGTCCCGGTTGAACGCGTATCTCTTGGCAATCTTGATGGCTCCCTCTACCGCCTCGGTGCCGCTGTTGGTGAAAAACACCCTATCCATACCGGATGCCTTAAGAAGCTTCTCCCCGGCGTCAATGGCCGGCTGATTGTAGAAATAGTTGGAGGTATGGAGGAGTTTTCCGGCCTGCTGCCGGATGGCTTCCGTGTACTCCGGATCGTTGTAGCCCAGGCCGCAGACGGCAATCCCGGCCGCAAAATCCAGGTACTCCTTTCCCTCCGAGTCATATAACCGCACACCCTCGCCGTGGTCGAACACCACAGGGTACCGGTTGTAGGTTTTATACAGAATCTGTTCCGCCTTCTCAATGGCAGTTTCCTTCGTCAGATTTTTTTCCATATATCACAGTCCTTTCAGTTTTCCGAATAGTACCGCTCCTCTTTGGAGTTGAGGATGGCGGTTCCGATTCCCTTGTTGGTGAAAATCTCCAGCAGCAGGCAGTGAGGAATCCTGCCGTCCAGAATATGCACTCTGGATACGCCCTCGCGGATGGCGTCGATGCAGTTCTGAAGCTTGGGAAGCATGCCGCCGCCTAGCTGGCCGCTGTCCACAAACGCCTGGGCCTCGTCCACCAGAAGCTCCGAGATCAGGGAGCTCTTGTCGTTGAAATCCCGGTACAGCCCCTCCACATCCGTGAGAAATGCCAGCTTCTCCGCCTTCACCGCCTTGGCGATGGCGCAGGCTGCGTCGTCGGCGTTTATATTGTAGCTGAGATAATTGTCATCATAGCCGATGGGGCAGATGATAGGCAGGAAATCCTTCTCCAGCAGATCATAAATGACCTTGGGATTTACCTCCCGGATGTCTCCCACAAAACCGATATCCTGACCGCCGGAATACTTCTTGTCACACTTAAGCATCATGCCGTCCTTGCCGCTGATGCCTACGGCCTTGACCCCCAGCTCGTTGACCAGCTGGACCAGGCTCTTGTTCACCTTGTTCAGCACCATCTCGGCAATCTCCATGGTGGCTTCATCGGTCACCCGGAGTCCGTTGACAAAATGGGGTTCCATCCCCACCTTGCTCACCCACTTGCTGATCTCCTTGCCGCCGCCGTGGACGATGATGGGCTTGAATCCCACCAGCTTCAGAAGAACCACGTCCTGGATGACACAGCGCTTCAGCTCCTCGTCCACCATGGCGCTGCCGCCGTATTTGACCACAATGATCTTCCGGTTAAATCGCTGAATGTAGGGCAGGGCCTCCACCAGCACGGCAGCCTTGTATATAATATTCTGATCCAACTCCATAACCTGTAACCTCCTATGACCGGTAATCCGCGTTGATCTTCACATAATCAAAGGTTAAATCACAGCCCCAGGCTGTAGCCTTCTCATTTCCCATCTTAATGTCGGCGATGGCCGTAACCTCCGGCTCCGAGAGAATCTTTGTGGCTTCTTCCTCACTGTAATCCACCGCCACACCGTTCTCAACGATCTTAAGCTTTCCGGCCGCGCTCTCAAAGAACAGATCCACCTTCTCCGGGTCAAACTGAGCCCCGGAGTAACCCATGGCGCAGAGAATCCTGCCCCAGTTGGCGTCATGTCCGAAGATGGCCGCCTTGGTCAGGCTGGAGGTGATCACAGACTTGGCCAGGGTTACCGCCTGGGTCTTGGTCTCAGCCCCCACTATCTTCACCTCAAACAGAGCCGTGCAGCCCTCGCCGTCACCGGCAATCTTTTTGGCCAGAGCCTCATTGACACAGTAAAGGGCCTCTTTGAACTTCTCGTAATTCTCGTCCTTTTTCAGGATCATGGGGTTGCCTGCCTGGCCGTTGGCCAGAAGAAGCACCGTATCGTTGGTGGAGGTGTCTCCGTCCACGGAAACCATGTTGTAGGTATCCGGCACCACCTCGCTTAAGGCCGCCTGAAGCATCTTCTTGGAAATCGCCGCGTCCGTAGTCACAAAACTCAGCATGGTGCACATATTGGGATGGATCATGCCGGAGCCCTTGCACATGCCGCCGATGGTCACTGTGCTGCCTCCGATCTCCACCTGAACAGCCGCTTCTTTCTTCTTCGTATCTGTAGTCATGATCGCTTTCGCGGAAGCCGTTCCGCTCTCCAGGCTGCCGCTCAGCTGTCCCGACATCGCCCTCACGCCGTCCACGATCCGGCCGATGGGCAGCTGCATGCCGATCACTCCCGTGGACGCCACCAGAACGGAATCCGCCGGAATATCAAGAATCTCCGCCGCCGCGTCCGCCGTGGCTTTGCAGTAGCCGTAGCCTTCCGCTCCGGTACAGGCGTTGGCGATTCCCGCGTTGATGACAACCGCCTGGGCCGCCGGAGAATGGTACACGATCTCCTGGTCCCATTTCACCGGAGCCGCCTTCACCAGATTGGTGGTAAATGTTCCCGCTGCCACACAGGGCATCCTGCTGTAGATCAGGGCCATGTCCGGCCTGTCCTTATACTTGATTCCGGCTGCCGCCGACGCCGACAGAAATCCCTTTGCCGCTGTCACTCCGCCGTCTATGTAGTTCATATGAATCCCCCTCATCCTTTCTGAAACTCTTTCCTCAGCACCTCTCTGGGCGCCTGTATCTCATTGGCAATGGTGTGCTCCGTCAGTTCTGACAGCGACTTAATCTTCGCGTTGATCAGAGGCCGCATGCAGTTGGGCACATGCTCCTGGTGGGCCCGGTGAATGGCCACGCACTCCTTGCAGTTTCCGTGGTACCGGCAGGCTTTCTGACAGGGGCAGTGGTCCTTCTCCCGGTACTCCTCCCGAAACTCCGCCGCAAACTCTTCCTGAAGCCGCAGCCCCTCCTGGCGGTTCCCCCTGTGAAATTCCGCCATGGCCGCCAGCTCTTTGGGATTGCCTTCGATTATCACTGTTATCACAAATCCTTTCGTCAGTCAACGAATCGTGTTATGTTCTCTTCGTTCAGCACCAGGTCGTAGACGTTCACGTCCTCCCGCTCCGTCCAGCCCAGGGAACGCCAGAAGGCGTTTCCGATCTCATTTTTCTTGAAGGCGATCAGCGTCACCTTGCTGATTCCCTCGTCCCGGAGCCCCTGGATCGCGAACCGGACCATCTTATAGCCCACGCCGTGCTTCCGGTAGCTTTTTTCTACGCACACATGGTAGAAACAGGCTGTCCGGCCGTCGTGGCCGCACATGATGGAGCCCACGATCCGGCCGTTCTGCTCCGCCACCACGCTGGTATGGGGATTTCTTCGGATAAACCGTTCCACGCCCTCCCTGGAATCGTCGATGCTGCGGATCCCGAAGCCCTGGATGCCTGTCCAGAGGGCGTATACTTTATCGTAATCATCCATGGTCATTTCACGGATGAGAATACTCATGGTTCCCGGCATATTCTGCCCTTGCCTTTCTATCGTTACGGAAATACCGCGATCTGCTTCAGTCCTGTATTCTCCGGCAGGCCGAACATCAGATTCATGTTCTGCATGGCCTGTCCGGCGGCGCCCTTCACCATGTTGTCGATGGCGCCCATCATCACCAGGCGGTTGGTTCTGGGATCGATCTGGAAGGCGATATCCACGAAATTGCTGCCCTCCACCCATCGGGTCTGAGGCACCATGCCCTGCTTCATCACGCGGATAAAATACTCATCCTGATAATACTTGTCGTAGGCCGCCTTCACATCCTCAGCCGTCACCGGCCTGGTCAGCGTCGCGTAAGCGGTCGCCAGAATGCCCCGGTTCATAGGAACCAGGTGAGGCGTGAAGCTGATAGTCACCGGCTTGCCCGCCGCATAGGAAAGCTGCTCCTCGATCTCCGGAGTGTGCCGGTGGCTGGCAACGCCGTAAGGCTTTATGCTCTCGTTCACTTCGCAGTAGAGGCTGGGCACCTTGGCGCTTCTGCCTGCCCCGGAGGTGCCGGACTTGGCGTCAATGATAATGGTGTTCGTATCAATGAGCCCTTCCTTCACCATAGGATACAGGGTGAGGAAGGAACAGGTGGGATAGCATCCGGGATTGGCCACCAGACGGGCCTTCCTGATCTTCTCCCTGTTGATCTCCGGCAGGCCGTAGACCGCCTCGGGAAGAAACTGGGGCGTGGAATGCTTCAGCTTGTACCACTGCTCATACACATCCACATCCTTAATACGAAAATCCGCGCTCAGATCAATGATCTTTGTCCGTGACAGGATCTCCTCCGTCACCTGGGACGCGCAGAACCCCTGGGGCGTGGCCGTGAAAATCACATCGGCGATCTCCGAAAGCTTCTCCATGTCGTCGTCCCTGCAGGGCTCCCCGGTCAGATGAGCCACATTTCTATAAATAAAGGAAAAATCTTCTCCCACATAGCTTCTGGAGCCGTACCATACGATCTCCGCATCATCCCTCTGCAGAAGCAGACGGGCCAGCTCCGCTCCGGCATATCCCGTAGCTCCGATAATTCCAACCTTGATCATCCTTTTTTCCTCCGTCCATACTCTGTCCCAATCCCAATGGTTCTCCCTTCGCCTTATCTCTCACCTTCACGGATTCTGATTTTCCGCGGACCTGCGCAGACAGGGACGCTATTCATTATAGTGATTTTCTTATTATAATGGAAGTCCTTTTTCAAAATTTTTCGCATTTTCATCCTTTTGTACAGTCCGCCGTCTTCCTGCCCGCTCCTCCCTGTACATTTCTAATAATTATACATTATATTTGAATATTATGCAAGCATTATATGTTTATGCAATCTTAAAAACTTTTTTATTTTCCTCTTGCATTTCTCAATGACTTGTTGTATATTTATGAAAGTCAAATTTCAAAGGAGGATATCTTTTTATGAAAGAAAAAGTAATTCTGGCCTATTCCGGCGGCCTTGACACTACAGCGATCATTCCCTGGCTGAAGGAGCATTTCGATTACGAAGTCATCTGCTGCTGCATCGACTGCGGTCAGGGCAGCGAACTGGACGGCCTGGAGGAGAGAGCCAAACTGTCCGGCGCTTCCAAGCTGTATATCGAGGACCTGGTGGACGATTTCTGCGACAATTACATCGTTCCCTGCGTCCAGGCAGGCGCCGTCTATGAGCATAAATATCTGCTGGGCACTTCCATGGCCCGTCCCGCCATCGCCAAGAGGCTGGTGGAGATCGCCCGGAAGGAAGGGGCTTCCGCAATCTGCCACGGCGCTACGGGCAAGGGCAACGACCAGATCCGTTTTGAGCTGGGCATCAAGGCACTGGCACCCGATCTGAAGATCATCGCTCCCTGGCGGATGACCGACATCTGGACCCTGAAGTCCCGTGAGGATGAGATCGAATACTGCAAGCAGCACGGCATCCACTTGCCCTTCTCCGCAGACAACAGCTACAGCCGCGACCGGAACCTGTGGCATATCAGCCATGAGGGCCTGGAGCTGGAAGATCCGGCCAATGAGCCCAACTACGACCATCTGCTGGTCCTGGGCGTGACCCCGGAGAAGGCTCCCGATGAGCCGGAGTATGTGACCATGACCTTCGAAGCCGGCGTGCCCACAAGCATCAACGGCGAGAAGATGAAGGTCTCCGATATCATTAAGAAGTTAAACGCCCTGGGCGGCAAGCACGGCATCGGCATCGTGGACATCGTGGAGAACCGCGTGGTCGGCATGAAGTCCCGCGGCGT
>CANQSK010000100.1 GCA_947626475.1 uncultured Lachnospiraceae bacterium
CGGCGTTCACCCAGACGGCGGTCCTGCATGTGCGGGGCAGCCTGATCGACAGGGACCGGCTGGAGCATTATCTGCAGATCTTTCAGAGCAGCAGCCCGTCCTATGTTCTGATGGCGGGAATTGAGCGCTGCATCGAATATATGGACGGTCCCGGCCGCGCGGAGATGCGGGAATTTGCCGGACGGCTGGAGAAGCTGAGGGGCAGGCTTGCCCGGATGAAGCACCTTCGCCTTCTGGACAGGGACAGGATCGGACAGGCCGGGGTTTATGACCTGGATCTGTCGAAGATCGTGGTGTCTGCAGGAGATACCGGGGTGAGCGGCAGGGAGCTGATGCAGCTTTTCAGAGAACGGTATCACCTGGAGCTGGAAATGAGCGGGGCGGACTACGTAACGGCGATCACAACGAAGATGGATTCTGAAGAGGGATTTAAGCGATTGGAGCAGGCGTTTCTGGAGACGGATGAACAGCTGGAATCCGGAACAGGCAGAAGCCGGCAGGGAGAGTGGAAACCGGCGGCATATCCGGAGAGCGTTCTGACCCTGCGCGAGGCGGTGAGTCGCCCCAGGCGCCGGGTAAAGCTGGAGGAAAGCGCCGGCAGCGTATCCGCGGAGTATGTTTATCTGTATCCGCCGGGGATTCCCATTCTTGTGCCGGGAGAGGTGCTGACCCCGGAGATCATCGGGCAGATCTGCCGCTTCCGCAGCCGGGGGCTTCCGGTTCAGGGAATGAAGGATTATGATGTCCGGTACATTGAGACAGTGAGGGAGTGAAAATTTATGGGAAAAGTGATTGTGATCGAGGGAAGCGACGGGAGCGGCAAGGCTACTCAGACGGGCCTTCTCTATGAATATCTGAAGGAACAGGGAAAACAGGTGCGGATGGTTTCCTATCCGGATTACGGCAGCCCTTCCTCCGCGTTGGTAAAAATGTATCTGGGCGGCGAGTTCGGCGGGGACGCCTGTGAGGTGAATCCCTATGTGACCTCTGCCTTTTATGCCGTGGACCGTTTCGCGTCCTATCTGAAAGACTGGAAGGAGTTCTACCAGGGCGGCGATGACAGCCTGGTTATCTGCGACCGGTATGTGACCAGCAATATGCTGCATCAGGCGGCCAAGCTGGATTCTCTGGAGGAAAAACTGGCGTTTCTGGACTGGGAGTATGATTTTGAGTACGTGAAGGGAGGACTTCCGGTTCCGGACTGCGTGTTCTTTCTGGATGTGAAGCCGGAGACGTCCCTGGCGCTTATGAAGGACCGCGAGAACAAGATCACCCATCAGGCGCAGAAGGACATTCATGAGGCTGATCCGGAATTTCTGAACCGTTCTTATGAAAACAGCCGGATTCTGGTGGAAAAATACGGATGGGAGCGGATCGACTGCTGTGACGGGCAGGGAAGGATGAAATCTGTTCAGGAGATTCATCAGATGATCCGGAACCGGCTGGAAACAAGAAAAACTATACAGCAGGCGCAGGATATGCTATAATATCTGAGTAATTTACTTGCATCCAGGGGGACGATTTCATGCCGGGTTTTCATGATATCTTGGGACATGAGGCGGTAAAACAGCATTTTCAGAAAGCGATCGAGGCGCATAAGATATCCCACGCTTACATTCTGGCAGGGGAGGCCGGCATGGGGCGAAAGTCCCTGGCGAATGCCTTTGCCATGACGCTTCTCTGTGAGAAAGGAAAAAGCGAACCCTGCATGGAGTGCCACGCCTGCCGGCAGGTACTGTCCGGAAATCACCCGGATCTGATCCATGTAACTCATGAGAAGAGCACCATCGGCGTAGACGATATCCGGGAGCAGATCAATGATACTATCATGATCCGCCCCTACAGCAGCTATTACAAGATATACATTGTGGACGAGGCGGAGAAGATGACGGTTCAGGCTCAGAACGCTCTTCTTAAGACCATTGAGGAGCCACCGGGGTACGCGGTCATTATCCTTCTGACGACCAATCCGGAGGCGTTTCTTCCCACGATCCTGTCCAGATGTATTCAGCTGAAGCTGAGGCCTCTGCGGGATTCCGTGGTGCAGGAATATCTGGCGGGAAGCCTTCAGGTGCCGGAGAAGGAGGCACGGCTGTACGCTGCTTTTGCCAGAGGAAACCTGGGCAAGGCGATCCGGCTGGCAGGTTCTTCGGAGTTCCGCCATCTGTATGACGAGATGGTCTATATGCTGAAGTCGGTTAAGACCATGGAACTGTCAGAGCTTCTGGACCGGATCAAAAGGTGGAAGGACGAAGAGCTGGATATCGGCGAATGCCTTGATTTTATGCAGGTCTGGTACCGGGACGCGCTGATGTTTAAGGTGACGAAGGACCCGGATCTGCTGATCTTCCGGGATGAATTTATCGCCTTGGACAAGCTGAGCAAGACCACGGGCTACGATGGATTTGAGAAGATTTTAGAGGCAATCGATAAGGCGAGAGTTCGTCTGGAGGCTAATGTTAATATGGAACTTGCCATGGAGCTTATGCTTCTGGTGATGAAGGAGAATTGAGAATGACGACAGTGATCGGAGTAAGATTCCGCAACGCAGGAAAAATATATTATTTCGCCCCTGGTGAGAACAAGATTAAGGCCGGGCAGCATGTGATCGTGGAGACGGCCCGCGGTATTGAGTACGGGTATGTGGTGCTGGGCAACCGGGATGTGGAGGACGACAAGGTGGTGCCGCCCTTGAAACCGGTCATCCGCCTGGCGACCGCGGAGGATGACGCGAGAGAAGCGGCCAATAAAGAGAAAGAAAAAGACGCCTACAAGATCTGCCTGGAGAAGATCAAGAAGCATGGCCTGGAGATGAAGCTGATCGATGTAGAGTACACATTTGACAATAATAAGATCCTGTTCTACTTTACCGCAGACGGCAGGATCGACTTCAGGGAGCTGGTGAAGGACCTTGCGTCTGTGTTCCGCACCAGGATTGAGCTCCGCCAGGTAGGGGTCCGTGACGAGACCAAGATTGTGGGCGGCGTAGGTATCTGCGGCCGTCCGCTGTGCTGCCACACCTATCTGTCCGAGTTTATCCCTGTGTCCATCAAGATGGCGAAGGAGCAGAATCTGTCTCTGAATCCCACCAAGATATCCGGGGTCTGCGGCAGGCTGATGTGCTGTCTGAAGAATGAGGAAGAGACCTACGAGTATCTGAACAGCAAGCTGCCGTCAGTGGGAGATATGGTGACGACAGACGACGGCCTGCGGGGCGAGGTTCACAGCGTCAACGTGCTGCGCCAGCTGGTGAAAATACTGGTGACTGTGGACGGGGATGAGAAGGAAATCATGGAATACAGGGCGGACCAGCTGCGTTTTAAGCCGCGGAGAAAGAAGGAAAAGGCTCAGGCGTCGGCGCAGGACGCGGAGCTGAAGCAGCTGGAGGCGTTTGACCGCTCGGAAGGGAAATCCAGATTAGATGACGATTGAGCTGAAAGAACAGGAGCGGATCGACGATCTGCAGCGGGGAGGCTACGGCATTATCCAGAACAGGGAAAAATTCTGTTTCGGGATGGACGCGGTGCTGCTGTCCGGCTTTGCCAGAGTAGAGGAGGGCGAGTCGGTGCTGGATCTGGGCACCGGAACGGGGATCATCCCTATTTTGCTGAAGGCCAAGACCCGGGGAAAGCATTTCACGGGCCTTGAGATTCAGCCGGATATGGTGGATATGGCCGGCCGCAGCGTCGCATACAATCATCTTGAAAAAGAGATATCCATTGTGCAGGGAGATATCAGGGAGGCCAGCCGGTTGTTTGGACTGGCTTCTTTTGACGTGGTCACATCCAATCCGCCTTACATGAAGGCGGCGGGAGGCCTTGAGAATCCGGACAGGACCAGGGCGGTCGCCAGACATGAGGTGCTGTGTACGCTGGAGGATGTGGTGAGGGAGACGGCCGCGGTACTGAGGCCGGGAGGCCGTTTCTATCTGGTTCACCGTCCGGCCCGCCTTGCGGAGATCATCTGTGAGCTGCGCAGGTACCGGCTGGAGCCCAAGCGGCTGAGGATGGTGCATCCCTTTGCCGGAAGGGATGCCAACATGGTGCTGATAGAAGCGGTCAGGGGAGGCGGCCCGCACATGAAGGTGGAGCCGCCGGTGATCGTGTTTCAGTCGCCGGGAGTGTACACGGAAGAAATACGGGAGAAATACGGATATTAGGGAGGAATGATCATGGCAGGAACTCTGTATCTGTGCGCGACGCCTATCGGCAATCTGGACGATATTACCCTCAGGGTGCTGAATACATTGAAGGAAGCGGATCTGATCGCGGCGGAGGATACCCGCCACAGCATTAAGCTTCTGAACCATTTCGGGATTGATACGCCCATGACCAGCTACCATGAGTTCAACAAGGTTGAGAAGGCCAGGTATCTGGTGGAACAGCTGAATAAGGGACTCAACGTGGCTCTGGTGACGGACGCAGGAACGCCGGCGGTCTCCGACCCGGGAGAGGAACTGGTCCGGCAGTGTTACGCGGCCGGAATCCGGGTGACGTCCCTGCCGGGGCCGTCTGCCTGCGTTACGGCGCTGACATTGTCCGGCATGAGTACCCGGCGGTTCTGCTTTGAGGCGTTTCTGCCTTCAGATAAGAAGGAGCGGCAGTGGGTTCTGGAGGAGCTGAAGACGGAAACCAGGACGATTCTTTTGTACGAGGCGCCCCACAGGCTGGCGAAAACCCTGGAAGAGCTTCTGGAGACGCTGGGAGACCGGCGTATAACCCTGTGCCGGGAACTGACAAAGCGGTATGAGGAGGCCTGGCAGACCACCCTGAGGGAAGCCTTGGAACACGTTCGGATTCAGGAACCGAAGGGGGAGTATGTGCTTGTCCTGGAGGGGCGGAGCATGGAAGAACAGCTTCGGGAAAGGGCCCGCTCCTGGGATGAGATGAGCGTGGAGGAACACATGGCGTATTATGAGGACCAGGGGATTGCCAACAAGGAGGCCATGCGCATGGTGGCCAGGGACCGGGGGATCAGCCGCCGGGATGTATATCAGTATCTGACCGGGCAGAAAAACAGCCGGGCAGAGGAAAAGGCGCGCAAAGAAAGTTCAAAGTAGACGAAACGCAATCCTTGTGCTATAATGTGAACACGAGGAGAAAAGCTATGAATGAGAAAAGAGACGTGAGGGGACAGTTAGGACGTTATCTGCAGTGGCCGCTTTTCCTGGGTGTCCTGGTGATTCTCATGAATGTGGTTGTCGGCGCGGTTGATACCGGCGCCGGCCTTGCCATGTGCGGATTTACGGCAGTATATCTGGTGATTTCCGTTTTTCTGTACCTGTACCGGCGCAGGAAGCTGATGGCCGGGCTGGTAGAGTTTTCGGCGGATTACGCCTGGGTTCAGAAAAATCTGCTGGAGGAGCTGGATATTCCTTATGTGGTGACGGATGAGACAGGCCGTTTCCTGTGGATGAACCGGAAGTTTACCGAGCTGTCCAGGGAAAATAAAGTGAAAGGAAGCTCTTTGACAGCCATGTTTCCGGATGTGACGAAGGAGATGCTTCTGAAGCTGACGGAAAGTGTCAGCCTTCATGCCGGTCTGGGCGGGCGCAATTACCGGATAGACATGAAACCCCTGAAGATGGGGGCTTATGATGAAGAGCTGGAGCTTCTGGAGGAAGGCCAGGATGCCCAGGAGCTTCTGGCCGTATATCTGTTTGACGAGACGGACATTCTCCAGTACCAGCAGGAGATCTACGATCAGCGCATGGTGGCCGGACTCATTTATCTGGACAACTATGACGAGGCGCTGGAGAGCGTGGAGGAAGTGCGGCGGTCTCTTTTGATGGCCCTGATCGAGCGGCGGATCAACAAATATATCAACGGCCTCGGCGGCGTAGTGAAGAAGATGGAGAAGGATAAATACTTCTTTGTCATCAAGCAGCACTACGTGGCGGAGCTGAGAGAACAGAGATTTTCGATTCTGGATGATGTAAAGTCGGTCAACATCGGCAACGAGATGGCGGTGACGCTGAGCATCGGACTGGGCATGGGCGGCGAGACCTACGGGCAGAATTATGAGTTCGCCCGCATGGCCATCGACATGGCTCTTGGCCGTGGCGGCGACCAGGCGGTGATCAAGAGCGCCGAAAAGACGGAATATTTCGGCGGAAAGACCCAGCAGAAGGAGAAGACGACCCGTGTGAAGGCCCGTGTGAAGGCCCATGCCCTCAGAGAGCTGATCAGTACCAAGGAAGAGCTGCTGATCATGGGACACCGGCTGGGCGACATCGATTCGGTCGGCGCGGCCATCGGTATTTACCGGATTGCCACGGCTCTGGACAAAAAAGCCCATATTGTGATCAATGATATTACCTCTTCGGTGCGGCCGGTGATCGAGCGGTTTTCGGAGAGCGCCGGATATCCGGCGGATATGTTTCTGACCAGCCAGGAGGCGGAGAACGTTGTGGACGGCGGGACCATGCTGGTAGTGGTGGATGTGAACCGCCCCAGTATTACCGAGGCGCCTCAGCTTCTGAAGATGGTGAAGACCATTGTGGTTCTGGATCATCACCGCCAGGGAAGCGAGATCATAGACAACGCGGTGCTTTCCTATGTGGAGCCTTACGCGTCCTCTGCCTGTGAGATGGTGGCGGAGGTGCTTCAGTATATCGCTGACGGCATCAAGATGAAGCCCCAGGAGGCGGACGCCCTGTACGCGGGCATTGTGATCGACACCAACTATTTCAATAACCAGACGGGAGTCCGGACCTTTGAGGCGGCGGCGTTTCTGCGGCGCAACGGTGCTGATGTGACCCGCGTCCGCAAGCTGTTCCGCGACGAGATGGTAAATTATAAGGCCAGGGCCCAGGCGGTCAGCCAGGCGGAAGTATTTGAAGGCTCCTTTGCCATCAGCGAATGCCCGTCGGAGGGAATCGAGAATCCTACGATCGTGGCGGCACAGGCGGCCAACGAACTGCTGAGCATCCGCGGGATCAAGGGTTCCGTGGTGCTGTCTCAGTATAACGGAGTGATCTATCTCAGCGCCCGTTCCATAGATGAAGTGAACGTACAGGTGATGATGGAGAAGCTGGGAGGCGGAGGCCACCGCTCGATCGCGGGAGCCCAGCTTAAGGGCGTGACCATGGAAGACGCCAAAGAGCAGCTGAAAGCTGTGATCAGAGAGATGATCGCGGCAGGCGAAGTGCAGTGATTTAGGAGGAATGAGAATGGAGATCGTATTACTAGAAGATGTAAAGGCACTGGGAAAAAAGGGGCAGATCGTGAAGGTCAGCGATGGATACGCCCGCAATTTCATTCTGCCGAAGAAGCTGGGGGTGGAGGCTACGCCGAAGAATCTCAATGAGCTGAAGCTGCAGAAGGCCAACGCCGAGAAGATTGCCGCCCAGCAGCTGAGCGAGGCTAAAGAACTGGGCGAGAAGTTGTCTCAGTCTTCGGTCACGCTGGCGATCAAGGCCGGCGAGAACGGGAAGGCGTTCGGCTCCGTGTCCGGCAAGGAGATCGCCAGGGCGGTGTCGGAACAGCTGGGACTGGAGCTGGACAAGAAGAAGCTGGTCCTGCCGGAACCCTTAAAGACCCTGGGCGTCCATCAGGTGCCGGTGAAGCTTCACAGGGATGTGACGGCGCAGCTGACAGTGAAGATAGAAGCAGAGTAATTCTGAAACGGATATACGAGTAAAGAGGATGGAAAAAGGACGATGGCCATGGATGACGCTTTGATCAAACGGGTTCTTCCTCACAGTATCGAGGCCGAGCAGTCGGTGATCGGCTCCATGCTGATGGACAGGGAGGCGATTGTTGCCGCCGAGGAGATTTTGACGGCGGATGATTTCTACCAGCACCAGTACGGCGTTATGTATGAATCCATGGTGGAACTGTTCAATGAGGGCAAACCAGTGGATCTGATCACCCTTCAGGACAGGCTGAAGGAGAAGGACGTGCCTCCGGAGGTATCCAGCCTGGATTTTGTCAGGGATATCATTACTACGGTTCCCACTTCTGCCAACATCCGTTCCTATGCTGTGATC
Source organism: uncultured Lachnospiraceae bacterium (assembly GCA_947626475.1). Classification (GTDB taxonomy): domain Bacteria; phylum Bacillota; class Clostridia; order Lachnospirales; family Lachnospiraceae; genus UBA3402. Next base: position 7,991 of record CANQSK010000100.1, read on the forward strand.
GTCCATGAAAAGGCGGTTCTTCGCCGCATGATCCGTCTGAACGACGATATTTCCAATAACTGTTATCTGGGAAGGGATTCCCTGGAGGATATTCTGGCGGATGCGGAGAAGCGAATTTTTGAGCTGCTTCAGAGCCGCGATTCCAAGGAACTGGTCCCCATCCGTCAGGTCGTCCTGGATGTTCTGGAGAAGGTAGAGGCCGCCTCGCGGACGAAAGAGACGGTGACCGGCGTCCCTACCGGTTTTATCGATCTGGATTATATGACAGCCGGTTTCCAGCCTTCGGATCTGGTCCTTCTTGCGGCCCGCCCGTCCATGGGAAAGACGGCCTTTGTCCTGAATATTGTGGACCATGCGGCGATCCGCAAGAATATTCCCTGTATTATTTTCAGCCTTGAGATGTCCAAGGAGCAGCTGGTGAACCGTATCCTGTCCGCGGAGTCCGGCGTGGATACCCAGAAGCTGCGCACCGGCAATCTGACTGATTCCGACTGGGATGCCGTGGTGGAGGCAGTGGGGAGAATCGGAAGCTCCAACATGATCATCGACGATACGCCGGGAATCACAGTGGCGGAGATACGCTCCAAGTGCCGCAAGATGAAGCTGGAGCGGGGACTGGGGATGGTTGTGATCGACTATCTGCAGCTGATGAGCGGCAGCGGCCGGAACAATGAGAACCGGCAGCAGGAGATTTCGGAGATCTCCAGGTCTCTGAAGGCTCTTGCCAGAGAGATACAGGCCCCGGTAGTGGCTCTGTCACAGCTGAGCCGTGCCTGCGAGACCAGGGCAGACCATCGACCTATGCTTTCCGACCTGCGTGAATCAGGGGCCATTGAGCAGGACGCGGACGTGGTAATGTTCCTCTATCGGGACGATTATTATAATAAAGATACTGAGATGAAGGATATGGCTGAGGTTATCGTGGCCAAACAGCGTAACGGTCCCATCGGAACCGTGAATCTTGTCTGGATCCCTCATCTTACTAAATACGCCAACGCAGCCAGAAAGCCGGGACAGTGATGTTCCGGCTTTTTCAGCGCGCGGAAATATTTTCAATGGCATAATATACATTCTCAAGGCATATATATGGTAATAAGGTATGAAATCACTGGATCAAAGGAGAGGGCAGAATGGCTGAGGCTCGTTATTTGATATCGGATGCGGCTAAAAAGGTTGATGTGGAAACTCATGTTCTCCGGTACTGGGAGGACGAGCTGGAGCTTGACATTCCCCGCAATGACATGGGGCACAGATATTACACGGACATGCATATCCGACTGTTTTGCCAGATAAGAGATCTGAAGAATCGAGGATACCAGCTGAAGGCGATCAGGAACGCTCTGAACAAAATGACAGGTGCGATGGAGAACATCACTATCACCGAAGATCTTATGGAGGAAGACATGAAAGCAGCCTGGAAGGAAACTCAACAGAATACGCCTACGAAAGAGAAGAAGGAAGCCCTGAATCAGGAGACGGCTCAGGAAACAGCGGATATACAGGAAGATGTGAAGCCGGAGGCTGCGGAGGAAGCGACTGAGAATACAGGCATCAGTCTGGCGGAGCCGGAACAGGCGCTGGATGTTCAGGAAAAGATGATCCGGTTTCAGGAGATCATGAATCATATTATCGGACAGGCCGTGGAGGCCAATATGGCCAGGATCAGTCAGGAGATCACCGAGGAGGTCAGCGACGCGGTCAGTGAAAATGTGACCGACCGGGTCATGAAGGAGGTAGAGTACCTGCTCCGCGTCAGCGACGAGAAGGAGGAGGAGCGGTTTAAGCAGCTGGATGAGACGATCCGGGCTTATCAGAATAAAGGAAAGGGCCGCGCGGAAGCGGCGGCCACAAAGGTTCCGTTTTTCAGGAAAAAACGATTTGGAAAAAGCGGAAAGAAGCTATTCTGAGGCGGCTACAAACGCCCGGAACAGAGCCGCGGCCGCAGGATCCTTCTCCCAAAGGTATTCCGGGTGCCACTGGACGCCCAAAAGGAAGGGGTAATCCGGCATCTCAATGCCCTCGATAATGCCGTCAGGGGCGATCGCGCATGAGACAAGCCCCGGAGCCAGACGGCGGACAGCCTGGTGGTGAGTGCTGTTGACGCGCAGGCGGACGGGACCGGACGCTTCCGCGCCGGCTGCGGGCCTGCAGATATTCTCCAGCAGGCTTCCGGCCATTACCGTCACCGTGTGGGAAGGCTGGTAGGAGAGGGGCGGCTGCCGGTGGGCGATGGGAATCTCCCTGACGGTCTGAGAAGGGATATCCTGGTAAATATCGCCGCCCAGGCCTACATTGATCATCTGGATGCCGCGGCAGATACCCATAATCGGCTTTTTGTGCTCCATAGTCAGGGACAGCAGGGCGATCTCCATGGCGTCCCTCTTAACAGAGATCTCACCGCAGCCTGTAAGAACCTCTTCCCCGAAAAGAAAGGGATGGGGATCCGGGCCGCCTGTGAAGAGAATGCCGTCCAGCCGCTCAATCAGCTGCCTGAGGTTCTCCTTCTCTGTCTCTATGGGGAGGATCACGGGAATCCCTCCGGCCATCCGGATGGCCCGCAGGCACTGGGGGCCCAGGCGGACATCGTCATTGTCTATGTTGTGGGAAGGCGTCAGGCCAATGACCGGTTTTTTCATGATCAGTTCTCCTTTGGTGTGAAAAAGACAAATGCCTCTTCCATGGGGAAGAGGCATGTTATGTATGTGTGGAATCACAACAGTATCAGAGATTAAGCCTCGCTGATAGCGCCGGTGGGGCAGGCAGCCTCACACGCGCCGCAGTCGATGCACTCGTCCGCATTAACAACATACTGTCCATCGCCCTGAGAGATAGCGCCAACGGGGCACTCGCCCTCGCAGGTACCACAGGATACACAAGCGTCACTAATTACACGTGCCATAATAATACCTCCTTATATTCTATACATTTGCATTCATTTTATACTATTATCACAGAATATTCAAGAGGAAATTGAAACTACTTATGTATAAAAATGAAAGCAAAAAATTCACCTTGCCAAGCCGCGGAAAAAGTATTATATTAATATCAGTATGTACGGAAGGAGGAGTTACCAATGCAGATCAGTAAAGATATGTTGATCGGACAGCTGGTTCAGATGGATGAACTGATTCCTCATATGCTGATGGCTGCCGGAATGCACTGCCTGGGTTGCCCGTCTTCGCAGGCGGAAAGTCTGGAGGAGGCATGCATGGTGCACGGCATCAACTGTGATGACCTGGTATCCAAGATGAACGAAGTTCTGGCCACCCGCTAATCTAGTGGAGAGAGCGGCGTATCCAACAAATAAAGTCAGGCGGAAGACCCCATGGGTTTCCGCCTGTTTTTTAAATGTTTTTCATGACCTGAAGAGCTTTGTCCCGGCAGACGACCTCGTAATGTTCCTCGTAATAAGCTTCGCTGGAATACTCGTGGCGTATCTTGCTGCCGTACTCCGACAGGACGTTGCAGACCCGGCTGAATGCCAGGGAATCGGTATCCTCATTCCTTAACACCAGGAAATACTGGTAGGTGCCGGGCTTCTTGTATAAGGTGTTGGGACCGGTATACAGATCTCCGCAGGCCCTGGCCGCGTCGGATATCCGGTCCAGGCTGTCGAAGGTGTAAACTCTCACGGCGGAAGAGGAGGACTCTTCCGGACCCGCCTGCTCATCTTCGGATTCTGGCTGAGCGGAGGTGGGAATCCCCAACAGCTTGGCCAGACCGTCGGCGCCCTCCAGCAGCTCGCTGGCAAGCTCGGTCAGGGAGTCGGACTCGTCGTCGCCGAAGGGGGAGAATTTGGAAAATCTGGTGTCCAGCTCTTCCGGATCCTCAATCTTGGTAATGACCAGCATGACGCTCTCATTGGACAATGGGATGGCCTCTACCATCAGCGGAATGTCTTCCGCCTCAAAGCCCACCTCATTGGAAGCTCTCTGAATCATCTCCCGAAACAGGTTCCGGGCCTTTTCACTGCCATAGGCCAGCTCCCGCAGGTTAAGATTCCGGACGCTCAAATCGAAACTGGTGAGCGTACACCGGATCTGATTGTCGTTGATGCGTTCTATTTTCATGGGCTCACTTCCTTCCCTGTAAATAGGCGAATAAAATACTAACTTTGAAATATACTATATTATAATCACATTTATCGTAAAAAGCAAGTCTTTCAGCTGTTTCAAATGTTAGTAATAAATTATAGTGAAGTGAAAAGTTAACTTCCACTTCTAAGGGGACCAAGTAGAAATTAGTCTTTCTCCAACCTCCACTTGAAATC
>CANQSK010000101.1 GCA_947626475.1 uncultured Lachnospiraceae bacterium
ATCGTGACCAGTAACCGTGAGAGCGGCGACGGCTACAGCGACATCCTTGTGGAAGCCGAGGACGGCAGCCTGGGGATTGTCATCGAGGTGAAATACGCGGAGGACGGCAACCTGGAGACGGCTGTGCAGGAGGCGCTCGCGCAGATCGAAACGAAGCGTTATGATGAGATGTTTATAGACGACGGCATCGAGAAAGTGCTGAAATACGGCATTGCCTGCTATAAGAAGCGGTGCAAGGTGGCATTAGGATAAAATAAATTTGATTTTTGTTACAGCCCTGGCGGGACGGATGTTCTCTCCAGGGCTGTTTTTTTTGTCTTCAGCGCCGGGCCGCTGAAGGTTTTTCTTGATTATTTTATAGCATATGATATAATTGTTAATATAGATGACGATATAATATGACGCCAGGGTCAAAATACCTTTTGACCCCAACATCATAATCAATATGGAGACAAATATGGATGCAATTATCAAAGCGGTCAGGCAGATGACCGGCCTGGGACAGCAGGATTTCGCGGATGCCCTGGGAGTGTCGTTTACTTCTGTGAACCGGTGGGAGAATGGACATTCCGTTCCCAATCACATGGCCCAGTCCAGGATTTATGATTTCTGCAGGGCGAAAGGGATTCCGCTGGAAACGGTCGTTTACGCCGGAATTGCGGAGCAGGCGGCCGGTATCGCCGCCATGGAAAACAGAATGATTCTTTATCATGGTTCCAAATCCGGTATTCAGGGCCGGATCATGCCGCTCAGCAGGGACAGGTGCGATTTCGGCCGGGGCTTTTATATGGGAACGGATTTGAGGCAGTGCCTTACGTTGATCAGTGATTTCGCGGAATCGAAGCTTTATGTTGTCAGTCTGAAGCTGGACGGGCTGCGGATGCTGCGGATACCGCCTGATATTGAGTGGGCGCTGTTTGTGGCGTACAACCGGGGCAAGATGGATGGGATTCGGGGAACGCGGCTTTATCAGAAGTACGAGAGGATGGCCCATGAGCCGGATATTGTGGTCGGAAGCATTGCGGACGACAGAATGTTTTATGTATTGGACAATTTTTTCCAGGGCAATATTACGGATAAGGCGCTTGTCGCAAGCCTTTCCGCCCTGAGGCTGGGTGAGCAGTACGCGGCGGTCACTCAGGCGGGATGTGACGCCGTATCGGTTGAGCGGGAGATTTCCCTCTCTTATCTGGAGCGACGGTGCCTCCAGGATGTCAGCCAGGAGAACCGGCTCAAAGGGGTGAGCCTGGCGGACGAAGTATGCCGGCGTTACCGGCGGGAGGGTCTTTTCTTTGATGAGATTCTGGAGCAGGAGAAGGAGGTCAGGTGATGAATTCGATTCAGCTTAAGCTCTGCGATATTCAGGGAAGGCTTTTTGAACTGGCGGAGGAATTTTCCAGCGAGGAATTTATAAAGGGATTCATGAATTCTGAAGTGGCGGTATGTCTCGATTCACCCTACAACAAGCTCCAGTGGATGGGAGAAGAATATCTTCTGGAGGCGCTGCTGGAGGAGAAGACCATAGGAACCGCGGGAGAAAAATACGGCAGAGAGGTCATGTTCTGGGCGGGTTATCTGTACCGTTACTGGCAGTGCCTGACCGGTGAGAGCAGCAGGAAGATATACCGGCAGGCTCCCGCCGGGACGATGAAGAGGAATTATATGATGTTTCATACGATGGATCCGGAGACGGCCATAGAAGATCTGAGAGAAATGGACCGGCAGAAGAACAGGATGAAGCAGAAAAAGAGATAGGCCTACTTGCATATTTCTCCCATTTCGTGTACAATAAACATTGTGAAAAAATGCGCAAGCTGCTGCGGCAGAGCAGGATTAAGCAGAGGAGAGCAAATTATGGATAAAAGACCAGTTGTATTAATGATTCTTGACGGCTACGGTCTCAATGACAAGTGTGAGGCCAATGCGGTGTGTGAAGCGAAAACTCCGGTCATGGACCAGCTGATGAGTCAGTGCCCATTCGTGAAGGGACAGGCCAGCGGCCTGTATGTGGGTCTGCCGGACGGGCAGATGGGCAACTCTGAGGTGGGTCATCTGAACATGGGCGCCGGACGTATCGTGTATCAGGAGCTGACCAGGATCACCAAGTCCATTGAGGACGGAGATTTCTTTGAGATTCCGGAGTTTCTGACGGCGGTAGAGAACTGTAAGAAAAATGATTCCGCCCTGCATATGTGGGGCCTGGTGTCGGACGGCGGCGTCCACAGCCATAATACCCATATCTACGGGCTGCTGGAGCTGGCGAAGCGCCATGGGCTGAAGAAGGTCTATGTACACTGTTTCCTTGACGGACGTGACACGCCCCCGGCTTCCGGTAAGGACTATGTGGCGGCTCTGGAGGCCAAGATGGCGGAGATTGGAGTCGGCAAGGTGGCTACTGTTCAGGGACGTTTTTATGCCATGGACCGCGACAAGCGCTGGGACCGTGTGGAGCGGGCTTATCACGCTCTGGTCATGGGAGAAGGCAATCCGGCGGAGAGCGCCACAGCCGGCATCCAGGCTTCCTATGACAAGGAAGTGTTTGATGAGTTTGTGGAGCCCATCATTGTGATGGAGGACGGCCATCCGGTGGCGACTGTGAAGGACGGCGATTCCGTTATCTTCTACAATTTCCGCCCGGACCGCGCCCGCGAGATTACCAGGGCCTTCTGCGATGAGGACTTTACCGGCTTTGAGCGGGGCCCCAGGATGAAGAATCTGGTCTACGTCTGCTTCACAGACTATGACGATACCATTGAGAATAAGCTGGTTGCCTTCAAGAAGGAGATGGTGACCAACACCTTCGGCGAGTGGCTGGCAGCCAGGGGCCTGAAGCAGGCCCGGATCGCCGAGACGGAGAAGTACGCCCACGTGACCTTCTTCTTCAACGGCGGCGTGGAGGAGCCCAACGAGGGTGAGGATCGTTTCCTGATCCCGTCTCCCAAGGAGGTGCCCACCTATGACCTGAAGCCGGAGATGAGCGCTCCCGGCGTCTGCGACAAGCTGATCGAGTGCATCAAGTCCGGCAGGTACGATGTGATCATCATCAATTTCGCCAACCCGGATATGGTCGGCCACACCGGCGTGGAGGCCGCGGCTATCAAGGCCATTGAGACTGTGGACGCCTGCGTGGGACGTGTGGTGGAGGCGATTAAGGAAGTGAACGGCGTGATGTTCATCTGCGCCGACCACGGCAACGCGGAGCAGCTGATCGACTACGAGACCGGCGAGCCGTTTACGGCCCATACGACGAATCCGGTGCCCTTTATCTTGGTGAACGCGGACCCGTCCTACAAGCTGCGGGAGGGCGGCAAGCTGGCGGATATCGTGCCCACGCTGATCGAGCTTATGGGCATGGAGCAGCCGAAGGAAATGACCGGCAAGTCTCTTCTGGTAAAATAATGCCGCGCGTTCAATGATTTCTGTGATTCTTGCGGGGATGCCGTGAAGGCATCCCCGTATGGATATAACCGGAGACCCTGAGAAGTTTGGATTCTTAAATTCTGCAAATCTGTTGAAAATTCACGATAACTTTATAAATTCCCGTAAGAGTCTCGCAAAAGAAATGGAAAAAATGATTGACACAGGCGCTGTGATGCGTTATCATAATAATATGTTATATAACATTATATTATAACATAATACATCACATCACAAACGGAGGTTTATTATGAAACAGGAACACATTGAACAGATTAACAAAGCAGTGGCTGCCGTGGCCGCGAAGGAGAAGATCAATCATTTCTATTTCGTGGCCTGCGGCGGCTCTCAGGCGTTCATGATGCCGGCTCAGTATATGTTCGACAGAGAGATCGATATTCCTGCCGATATCTATACTTCCAATGAGTTTGTGCACAGAGCGCCCAAGGCCCTGGGACCGGATTCCGTTGTCATCACCTGCTCCCATTCCGGCAATACCCCGGAGACCGTGGAGGCTACGAGGGTGTCCCGGGAGAAAGGCGCCACCACCATCGCCCTGTCCCATCTGGAGGATTCCCCCTTATGGCAGGCGGCGGAGTATCCCATTCACTATGACTGGGGCAAGGAAGCGGACGCCAGCGATCTGAATAAGGCGGTTCTGTACGCTCTGATTTTCCGCATCCTGAACGCGGTGGCCCCCTGTGAGAAATATGAGAAGGGCATTGCCTCCGTGGAGAATATTAACGCTGTGATCGAGCGGGCGAAGGCTCAGTACGCGGATACAGTCGCGGCCTGGGGCAAAAAATATAAGAGAGAACAGCTGATCTACACCATGGGAAGCGGCGCCTGCTACGGAGAGGCATATTCCTTCGCCATCTGCCTGTTGATGGAGATGCAGTGGATCCATTCCAGCTGCATTCACTCAGGCGAGTATTTCCATGGTCCCTTTGAAGTCACGGACTACGACGTTCCCTTTATTATCGTTAAGGGACTGGGAGCTACCAGGCCTCTGGATGAGAGAGCCTACAACTTCTGCAGGAAGTTCTGTGACACCATCATGCTGATCGACTGCGAGGACTTTGACATGACCGGCATTGATGAGGAAGTAAGAGAATATTTCGCTCCCCTGGTAGCAGGCGCGGTGCTCCGCTCTCTGGCCGACGCGTTCGCCTATGAGAGAGGACACGATCTGGGCGTCCGCCGCTACATGTGGAGAATGGAATATTAAATGCAGCTATTGAAAAGAGAAAAAAGGAGGATATGAAAAATGAAGTTCAGAAAACTGGCGGCTATGACATTGGCGGCAGCCATGGCAGCAACGATGCTTTCTGCCTGCTCAGGCGGCGGAAGCAGTGAGACGGCGGCAACCGCGGCGGCGGAAGCCGGGACTGAGGCGGCAGCCGGCGGGGAGACCGAGGCGGCTGCGCCCGCGGCAGAGGGAGAACAGGTAGTGATCAATTTCTTCCACCGCTGGCCCAATGACCCCAAGAACACCATGTTCAAGAACCTGATCCAGGAGTACATGGACGAGAATCCCAACGTGACCATCAACATGGACTGTATCCTGAATGACGAGTATAAGGAGAAGATCCGTATGGTCGTCAGCACCGACGAGGTGCCGGACATTTTCTCTTCCTGGTCCGGAACCTTTGCCCAGGAGATGATCGCTTCCGGCAATGTGTCCACTTTGACGGACATGTATGAGGAGGACCCGGAGTGGGCCGGCAAGATTGCCCAGGCCAGCATTGACGGCTTTACCTTCGACGGAGAGATCTACGCGGCGCCCTGGTCTCAGGACGGCAAGGTTTTCTTCTACAACAAGAAGATCTTTGAGGAGAACAATCTGGAGGTTCCTACCACATGGAACGAGTTTATCGCGGTTCTGGACGCTCTGAAGGCAGCCGGCTACGAGACTCCGATCGTGGAGGGCCTGATGGACAACTGGGCAATCCTTCATTATCTGGGCACCATGAACCAGAGAATGCTGGATCCCGAGGTTCTGGCGAAGGACTATGACGCGGCTACCGGCGAATTTACAGACCCGGCTTATGTGGATGTTCTGGACAAATGGCAGCAGCTGACCTCCTACATGGGAGATGTGTGCGTGGCCATTGACCATGAGACAGCCAGAAATACGTACTTTGCTACAGGGGAAGCCCCCATTATGTATCTGCAGTTTGCTGAGATCACGCTGCTGGAGCAGTCCCTGCCGGAAGGATTTGAGTACGGATTTTTCAACTTCCCGGCATTTGAGGAGGGCAAGGGCGATCCCAAGGCTCTGACCGGAGCGCCGGAAGGATTTATGATCAGCAATAAGACCCAGTATCCGGAAGAGTGCCGTAAGTTCCTGAAGTGGCTGGTCAGCGAGAAAGGCGGAGCGGCCCTCACCACGGAAGCCGGAGACCTTTCCAGCGTGGACGGCGCTGTAAATGAGAGCAACGGACTTCCGGCTCATCTTGAGGCCATGGAAATCATCAATTCCGCCTCTACTCTGGCGCCCTGGTTTGATAATGCCTGTGACGCGGCTGTTTATACCGTATATGGACAGGGAGCTCAGGCTATCGCCGTAGGCGATGAGACTCCGGAGAGCGTTATGGCCATGGTACAGGAGGCTGCCGCTTCCCTGCACTGAATGTAACACGATTGCACAAGCGATACCTGCGGCCGGGACGGCAGTGGTCTGTCCCGGCCAGCAAAGTTGAGATGGGGTGTGTCATATTGAAGAAAAAACGAAATGTGGAAGCATTTTTATTTACAGTACCGGCGCTGCTTTTTCTGGGCGTCTTCGTATTTTATCCTTTGATCAACAATATTGTCTACAGCTTCCAGTCATTTACCCTATCCTCCGCCACGAAAGAATGGGTGGGGTTAAAGAATTATCAGACTTTGCTGTCAGATGGAATCATTCTCACCAGTATCAAAAACAATGTGCTCTATGCGGTTATCTCCATCATCATCCAGGTGGGCTTCGGCCTGGTTCTGGCCGCGGTGCTGGAGGATGTGGCGTTCCGCAAGGTGGCTCCGGCTTTGAGAAGTGTCTACTTTATCCCGACGATTCTTTCCATGACGGTTGTCTGCCTGTTGTTTGAATTTGTGTACAATCCTCAGATGGGGCTGCTGAACAGCTTTCTGGAGGCGGTGGGTCTGGACAGTCTGGCCAAGGTATGGCTGGGATCGAAAAAAACGGCCATGTACGCGGTTATCGCCGTGTCCCAGTGGCAGAGTACAGGATATATCGCCATGCTGTTTATTGTGGCGATTCAGAAGATACCGAAGGATCTTTATGAGGCTGCCGAGGTGGACGGGGCAAGCAAGATCAGGAGATTCTTCTATATCACGGTTCCCCAGGTCAGGCAGATGTTCTTTGTGACCATGATCCTGACGGTATCCGGAGCGTTCACCGTATTTAATGAGCCGTATATCCTTACGGGAGGCGGACCCGGCACGGCGACCATGGTGCTGGCGCTGCATATGTACCAGACCGGATTTATCAAGAATAACATGGGCTACGCGTCTACCATCGCGATTCTGATCTTTGTGATCACTGCGGCCCTGTCCTCGGTTCAGTTCTTCAGTTTCGGTAAAAAGGAGGATGCGTGATGAAGACAAAAGTGAGAAAACGCCGGAGATTCGGATTGGGAGAAGCGGTATGGATGATCGTTCTGCTTCTGCTGGCGGCTCTGATCCTGTATCCCATGTTCTGGATCATTATGTCCTCCTTTAAGGATTATCAGGGAATTTACGGGGATGTATGGGGACTCCCGAAGGTCTGGCATCCGGAAAACTATCTGACTGCCTGGAACAAGGGAATCTCCCAGTATTTCCTCAACAGTACCATTGTAACCCTGGCGACGATCGCGGGCGTGTCCCTGGTATCGACCTTCGCGGCTTTCGGAGTCTGCCAGATGACCGGCCGGCTGGGCAACGCTATTTTCCTGCTCTGCATGTGCGGCCTTCTGCTGGCGCCCCAGGTCTGCGTGCTTCCCCTGTTCATGCTGCTGACAAAGATGAAGATCCGCAATACGCTGTGGGCTATGATCCTGCCTTATATCGCCTTCCGGCTTCCTGTGTCGGTCATGATGGTACGCGCCTTCTTTGTGGGAATCTCCAAGGAGCTGGAGGAGGCGGCCATCATTGACGGAGCTACCCTGTTTCAGGTTTACCAGCACATTTATCTGCCCCTGTCCAAGCCGATTCTGGCGACGGTGGTAGTCATGACCGCCTATTACGGGTGGAACGAGTTCATGTTTGCCACGATTTTTGTGGACAGCTCCGCGATCCGCACGATTCCCGTAGGCCTGATGGTATTCAGGGACGGCCTGATGACGGAATGGGGAGTGGTCATGGCCGGCATGGTGATTGCGTGTCTGCCCATAACCGTGCTATTCTTATTCATGCAGAAAAGCTTTGTCCGGGGCATGGCCTCCGGTTCGGTGAAAGGATGAACGGTGAAAGGATGGATATGAGATGAAACTGATTGCGGTAGGAGACAATGTGACGGACTGCTACGTGGATGAAGGGGTCTATTTCCCCGGAGGCAACGCGGTCAATGTGGCGGTGAACTGCAAAAAGAACGGGGCGGAGAAGGTGGGATATATAGGCGTGTTCGGGGACGATGACCGGGCCGATTATATCCGCAGCTGCCTGGAGGAGGAGGGAGTCAGCTGTGAGCGCAGCCGGAAGGTCTACGCCCATACGGCTCAGCCCAGAGTTTTTCTTAAGGACGGCGATCGTGTATTTGGCCCGGGGCCCAGGGACAGCTGCCAGCATCTGTTTGCCATCCGGCTGGTGCCGGAGGATATGGAGCTGATCAGGACCTATGATATCTGTCACACCAGCTGCTTTTCCAATCTGGAATATGAACTGCCCCAGCTGGCGGAAGTCTGCCGGGTATCTTTCGATTTCTCGGAGCGCCGGGAAGAGGAGTATCTGCGCCGCACCTGCCCTTATCTGAGTTTCGCGTTCTTTTCCGGCTCTGAGCTTTCCGAGGAGGAGTGCGCGGAGTTTATGAAGCGGGTTCATGAGCTGGGAACGGAGATCGTGGGAATCACCCGGGGAAGCGCCGGAGCCATATTCTATGACGGGAAGAAACTGTACCGTCAGGGCATAAAGAAAGTGGAGGTCGTGGACACCATGGGCGCCGGGGACAGCTTTATCGCCGGATTTCTGACGGCCTACGGCGATGGGGCGGAGATGAGCAGAGCGCTGGAATACGCGGCGGAGCGGGCGGCCCGGACCTGTATGGTGCGGGGTGGCTTCGGACATCCTCATAAAGCGTAGACGGAAGAGAATATGCCGCTGTTCGCATGGCGCACAGCGGCGTTTCGTTTTTTTACTGGTTGATAGAATGTCTCTTTTATTATATAATGTAATAGAAGATATTAATACCAGTGGGTAATGACGGTTGAGAAGGGGAGAATTTCATGCTGGAACAGAATTCATCGATTCCGTTGTATGAGCAGTTGAAACAGGCGATCAAGTCAGAGATTCAGGCCGGGGCGTATAAGCCCGGCTGCCGGATGCCCAGTGAGGCGGAGCTTGAGCAGATCTATCAGGTGAGCCGGATCACGGTCCGCCGGGCCATCAAGGAACTGTGCCAGGAGGAGATTCTGGTCAGAAAGCAGGGGAAAGGGACCTTTGTCCTGGAAAATCCTGTCTATAAGCACATTGACCGGACGATCGGAAGCTTCCACGATTCCATGGCTAAGGAAGGGAAAAAGGTAACGGTGGATATTCTGGAGAAATCCATTATCCGCGTGCGGGCTTCCTATGCCAGCGACCTGGCGATCGCTCCTGACGACGAGGTAGTCTATCTGAAGCGTCTGATGTACGCGGACGGCATTCCGGTGATGATCGACACCAATTACATTCCGCTGAAACGGTTTCCCGGAATCTATGACAGGCTGGAAGGGAACCTTGCCCTGTTTTCTCTGCTGGAGAAGGAATACGGCGTGAAGCTGGAGCGGTATTATAAGGTTCTTAAGGTGCAGAAAGCCACCCGTGAGATGGGGCGGCTTCTGGACTGTCGCGCAGGCGATCCGATGTTCGATTTGTTTAAGATTACGTACAATGACGAAGGAGTCCCTCAGACGATCTCCATTTCCATTCTGAAGGGAGAGGACACCTTCTATGTAATCTCCAACGGAGACGTGGAGGGCGACGAGGTTAATCAGAGCGGGCTGAGCTGGAAGATGTAAAGCACAGTCCCATCCGGCGGCGCCCCTGAAGGCTTATCCGGCCTGTCCGCCGGATGCCGGGGCCTCGAAGAGCTGGCTGTAGATTTCCTCGCTGAGCGCGTCCACATAGGACTGGTCCGGCAGGTCCTGCCCGGTGATCAGATAATCCTGGATCAGCTGGAACCGCTTCAGGCTGCGCTCCTCCTCGGTCAGGGAGTCTGCGTCGGGAATCTCCTGGTCGATGGTTTCAGCGGAATACAGGCCGGTGAACCACTGAATCAGTTCTTTGGTGCGTTCCTTTTCCTGGTCGATCTGGGGAGCCAGTTTTTTGGCATCCCGGCTGGTGTTGAAATACACCACTAAAGAGAAGACGGCCATCAGTGTCAAGGCCCCCTGAAAGATCAGCTTTGAGACCGCGGCCATGGGCAGGCGGATGATGCCGGTCCACAGAAGGACGGATACCACGGCCAGCACGCAGCCTACAGCCAGGAAAGCGGAGGCGGAGGACTTCAAGTCGCTGTATTTCTGGGACTTGTCCACATAGACGTAGGTCCGTTCAGGCCGGTGCGGTTTCTGCTCCTGCTCCTGTTGGGTCTCCGGGGCGTCTTTCTGCGAAGTCTCTTCTTCTGAGCCGGCTTCTTCGGTCAGGGCCTGGTACATGGCCCGTTCTCTGGCCAGATTCTGTTCCCGCTCGGCGGCCTTCATGGCCCGGGCGGCTTCTTCCGATTCAACCAGCGGTCCGCCGCAGTCTGTGCACACGGTGACGCCATCTATAAATTCCATATCACATTTCGGACAATAAGGCATAATACATTTCTTCCTTTCTTCTTATGATAAAAGGTACAGCTCAGATTCATTATACTCCCCCGACGGGAATCCGTCCACATTTGATTTTATTTTTTACTTCCCTTTCCGGGGAAAATGCGCTAGAATATACGTGATTGTTTCGCGGGAGGCAAAACCCGGAACTTACATGAGAGATAAACCTATGAAACGGAGTCTGATAATATGAATTCCAGGAGAATGAAAACGACGGAGCTTCTGGCCCGCTTCGCTCCGTACTACCGGAAGTATATTCCGACTCTTTTGATGGATCTGTTCTGCGCGGCCCTGACGACAGTCTGCGAGCTGGTCCTGCCGCTGATCCTGCGGTATATCACCAACCAGGGGCTGAGCGGGGAAGCGGTGCTGACGGTGCGGCTGGTCTGCGGGATCAGTCTTCTGTACTTCGGCCTGCGGATCGTGGACGCGGTGGCCAACTTTTATATGGCTTATACCGGCCATGTGATGGGCGCGAAGATTGAGACGGACATGCGCCTGGACGCCTTTGAACATCTGCAGAAGCTGTCGGACAGCTATTTTAACAATACGAAGGTGGGACAGCTGATGTCCCGCATCACCAACGACCTGTTTGACGTGACGGAGTTTGCCCATCACTGTCCGGAGGAGTTCTTCATCGCCTTTGTGAAGGCTGCCGTGGCTTTCGTCATACTGGCGCGGATCAATCTGGCGCTGACGCTGATCTTGTTCGCCATTATTCCGATTATGGCGGTTTCCTGCACGTATTTCAACCTGAAAATGCGGTCGGCCTTTAAAAAGCAGCGGCACCATATCGGCGAGCTGAACGCCAGGATCGAGGACAACCTGCTGGGCAACCGGGTGGTCCGGGCCTTCTCCAATCAGAATATTGAGATTGAGAAATTTAATCACGACAATCAAATCTTCCTGAAGATCAAAAGAGAAATGTATCTGTACATGGCGTCCTTTCAGGACACGGTCCGTCTGTTTGACGGCATCATGTACACGGTGGTCATCCTGGCAGGAGGGCTGTTCCTTCTGAACGGTCAGATCACGTCCGGCGATCTGGTGGCGTACACCCTGTATATTTCCACTCTCCTGACGACTATCCGCCGGATCATCGAGTTCGCGGAGCAGTTCCAGCGGGGCATGACCGGCGTGGAGCGTTTCGCGGAGATCATGGACGCTGAGATTGACATTTTTGATGAGGAAGGCGCGGTTCCGCTGAAAAATGTGGAGGGCGGGATCCGTTTTGAGCACGTAAGCTTTGAGTATCCCGACGACCATAATCCGGTGCTGGACGATATCAATCTGACCATACGGCCCGGGGAGAAGGTGGCGTTAGTCGGGCCGTCCGGCGGAGGAAAGACGACGCTGTGCAATCTGATGCCCCGCTTCTATGACCCCACCTTCGGAAGGATTCTGGTGGACGGTCAGGATATCCGGTATGTCACCCTGGAGAGCCTGCGGACCAATATCGGCGTGGTGCAGCAGGATGTGTATCTGTTCTCCGGCACAGTTTACGAAAATATTGCCTACGGCCGGCCCTCCG
>CANQSK010000102.1 GCA_947626475.1 uncultured Lachnospiraceae bacterium
GCTTGTCATCGTCGCGCAGCACCAGCGGATTGCCGCAGGTGTCGCAGACGCCCTCTGCCTTGGGCGGATTGAACACAACATGATAGGTTGCGCCGCAGTTTAGGCAGGCCCGCCGTCCGGACATACGGCTGATGATGTTCTCATCCGGCACATCCACGTTGACCGCGTAGTCAATGGCCTCTCCCCGCTCCTTCAAAGCCGCCGTCAGGCTCTCCGCCTGAGGAATGGTCCTGGGGAATCCGTCCAGCACATAGCCGCCCGCGCAGTCGGCCTCATTGATACGGTCCATCAGCATTCCGATGGTGATCTCATCCGGCACCAGCATTCCCTGGTCCATAAATGTCTTGGCCTTCATGCCCAACTCCGTTCCGCCCTTGATGTTGGCGCGGAAAATGTCGCCGGTGGAGATATGGGGAATTCCGTACTTTTCGGCAATCTTCTTTGCCTGAGTTCCTTTTCCCGCTCCGGGCGCTCCCAACATGATAATCTTCATACGTTACCCTCCTTTGCATTCACATGATATTATTTTTTAGATGACGAGAAGAAAGGGCTTGTCCGTCCTTTCTTCCTGTCAGGTAAATCCGCATTAGTCGTTCAAAAATCCTCTGTAGTTACGTACCAGCATCTGAGACTCAATGTCTTTCAGCGTCTCCAGCACAACACCTACGATGATGATGAGGGAGGTTCCCGCAAAGGACAGACGGCTGATATTGAACAGTCCTGAAACCATGATCGGCACGATCGCGACAATGATCAGTCCGCACGCTCCGATGAACACGATGTAATTCAGGATATTGTTCAGATACTCACTGGTAGGCTTGCCGGGACGGATACCCGGAATAAAGCCGCCCTGTTTCTTAATGTTGTTGGCTACCTCCAGCGGATTGAAAGTGATGGATGTGTAGAAATACGCAAACACCACGATCAATACCAGGTAGATGACCAGGCCGATGGAATACACCGGCTGCTCCGGCCGAAACCAGGTGGAGGAATTCAGCATCTGAAGGATCCGGCCGCCGATGCTGCTGTAGTCTATGGTAAAGAACTGGGCTATCACCACCGGCAGGGACATGATGGAGGAGGCGAAGATAACCGGGATAACGCCGGCTGTGTTTACCTTCAGCGGAATGTTGGAGGAACGTCCGCCTACCATTCTTCTGCCCTGCATCTTCTGGGAATACTGAACCGGGATCCTCCGGACCGCATCCTGAAGATAGATGACAAATACTACCATGGCCACGACTACGGCCAGAATGATCAGAACCGTCACGATAGCCACCGGCACATTCTTACCGGCAAGGAATCTGGTGTACAGCGTGTTGATATCGCCGGGCAGGCTGGAGATGATGTTGAACAGCAGGACAACGGAGATTCCGTTGCCGATGCCGTTCTCGGTAATCCGCTCGCCGATCCACATAAGGAAGGCGCTTCCGGCTGTCATAGCCGCTACCGCCACGATGATGCTCACCGCGTTGTAGTCATACAGAAGTCCCTGGCCGCCGAATCCGATCGCCATGCCTGTGGACTCAAAAAGAGCAAGCGCCACAGTCAGGTAACGTGTAAATTCGGCAATCTTTTTTCTTCCATCCTCTCCCTCACGCTGCATCTCTTCCAGCTTGGGGATCGCGATGGTCATCAGCTGCATGATGATGGATGATGTAATATACGGGGTAATGCTCAGCGCCAGGATGGACATGCTCGAGAAAGAGCCGCCGGTCATGGCATTGAAAAATCCAAAAGCGTCCGTCGTCTGCTTTGCGAAGAAATCGGCAAAATAGCTTGAGTTAACGCCGGGAATCGGCAGCTCAGAGCCAAAACGGATCACCACCAGCATTACAAAGGTGTAAATCAGTTTTTTTCTAATTTCTTTAATACGAAACGCATCTCGGAGTGTCTTAAGCATTTAAATCACCTCGCAGGTTCCACCAGCCGCCTCAATCTTGGACTTCGCACCCTCACTGAATGCGTTGGCTTTTACAGTTAATTTCTTGGTCAGTTCGCCGTTGCCAAGAATCTTGACGCCGTCTCTGGGATTCTTTACGATACCGGTCTCGATGAGGGTCTCAACGCTGACTTCCGCGCCGTTCTCAAAACGGTCCAGGATACCTACGTTGATGCCGACGATCTCTTTGGTATTGCGATTGGTGAATCCCCTCTTGGGAAGACGTCTGTATAACGGCATCTGGCCGCCCTCAAATCCGGGCCTGGGAGCGCCGGAACGGGCCTTCTGACCTTTGTGGCCTTTGCCGGCCGTCTTTCCGTTGCCGGAACCATGGCCGCGGCCTCTTCTGAAATTATCGCTGTGTTTGGAACCTTCGGCAGGCCTTAAGTTTGATAAATCCATGTCTGCACCTCCTTGTTCTGTAATTACACTTCTTCTACTTTAACCAAATGTCTCACATGCCAGATCATGCCTCTTACAGCCTCGTTATCCGGCAGCTCCACTGTTTTGTGCATCTTTTTCAAGCCCAGAGCCTCCACGGTCGCTCTCTGCTTCGGAATAGCGCCGATGGGGGATTTGACTAACGTTACCTTTAATTTCTCAGCCATTTCTTTGTCCTCCTTAGCTTACGACTTCTTCCACAGATTTTCCGCGGAGCTTTGCAACCTCTTCCGGAGTCTTCATCTGGCTCAGGCCCTTAAGTGTCGCCAAAACAACGTTGGTCTTATTGTCAGAACCCAGGGACTTGATACGGACGTTCTTGATTCCGGCCAGCTCCACAACCGCGCGGGCGGTGCCGCCGGCGATGATGCCGGTACCTTCGGGAGCCCTCTTCATCAGAACGGACGCGCTGCCGTACTTTCCGATGAAGTCATGGGGGATACTCCTGTTCTCATCCATGGGAATCTGGATCAGGTTCTTCATGGCTGCTTCTTTGCCCTTGCGGATGGCTTCCGGAACCTCTCCTGCCTTGCCAAGGCCCATGCCTACATGGCCGTTGCCGTCGCCTACGACTACCAGTGCGGAGAATCTCATGGTACGACCGCCTTTAACGGTCTTGGATACGCGCTTAATTCCGACAACCCTGTCATTTAATTCCATCTGACTGTGGTCAATAATTGTACGTTTCATACCGCATTCTCCTCTCTCTAGAATTTCAGACCGGCCTCACGGGCCGCATCTGCCAGTGCCTGAACTTTTCCGTGATATATGAAACCGCCTCTGTCAAAGACAACCTCATCGATGCCTTTCTCCAGGGCTCTCTTGGCGATCAAAGTGCCTACATACGCGGCAGCGTCAACGGTATCGGTGTATTCCAGCTCTTCTCTTGCCGCCTTCTCAGTGGTGGAAGCAGCAGCCAGAGTGTTGCCAACGGTATCGTCAATGATCTGCGCATACATATGCTTATTGCTTCTGAACACAGCCAGACGCGGTCTCTCGGCAGTTCCGGCAAAACGATTACGTAATCTGGTGTGTTTTTTCACGCGAACTTCGCTTCTTGATTTCTTACTAACCATTTTTACACTCTCCTTAATTATTTCTTGCCAGTCTTACCAACTTTACGTCTGATTACCTCATCGGCATACTTGATGCCCTTGCCCTTATACGGCTCAGGTCTTCTCTTGTCTCTGATCTCAGCAGCGTATTGGCCAACTTTCTCTTTATCGATACCCTTAACGGTGATCTTGTTCTGACCGTCCAGAACAGTCTCAACGCCTTCCGGATCGATCATCTCAACGGGATGGGAATATCCCAGAGTCAGAGTCAGCTTGTTGCCCTGCTTGGCGGCTCTGTAGCCGACGCCGTTGATCTCCAGGACCTTCTCATAGCCGTTGGTCACACCAACAACCATGTTGTTGATCAGGGTTCTCGTCAGACCATGTAAGGATTTCATCTTCTTCAGGTCATTCGGTCTGGTTACTACGATATGTCCGTCTTCCTCTTTGATGGACATTTCTGCCGGCAGAACTCTCTCAAGAGTTCCCTTCGGACCTTTTACAGTCACTTTATTATCTTCCGCGATGGTGACAGTAACTCCTGCCGGGATCGCGATCGGCATTCTTCCTATACGTGACATGCCATTTCCTCCTTAAATTTTCGGAAAGGATGCGAAGTCCTTTCTGTTTTCAGATTGATTACTACAAAAACGGGTATGTTCGCTCCACTAAGCTCACCGTTCGCTTTCCGGTTACCAGATAAACGCCAGAACCTCTCCGCCTACGCCCTGAGCCCGAGCCTCTTTGTCGGTCAGGATGCCCTTGTTGGTGGAGATAATGGCGATGCCCAAACCTCCCAGTACTCTCGGCAGTTCCTCGCTGCCGGCGTACACGCGCAGTCCGGGTTTGGAAATTCTCTTAAGACCGGAGATGATCTTCTCATTCTTGTCAGCGCCGTACTTCAGGGTGATGCGAATGGTCTTGAAGCTTCCCTCGTCTACCAGGTCATATTTTTTGATGTATCCCTCTCTCACCAGGATGTCGGCGATTGCCAGTTTCATCTTGGAAGAAGGAACGTCTACTGTATCATGCTTCGCAGTATTTGCGTTACGGATTCTCGTAAGCATATCTGCAATGGGATCGCTCATCGTCATGATTTCTATTTACCTCCTATATTGTTCTACTGGCGGTATGCTTTACCAACTGGCCTTCTTCACACCAGGAATCTGGCCCTTGTACGCCAACTCACGGAAACAGATACGGCAGATGCCGTATTTTCTCAAATATGCATGCGGACGCCCGCAGATTCTGCACCGTGTATATTCTCTGGTGGAGAACTTCGCAGGACGCTGCTGCTTAATCTTCATAGAAGTTTTTGCCATGGGATTTCCCTCCTAATTATTTTTGAAATGGCATATTGAATAATGTCAAAAGTTCACGGGCTTCCTCATCTGTCTTCGCAGTCGTTACGAAGATGATGTCCATACCTCTCACCTTGTCAACTTTGTCATACTCGATCTCCGGGAAGATCAGCTGCTCCTTGATACCTAATGCATAGTTTCCTCTGCCGTCGAAGGCATTGGGGTTCACGCCGCGGAAGTCTCTGACCCGCGGAAGAGCCAGGTTGATCAGACGGTCAGCAAACTCATACATCTTCTCGCCCCGCAGAGTTACCTTGCAGCCGATGGGCATGCCTTCTCTGATCTTGAAGTTGGCGACAGACTTTTTCGCCTTGGTGATGACTGCCTTCTGTCCGGTGATCAGCTCCAGGTCTCTCACTGCGGAATCCAGAATCTTCACATTTTCCTTGGCTTCGCCCACGCCGATATTGATCACAATCTTGTCGAGCTTCGGCACTTCCATGACGTTCTTGTAACCGAACTTCTTCGTCAGGGCCGCTACCATCTCGTTCTGATACTGTTCTTTTAATCTGGACACGATCTTGTTCCTCCTCTCCCAATTAGTCAATCACTTTGCCGGTCGCCTTGGCAACGCGGACCTTCTTGCCGTTCTCTACCTTAAATCCAACTCTGGTAGGCTTGCCGTCCACAACCAGCATTACGTTGGAGATATCCAGGGCGGCTTCCTTGTTCACGATGCCGCCATTGGGATTGGCGGGGCCGGGCTTCATGTGCTTGGTCACCATATTGCAGCCTTCCACGATCACCTTGCCGGTCTTGCTGTCCACATGAAGAACCTTGCCGGTCTTATCTTTATCTTTTCCTGTGATAACCTTTACCAGGTCGTTTTTCTTAATTTTATGCACGGTCTGCACCTCCTTACAGTACTTCCGGAGCCAGGGAAGCGATCTTCATGAACTGTTTGTCTCTCAGTTCTCTGGCAACCGGCCCAAAGATACGGGTCCCTCTCGGAGTCTTATCGTCCTTGATGATGACCGCCGCGTTTTCATCAAACCGGATGTAGGAGCCGTCTCTGCGGCGAACGCCCTTCACCGTACGTACCACAACAGCCTTCACCACATCACCTTTCTTTACAACGCCGCCTGGTGTTGCATCTTTAACGCTGGCAATGATAATATCGCCTACATTGGCATATCTTCTCACAGAGCCGCCCATAACACGGATACAGAGCAATTCCTTAGCGCCTGTGTTATCAGCAACCTTCAGTCTGGTTTCCTGCTGAATCATGTTAACTCCTTCCTAGTAAGCTTATTTCGCTTTCTCAATAATTTCTACAAGTCTCCATCTCTTATCCTTGGACAGAGGTCTTGTTTCCATCACTTTTACGGTATCGCCGATGCCGCACTCGTTCTTCTCATCATGGGCCTTCAGCTTGTAGGTTCTCTTAACAATCTTGCCATATAAAGGATGTTTTACGTGGTCCTCGATCGCTACAACAATAGTTTTGTCCATCTTGTCGCTTACGACTCTGCCGGTACGCGTTTTTCTCAAATTTCTCTCCACGGCCTTCAGCTCCTCTCTTTCTGAGTAATAACAGTCTGAATCCTGGCAATGTTCTTGCGAACCTCCTTGATTCTGCTGGTGTTATCCAACTGATTGGTTGCATTCTGAAATCTCAGATTGAACAGCTCCTTTTTGGCGGCAACTAATTCCGCATTCAGTTCTTCTGCTGTCTTCGCATTTAACTCACTCACATATTTCTTAGTTTTCACTGTTATCACCGCCTTCTAAATCTGCCTTAGCAGCAATCTTACATTTACAGGGCAACTTGTGCATGGCAAGACGCAGAGCCTCACGGGCAGTCTCCTCATCGACACCGGCAATCTCAAACAGTACGCGGCCGGGCTTTACTACAGCCACCCAGTACTCCAGAGTACCTTTACCGGAACCCATACGGGTCTCAGCAGGCTTTGCCGTAACCGGCTTATCCGGGAAAATCTTGATCCAAACTTTACCGCCACGCTTGATATAACGGGTCATGGCGACACGGGCCGCCTCAATCTGATTGGACTTGATCCAGCAGGGCTCTACAGCAATCAAACCGTAATCACCGTTGGAGATGGTGTTGCCTCTCAGGGCCTTTCCGGCCATGCTGCCGCGGAACTGTTTACGGCGTTTTACTCTCTTAGGCATTAACATTATTTATCGCTCCCTTCCTTGTTTCCCTTAGCAGGAAGTACTTCGCCCTTGTAGATCCACACCTTCACGCCGACTTTGCCGTAGGTGGTGTCTGCCTCAGCGAAACCATAGTCAATATCAGCTCTCAGTGTCTGCAGCGGAATGGTTCCCTCGCTGTAGAACTCGGTACGGGCAATATCAGCGCCGCCCAGACGTCCGGACACGGCAGTCTTGATACCCTTTACGCCTGCCTTCATGGAACGGCCCATGGTGGTCTTCATGGCGCGGCGGAAGGACACACGGTTCTCCAGCTGCTGAGCGATGTTCTCGGCAACCAGCTGAGCGTCGCGGTCGGGCCGCTTGATCTCCTTAATGTCCACAAACAGCTTCTTCTGAGTCAGCTTCTGAACTTCGCCTTTCAGCTTTTCGATCTCAGCGCCGCCCTTTCCGATCACCACGCCGGGTTTCGCCGTATAAATGATAACCTTTACACGGTCGGAAGCTCTCTCAATCTCAATTTTGGAAATACCGGAGTTAAACAGTCTTTTCTTCAGAAATTTTCTGATCTTGTTATCTTCCACCAGGTTGTCAGCGAAATCGCCCTCTGCATACCATCTGGAATCCCAATCCTTAATAACACCGACTCTCAGGCCGTGCGGATTAACTTTCTGTCCCATATTTGCCTCCTATCTCTCATTCAGCACAACGGTGATATGGCTCATTCTCTTCTCGATCCGGTAAGCCCTGCCCTGTGCCCTGGGTTTAATTCTCTTCATGATCGGTCCTCTATTGGCGTAACACTCCTCCACATAAAGGTTCTCTCTGCTCATTCCGTTGTTGTTCTCAGCGTTGGCGATCGCTGATTCCAGCAGCTTCTTGATCAGGGAAGAGGCGTATCTGGGGTTGTAAGTCACAATACCAAGTGCCGTCTGCACGTCCTTGCCTCTGATGGCATCCAACACAAAACATGCCTTCTGAACAGACACGCGGGCGTAAGACAACTTCGCGGACGGTCTGGTATCTTTCTTGGCATTTCTCTCTCTCTTAATCTGACTTCTATGTCCTTTAGCCATTTGCTGTAACCTCCTTTCAATTCTGACGATTATCTCTTGGTCTTCTTCTCGTCTTTGCCATGGCCTCTGTAGGTTCTGGTTACAACGAACTCACCAAGCTTGTGGCCTACCATATCCTCGGTGATATACACCGGAACATGTTTCCTGCCGTCATGAACCGCGATTGTATGTCCAACCATCTGCGGGAAAATGGTGGAGCGGCGGGACCAGGTCTTGATCACCTGATGCTGTCCTGCTGCGTTCATCGCATCTACCTTTTTCAGTAAATGAGCGTCTGCAAATGGTCCTTTT
The DNA here is from genome assembly GCA_947626475.1 of uncultured Lachnospiraceae bacterium. Lineage (GTDB taxonomy): Bacteria > Bacillota > Clostridia > Lachnospirales > Lachnospiraceae > UBA3402. Next base: position 8,282 of record CANQSK010000102.1, read on the forward strand.
TTAAGTGAACGTCCCATAAGGTATTTCCTCCTTCAATTATTTAATGGTGCTGCCGTCACGTCTTCTTACGATCAGCTTGTTGGACTGCTTGTTCCTCTTCCTGGTCTTCAGACCCAGAGCAGGCTTGCCCCAAGGAGTGCTGGGACCCGGACGTCCGATACCGGTCTTGCCTTCGCCACCGCCGTGGGGATGGTCATTGGGGTTCATAACGGAACCGCGGACCGTGGGACGGATGCCCATGTGACGTTTTCTTCCGGCCTTGCCGTAATTGATCAGGTTGTGGTCACCGTTGCCGACGACGCCGATGGTGGCGCGGCATACGATGGGAACCATTCTCATCTCGCCAGAAGGAAGCCTTAAGGTTGCGTACTTGCCCTCTTTCGCCATCAGCTGAGCGGAGTTGCCCGCCGCGCGGACCAGCTGGCCGCCCTTTCCGGGATACAGCTCAACATTATGGATCTGGGCGCCGACCGGGATCTCGCTGAGAGGCAGGCAGTTGCCAAGTCTTGCCTCAGCGTGGGGGCCGCTCATAACCTTCATGCCGTCCGTCAGTCCGGCCGGAGCCAGAATGTAGGACTTCTCGCCGTCTGCGTAGCAGATCAGGGCGATGTTGGCGCTTCTGTTGGGATCGTACTCGATTCCCATAACTGTTGCGGGAATACCATCCTTATGATTTCTCTTAAAATCTACCAGTCTGTATTTGTTTCTGTTGCCGCCGCCATGATGTCTCACGGTAATCTTGCCCTGATTGTTGCGGCCGGCATTCTTCTTCAAAGACACTACCAGAGACTTCTCGGGAGTCTTCTTGGTGACTTCGCTGAAATCAGAACCTGTCATGTGTCTTCTGGAAGGTGTATATGGGTTATATGTTTTAATTCCCATGATAAGCTCCTTTCTTCGCAAAGGAAACGCATTCGGGTGTTTCCTTTTATCACGGCGCAGTATAGTCGAAAGTTTTTTCACCGCAGCCGTCTAATCCGCGTTACGATATCCGCGGGACTGTCTCAGATTACAGTCCGCTGAAAATCTCGATCTCCTTGCTGTCCTCAGTCAGCCGGACGATCGCCTTCTTGGTCTTGGCTGTCTTGCCGAAAACCAGACCTCTTCTCTTGGTCTTGCCGTCCTGGTTGATGGTGTTGACCCTGGCTACCTTGGTGCCGGGGAACATCTTCTCAACGGCCTCTTTGATCATGCTCTTATTGGAATCCGGGTGTACCAGGAATGTGTATTCCTTTTCTCCCATATTCTTCATGCTCTTTTCGGTAATGACCGGTTTTAAAATAACGTCGTAATATCTGATGTCAGCCATTATGCGTACACCTCCTCAATGCCTGCAACGGCCGCCTTGGTCGCTACTACGGTGTTGTACTTCAGAATATCGTACACGTTGATCGTGTTGACATAGGCAGTCTTAACATCCTGGATATTCCTTGCGGAAAGAACCGCGTTCCTGTTGTCGCCGTCCAGAACCACCAGAGCCTTCTTCACATTCAGATTGTTCAGAACCGTCTGGAACTTCTTGGTCTTGATCTCGTCAAACTTCATCTCGTCAACAACGATAAACTTATTGTCATTCACCCTGCTGGTCAGCGCGGACTTAAGAGCCAGCCTCTTCTCCTTCTTGTTCAGGGTGATCGTGTAATCTCTGGGAGTGGGCGCAAACACTACGCCGCCGCCTTTCCACTGGGGAGCTCTGGTTGAACCCTGTCTCGCGTGGCCGGTTCCCTTCTGTCTCCAGGGCTTTCTGCCTCCGCCGGATACCTCGCCGCGGGTCTTGGCTTTCTGGGTACCCTGACGCTTATTCGCCAGCTGGGCAACTACCGCCATGTGCACCAGGTGCTCATTCACCTCAACGCCGAACACGGCGTCATTCAGCTCCAGCGTGCCCACTTCTTTGCCTTCCATATTGTAAACAGATACGTTTGCCATCTGTGTCATCCTCCTTTCCTGTCATCTCATCGAGCATTGACCTTGACAGTTTCTTTCAGCGTTACCAGTGCTTTCTTCGGTCCGGGAACAGCTCCCTTGACCAGAATCAGATTGTTTTCAGCGTCAACTCTGACAACCTCCAGATTCTGCACCGTCACTCTCTTGGCTCCCATGTGGCCGGGCATGCCTTTTCCCTTGAACACGCGTCCGGGAGTCGTGGCGGAGCCGTTGGAACCCTGATGACGATGGAACTTGGAACCATGGGCCATGGGGCCTCTGTGCTGGCCGTATCTCTTGATCGCGCCCTGGAAGCCTTTTCCTTTGGAAATGGCCGTGGCGTCAACCTTATCGCCTGCCGCGAAAATGTCTGCCTTGATCTCATCCTTTACAGAATACTCTTCCGCGTTCTCCAGCCGGAGTTCACGGATGAATCTCTTGTAGGAAACGCCTGCCTTGTCAAAATGACCTTTCAGAGGCTTATTAACCAGTTTCTCTCTCTTGTCCACAAAGCCGACCTGAACAGCCTTGTATCCGTCGTTCTCCTCAGTCTTCACCTGAAGAACGGCGCAGGGCCCGGCCTGAAGGACCGTCACCGGAATCAGACTTCCGTCTTCGTTGAAGATCTGAGTCATTCCGACTTTCGTTGCTAAAATTGCTTTCTTCATTCCTTTTACCTCCTGTTTTTGTCTACAGCGGAACGCCGCCTGGGCGTTCATCCTAGAAACAGTCATATACGTGGAACACTATGACTCCGGACATCCGGAGATGTTGATTCCTGTCGGAATAAGTGTTGCTTCTATATAAACTATTCTGGGTTTTTCATTATTTGGTTTTCATCTTGATGTCGATGTACACGCCGGCCGGCATCTCAAGCCTCGACAGCGCCTCAACCGTCTTGGAGCTGGGAGCTGTAATATCGATCAGTCTCTTGTGAGTCCTCTGCTCGAACTGCTCGCGGGAATCCTTATACTTGTGAACTGCCCTCAGGATCGTGATGACCTCCTTCTTGGTGGGCAGCGGTACAGGTCCGCTCACCTGAGAACCGGTCTTTTTCACGGTCTCAATGATCTTGCTCGCAGACTGATCGACCAACTGATGATCGTAAGCTTTCAATGTGATACGCATTACCTGACTTGCCATAAAAAAAGTCGCCTCCTTTTCGCACTTGTTAAGCTAAGTACGACAAGCGGTGACTGTACACATGTCCGGGTGTGTCCTAAACCTTCGGGACACCCGTCTTCTACATCTCTTGCCCTGCAGAAACTTATGTCGGTACAGTGACTTGTCGCCAGTTTTCGCAACTTGACATTCGCTCCACGGAAAACCTGCCTCGCAATGGGCAGCAACCTCACGCTTCACAGCTATCATGCCACAGCTTTGAGAGTATACCACACTTTTTCCGCAAATGCAAGGGATTTTTTTCATTATTTGAGATCGTTTTAAAATTCAGCGGGGACCGAAATCCGGTCCCCGCCTCTGAAATTCATAATTTTCGCTGACGTCATCCTTTCCAGAGCGGCTCTATGGGAGATGTCCACGTTCCCGCGCTGTCCACACTCTGGTCGTTCACCTTTACCAGCTTGCCGGAGTTGTCGGTAGCATATTTGGTGCCCTCCACGTCCTTCACGCCGGATGTGCTCTTGGTCACCCTGCCGGACGCGTTCACCAGATAAGTGCCCTGCCCCGGTATGGTGATCGGCTGATACCGAATGCCGTCTT
>CANQSK010000103.1 GCA_947626475.1 uncultured Lachnospiraceae bacterium
CAGCAGGAGAGTGCAGGTATCGCCCAGCTGCAGGCCGGGAGAGCTGAGGATCAGAGAGGAGAAACCGCAGGGAACGGTTCCGGACAAGAGGACTTCTCCGTCGCTGCCGGTCAGAGTGACTTCGGTGTTGTCGGGGACCGCCGTCTCTGTGTTGTGCATGATAAAGCACTGTTCCGAGGAGGAGTCAAAACCGCTCGCCATGGCGCTTCCGCCTGCGGCGATGACGGTGCCTCCGCTGATCTCACACACGCCGCCGCCTTCCGTGCCGCAGTCCAGCGCGCAGTTGCCTCCCGTTCCGTTTACGCTGACCAGGATATCCCCTCCGCTTATGAAAATGCTGCCGTTGGAATCCAGTCCGTCGGCGTCGCGGCCGGTGGGATTGACGATGCGGATGTCGCCGCCGCTAATGGAGATGAAGGCGTTTTCTCCGGTGCCGTTGGCGTTGAAGCCGTCGTCAGAAGGCGAGATATCCACAGTTCCCCCCGCGATGGTGATGTTGAATGCCTCCAGTCCCTCGCGGCAGGAGGGGATTGCCAGATTGCCCGATTCCATATAAATGTATCCGGTATCTTCCTCGTTGGATACGGTGACGCCGTCGTCCCCTGCGGTGATGGTAATGTCCGCCCCGGCGATTCTTGCGCTGTCGTTGGCGTGAATGCCGTCCTGGGGCGCTTCAATGACAATCTGTCCGCCGGTGACGGCCAGGTCATCATTGCAGACCACGGCGTGCCGGTATCCGGAGGTCACCGTGAGACTGCCGTTTCCGTTGACAGTCAGATCATCTCTGGAATAGATAGTGCCGTCGATACCGTCGGAAACCGCGTCCTGAGAATACTCTTCGCCGGATGAAAGGACATTGTCCGTCCCGTCCGCAAGGGTCAGAAATACTTTTTCCGCCTGCTCAACAAGAAGGGCGGCGCTGTCTTCACAGTGAATGCTGGCGTCCTTCATCTGAATCCAGACCTTATCGTCTCTGTCCGCGTCCACGACCAGGCTTCCGTCTGTCAGCTGGCCGGTCACAATGTAATTTCCCCCGTACACAATATGGACGCCGCTGCCGTCCGCGTAAGCCCCGCTGCCGGAAATGTCCGCTCCTGTGCCTGTAAGGGTGATCCGGGTGGCGGTGTCATCGGCCCAGTCTGTGCGGCGGTCGTTCTCTGTAAACTGGCCGTCTCCCGAGTCCCCGTCGGTGATGATGGTGATGCCGAGGGCCTCGCCGTTTAGAAACAGGATGGTGAGAAGAATGGCGCACAAGGTCACCGCGATGCAGATCAGATCAATATGTTTGCTGCCTGACATAGTTTGTCACCCCATGTAATCGCCGTTGTAGCTGACCAGGACGGCGCTGTTTATGCCGGGCATCTCAGCCAGGTCGTTGATGAAGCCGGTATCGTCGTCCTTTAAGCGGATGTCCAGATTCAGCTCAATGAATCCTTTCTGAGCAGTCTTGCTCTTGACAGAAAGGAAATGCGCCGTCTGTTTTATGTATTCCATGGCCTCCTGCTCGCTGTCCGAATTGTCGCACTGGATCACGGCGATGTAAGGCCTGGTGTGAGATTTTCGGTTGACGAAAATCAGCAGGATCACGCCGATGATGACGCTGCCGATCACAGCCAGGGGGATCAGTCCGGCGGCCAGCACGATGCCGGCGGCGATGGACCAGAAGAGAAAGGCGATATCAAGGGGATCCTTGATGGCGGTGCGGAACCGGACGATGGAGAGGGCGCCGACCATGCCCAGGGACAGAACTACGTTGCTGGTGACGGCCAGGATGACCAGGGTGGTGATCATGGTGAGGGCGATGAGGGTGACGCCGAAACTTGTGGAGAATATGACGCCCTGGTAGGTTTTCTTGTATACCAGGAAGATGAACATGCCCAGGCCGAAGGCCAGGAGAAGAGCAAGGACCATGTCCAGAAGGCTGATCGCGGTCACATTTTCCAGAAAACTGGATTTGAAGATGTCGTTGAATGTCATGATGATAATGTCCTTTCCTTAAAAGATATTTGAGAGTTTGGGCAGGGCCGTCAGCCGTAGATCCGGCATTGGGCGTACTTGGAAAACGCGGCGGCGTGGCGGCCGTTCAGCTGCACCGCGTCCCGGATGATGTCCGGCAGGAAGCCGTCCCATTTCACCTCCAGGATAGCAGGGGCGTCTCCCGCGGGAATCGTGACGCAGTCCGGATTCAGAAAATCCGTGCAGTTCAGGCCGGTGCGTATGTTGTAGTCCAGGGTGACGCGGACGTTGCCGGGACCGTAGACGAAGGGCTCCCGCGTGTAATCCACGATGGTCCTGGGCCGCAGCAGGTTCCCGCGCATTTTGGAGTACAGTTCCCGGACCAGAGGGGCGTCACAGGACATCATCCAGTTCAGGCCGCCGCGGACGATAGCCTGGGCCTGAGCGGCGGTGAGGGAGGCTGTCTGCTTGCTGCTGAGACTTCCGGTTTTGCATTTCTTCTCCAGGTGTATGAGGGAGGTGTCGCCGTCATAGTATCGGATGCGGAATTTCTCTCTCCGGTCTGTGCCGTCCAGCTTCTCCCGAAGAGCCGTATCCGACGGAGTGTCAAAGTACAGGCTCCGCACCAGATATACGCCGTTTTCCGCGTGCCGGTCGGGCGACGCGATGACCTGCAGTCTCCTGCGCAGGGTGAGCATATCGGAGAGATTGATCTCGTGTTTCCATTCATGCCGGTAGTTCATGTGCGTGTCTCCTTTCCGTTGTTGAACCTGGCCATTATTGTAGGAAATGTTTTTGAGAAAAAAATGAAAAAAATGTGAAAAATGAGTGAATCGGAAGCGGAAGAACCCGGATTTGCAGCTATATCGGAACTGTGGTATAATCGGGAAAGAGACCATGCTCATGATTCGGAGCAGATGGGGAGAGAGGAAACATATGAAGGGTTTTAGGCGGGTTCTGCTTTTTTTGACGCTGGCGTTTCTCCTTGGCGGCTGCAGAACGTACAAATATACAGAATATACAGAAGGTACAGAGCGGATTTCGGCCGGTTTTTCCATGGCGGAAAAGCTTGTCCGGAATACGGAACGAGAAAGTCTGGAGATCCATTACCTCGATGTGGGTCAGGCCGACGCGGCCCTGATCCTGTGCGGAGAGGAAGCGATGCTGATCGACGGCGGCAATGCGGAGGACTCCGGTTTTCTGTATTCTTATCTCAAAAATCATTCCGTTGACCGGCTGAAGTACATTGTCTGTACCCATCCCCACGAAGACCACGCAGGCGGCCTGGCGGGCGCGCTGAATTACGCGGAGGCGGAGACGGCTCTCTGTCCCGTTACGGAGTATGACAGCAGAGCTTTTCGCAGCTTTGTGAAATACCTGGACCGACAGGGCGTCTCCATAACCGTTCCGTCTGCGGGAGAGAGCCTGCCCTTTGGAGGCGCGTCCGTTCAGGTTCTTGGCCCCATCTCCATGGATGAGGAGGAGCTGAACAACACATCCCTTGTCCTGCGGATCGTCTATGGGGAGACTTCCTTCCTTTTTACGGGAGACGCGGAACAGGCGGAAGAGCGGGAGATTGCCGGTGCCGGGTATGACATGAAAAGCACGGTTCTGAAAGTGGGACACCACGGAAGCGCCGACGCGACTTCCGAGCTGTTTCTTGGCAGAGTTATGCCGGAATACGCGGTGATCTCCGTGGGAGCGGACAATCCCTACGGCCATCCGGCGGCGGAGGTTCTGGACCGTCTGGACGCCGCCGGAGCGAAGGTCTACCGCACGGACCTGCAGGGCAGCATTATCTGTGTCAGCGACGGAAAAGCGGTGAGCTTTTCCTGTGATCCCGGCGCCGGAAGCGGCGGGGAGGCAGCCGTCACTGGAAGCGGCGGGGAAGCAGCTGCCGCCGGGGAAAAGGCGGAATACGTCCTGAACACCCGCACGAACAAATTCCATTATCCCGCTTGTCCCGGAGTGAGCAGGATGAGCGAAAGGAACAAATTGTATTTCACCGGCAGCCGGGAAGAAGTGATCGCCATGGGATATGAGCCCTGCGGCCAGTGCCGTCCGTGATGAGCGCCATAATTTTCGCGCCGGCGGTCCGCATCCGGCATTCCGTGCCTGACTCATCGTATCCGGCGGACCGGCTGAATTACAGCTGCCTGGTGATCTTGTAGAATCTTACCTCATGGGGCAGGAGCTGAACGTGAAACTCCATGTGCCCGTTCTGAATATCTTCCATATTGGACATGGTGACAGGGTGGACCATCTCTTTCAGATGCACGATGTCCTCGGCCTGAATGTTGGCGGAAAGACCGTAGTGGATCAGGCTGTCCAGGACGCTGCCGTTTCTGCGGTTGATGGTGGTGGAGATGATCTTGTACTGCCCGGACACCAGATTGTCCAGGTAAATGGTAATGTCCTCCGTAGGCGAATCCTTGAAGGCGGAGTAGACCGTGTCCGGGGAGGCGGGGCCGGATTCTCCCAGGTAGACCGGGTCCTTCGGATGGACGTAGTTGAACAGCACAATGGAGTAGGTATTGATGGCGTTGCTGCAGATAAAATAGTTCCGCCCCTTCTCCACCAGCTGCTCCCGGAACTGGCTGAAATTCTTCAGGACAAAGTATCCCGGCTTGGGGATGCCGTCGATGCTCAGAAGGCCGGAGCCGCCGAAAAAGGGATACCTTACGTCCGGGGATTCAATGTTTAGGTCGGACAGCTGCCAGTAGGCCATCAGGTCGACCAGGTCCAGAAATTCCGTAATGACCTTGGCCAGAAATGTGCCCTGGTAGCAGGTGTCGTTGGTCTGGTTGCGCATCTGGATATCCGTGCCGATGCTTGCCACGAAGATCCGCTGATTGAAAAATGGCCGGGAGGCCAGAATCCCCTTGGCTGCCCGCAGCTGCTCGATGGCGTAGTTGGGGTTGGCGGAGAACCTGGTGTGGTCCCCTCCCGGGGAATGGGCGGCCGTAGGAAGGATCTCTCTGGGGAAAATGCTGATGGAGATAAAGTCCGGCCGCGTCTGGTGCCGCTCCAAAGCGTCCAGAAGACGGATAAAGAAGTCATTTCCCATGGCGGTATTGTAGACGATTCCTCCCACCTGTGCGGCGGGGAGGAGTTTTTTTATGTCCTGATAGCTGGCCTTGAAGCGGGAGGCAAAATCATCGGGAGTCTCCGAAGGGCTCAGATACTCATCGTGAAGGTAGCCGATCTCGAAGATCCAGCGCTCTACCTGGGAGATTCCGTAAATATTGATGCAGTGCTTGATCAGCGCCCGCACCTTGTCCGCGTATTCTCTCCGTGTGGCGAAATTGTATCCCCTGGTCTGTTTGTTGTGGGTGTAGATGATCTTGGGCGTAAAGAAATACAGGGCGCTCTCCGACAGATCCAGGTAGGGCGTCAGATTAACGGACAGGAGCATCTCGATGTGCCGGTCAAAGTAGGTGAAGTTGTAGTTGCCGTCGGAAAGCCGAGGCATCAGATGGCTGGTCAGTATGCCCTCCAGGCGGCCGTACTGAAAGCCCACGTCCCTCTGGATATCCCGCAGCTGGGACTGAAGGAGGGCGCTGTTCTGGGTGTCGATGAAGCCGATGTTGACGGCCTGCTTCCAGATGGGGATGATCTTCCGGCTTTTCTGAATGTTTCCGACGGAATATTTGGCGGTGGAGGGGTACAGGATGTCCTCCTCGTCGGCACCGGTGTCGGACAGGACCTGGAGCCTGCGGGCGGCGATGGTTTTGGCCTCCGGCGGCAGCTCAAACCGGACGTCCTCCCGGGACTCCTCCGCGGCGGCCTGGAGCCGGTACTGTTTGGGGGAAATGTGGTAAGTCTCCTGGAAGACCCGGTTGAACACGGTGGCCCCGGAAAAACCGTTGGCGATAGCGATATCAATGATCTTGTGGTCCGTCTCCCGCAGTTCTTCCACTGCGTGGCGGAGGCGGACTTTCTTCAGGTATTCATAAAAATTCACACCAAGCTGTTTTTTGAAAAAACGGGACAGGTAGGCAGGCGTCAGATAGACGGTCTTGGCCAGCATGTCCAGAGAGATATCATCCATGTAATTCATCTCGATATAAGAGAGGATGACGGAGGTCCTGGTCTGGTAGCGGGAGCTGTCACTGCCGTTCATGTCCAGGACGTAGTGATAGGTATTTAAATAGTAGAGAAGGGAATAGGCCAGTTCCATGGTTTTGATCAGGCGGACGCTGGAGTGGTAGCGGGAGTTTAAGGCAATCTGAGCCAGCATCCTTCTGAGAGGCGTGTAGTCCCGCTCCCGGTCCAGGACGGAATTGCACACATAAAAGCCCAGATGTTCATTCTGCCCCTGGGCGAAAAAGCTGCTTTTCATGTTTATGACTTGCACCATGTTGGTGCCGCTGCCCAGGATATGAAGCCGGTCGGAGGGCATGGCCAGTAGCACGTCCTCGCTGCCCGCGGCGAAGGGCTGGCCGTTCAGCTCCACGTTCAGAGCTCCCTGGAGTATGATCAGAAACAGGATCTCACTGTCTTTTTTCGTAAATTCCCCCTGAACCGAGATCGTATCGATCCGGGTAAAGGGATTGTCCAGCATGTAGGGCATGGCGGTTCTCCTTGTCTTTCGGAATGGTTTTGTTATTATCCTATCACATTTGGAATAAAAAGACAATTATTTCATACCGATTTTTGCCCTAAAAGCCGGAAAAACGTTTTTTGATAATAAATGTAAAGAAAATCGCCGCAGACAGGACAATAAATGAAGATAAATTTTGTGTCGGATATACTATACTTGATACAACACATTGGTAGTAACCATTTTTAAGGAGGATAAGCAACATGGCTAAAAAAGTGTTAGGAATCTCTTTCGGAAGAAAGATGAGCAACTGCGACATCATGGTAAAGCAGGCCCTGATGGAATGCGAGAAAGCAGGATTCGAGGTAGCGTTCATGCGCGGGGATGATCTGAATGTCTCCAACTGCACCGGATGTATCGCCTGCACTGTGGGAATGATCATGGAAAAGGGCAGAGGCTACTGTGTGCGTCACGATGATTTCGATATCCTGGATGAGTGCCTGATGCAGTCCGATGCGGTCATTCTGGCATGCCCCACCTACGAAACCTCTGTGACAGGCCGGTTCAAGACCATCTGCGACCGGATCGGACCCAGCCATGACATTACGTTCCGCAAGGCCCTTTATGATAAGGGCATGGCTGAGGGAAGACCGGAAGCGGAGCTCCCGGATGCCAGAACCTTCAAGAAGCGCACGGCTGCTCTGATCTCCGTAGGCGGCGCCATGACGGAGAACTGGATCGCGCTGACACTGCCCATGATGTATGAATTTACATTCCCCATCGGCATCGACGTGGTAGATACGGTGGAATATTACGGAGCCATGGCTCATGAGTCCGTACTGGGTTATCCGGAGATGATGGAGCGCATGACTAAGGTTGGTCAGAATATCGTGGATTCCCTGAACGCGGAGACCGAGGAAGAGCGGATCAAATGGAGAGGCGACGAGGAGGGCGTCTGCCCCATCTGCCATACCAGGATGCTCCAGGTCTCCCACGACGCGAAGACTGTTGACTGCGTGGTCTGCGGAAGCCACGGAACCCTGGAGGTTGTGGACGGAAAGATCAAGGTTCATTTCACCGAGGAGGAGCAGAAGCGTTCCCGTCTGAAATGGGGCGGCAAGCTGGAGCACTCCACGGAGATCAAGACCCAGGCGCAGCCTGCGGGAACCATCAAGAACCTGAAAGAGCTGAAGGCCCCATACGCTCAGTTTAACCCGGGCGTCTTTGAGCCGGACCCCAACAGCTACGGAAACATTAAGAAATGAGAAAAGGAGTGAAGAAAGGATGAAGTTTGATACATCGGACGAGTGGAAGTGGGACATTGAAGTAGACCATGAGCGGCCGATCCCCTTTCCCAAGCACTGCAGGCTTCCTCTGCCGGACAGGGACCATTACAGTGAGCTTTACGATCTGACCACCGATCTGACGGAGGAAGAGAAGCAGTCCCCTTACGCGAAGTATTACTACATGGGGCAGGCCATGCCGGATAAGGACGATCTGGCCCAGGTGGAGTTTGACACTCCCATGGATCCGGCGAAGGCATTTCTCATTGAGGATTACGCCGCCAACATGGATGTGCCAGGCTGCTGCCCGGTGAGAAACGGCTACTGTATTCTGCCCAACGGAATCGCCTTTGCCACGGCGACTACCACCTATGAGGGCGTGACCGCCGAAGTGATGGCCAATTTCATTGAGAATTTCAATCCGCCCAAAGATCTGTACTACAAGGTGTGGTGCCCCGGCGCCCATATCCGTCACGGTATGGGATACGCTATTGAGGATACAGGTACCGGCATGAGCCTGATCCAGTTTACGGAAGGTCTGGATGCGGAGAAGGTGGGACTGAACGTAGGGTCCGGCGATAAGAACTGCATCGGTCTGACGGGAGCCAACACATTCTGTAAGCCCCTCCACAACCCGGATGGAGAGCCCCTTTACGTGACGGAGCTTTGCTACTACCGTCTGGTGGGCAATGCCTACGAGGAGCGGGTGACCTTCTGGATCGGAGCGGAGTTTAAGGACGGAAAGACCGTTCCCAGGCTTCATCACGGAAAGCCTGTGGACGCTACCTTCGCTCAGACACTGGCAAGGCACAGCCTGTGGGAGACCACGACTCTGATGCGGATCGCCGTGGATTTCTGGAAGGAATGCAACGAATAAATCAATGAGGCGCGAGGGGCCGCCGTCACGGCGGCCGCGCCGCAAAAACAGAGGTGTGAATTATGATGAAAATGGGAATTATCGGATTCGGCTTTATGGGACATGAGCATGCCAACATGCTGCTGGCCCATTTTAAAGACGAGATCCAGCTGACGGCAGTCTGCGACATTGCGGATGAGCAGCTTGCAGACGCGCCGGAAGGAGTGACCACATGGAAGGACGCAGATGAAATGATCGCGGGAGCGGATTTTGATACGGTCATCATTTCCGTGCCCAACACCCTTCACCTGACCATGGTTCAGAAATGCGCCGCGGCAGGCAAGGACATCATCTGCGAAAAGCCGGCTGCCATGACGGTGGCGGAATTTGACCAGATGGTGGAGGCCGTTGAGAAGGCCGGCGTACATATGACCATTCACCAGCAGAGACGGTGGGATGTGGATTACCGCACCATGAAGGAGGTCTATGACCGGAAGCTTCTGGGAGACATCTACATCATCAAATCCCAGCTGTACGGCTTCAACGGCAACATGCACGACTGGCATGTGTACCCGGAGCTGGGCGGCGGAATGCTTTACGACTGGGGCGTTCATCTGATCGACCAGATCATTCAGATGGTGGATTCCAAACCTCTGACCGTCTATGCGGATATGAAAAATGTGATCAACGCCAATGTAGACGATTACTTCAAGATCATTTTCGAGTATGAGAACGAGCTGGGCACCTATTATCTGACGCCGAAGAGAGCCTGGTTTATCGGTGGGACTACGGGAAGCGCCGTCATCGACGGTACATTCCGGGCCCAGGGGAACACCGAGGGAAAGATCGTCAGGACCACTCATCTGCTTCAGAGCGTGCCGGGAAGACTGACCATGACTTCCGCAGGACCTACCAGAAGCTTCGGAGAACCGGAGCCTGGCCTGCTCTATGAGGAGCCGCTGCCGGAGATCCATACGGAGCACAAGGATTTCTTCGTCAACTATCTGAGGGCGAGAAAGGGTCTGGAGGATTACGCGGTCAAGCTGCCGGAGGTCCGCCGGGTGCTCTGCATCATGGACGCCATCCGGGAGTCGGCCAGAACCCATCAGTCGGTGAAGCTGGACTGAGAGGCGGGTAAAACCGCCGGTCCCCATAGGGGGAAATCGGCTTGGGAAAGCCGGGGAGTGAAGGAGTAATTTTAATAAATTAAGGAGGCATACAGAATGGATTTTCAGGCGTATAACAAGATTTTAATCTGCAAGAGCAACATGAAGAACGTGGCAGTCGGCGATGTTGTGATCGGTTATGAGTTCCAGATCAAATATCCGTCCTACCGCGGAGCGTTCTTAAGCTGCATCGAGGATCTGAAGTTTTTCGTAGATGATGAGGAGATTCCGGCCGGAAAGATTTCCTTCAAGCTGAACGGCAAGGATTTTCTGCTGTCCGAGCTGAAGGAGTGCTTCAAGGAGTACTGGTTCGTGCGGACTCCGGCTACGGTTTTCGTGAGACAGGACGGCGGGATTCCTTCCGGAGAGCATAAGCTTCGCGTCTATATGAAGCACAGGGTTCCCTACACCGGATATTTCGGGCAGTATCTTGTGCTGGACAGCGACGTTACCGAAACGAAAATTGCAGAATAAGAAAGGATGGAATCGAACATGAGCGATATCAAATTAGGAATTTCCCTCTATAGCTTTTCTACCGAGTACATTCACGAGAAACTGGATCTGGAAGGCATTCTGAAGAAGGCGAGAGATATGGGTTATCGCGGCGTTGAGATCGTAGCCGCCCAGATGGTTCCCCAGTATCCTTATCCCACAGATGAGTGGCTGGCTGAGTTTAAAGCCCTTCTTGCGAAATATGAGCTGGAGCCGGTCTGCTGGAGCGCCTACATCGACATGGGCATCCGCAGCGACCGTGACCTGACCGAGGAAGAGATCATTCAGTTTACAGTCAACGATCTGATCTACGCCAAGAAGGCCGGATTCCCCCTGGTGAGGACCCAGCACGCCATTACTCCCAAGATTTTCCGGGCCATGATCCCTTACTGTAAGGAGCTGGGCGTGAAGCTGACCATTGAGATGCATCATCCCCATCATCCGGCGGTTCCGGTGTGGAAAGAGTATTTTGAGATCATGAAGAATGAAGGCAAGGGCTGGCTGGGCTTCGTTCCGGACTTCAGCATTTTCCAGACCATGCCTCACAAGCTGTACCTGGATCAGGCCATCTCCTTCGGATGCCGTGAGGATAAGCTGGCTCAGATCGTAGAGATCCACAAAAACGGCGGAGACTACTCCCTGGTGGAGAACGGCGACTTCAACGAGATCGAGAAGCATACAGCGGAAGAGATGTTCGCCAAGTTCAGCGCTCCGGCCAGGATCGAGCAGCTGAAGGATGTGATGGACTGCGCCTTCTATATCCACGGCAAGTTCTATTATCTGGACAACGACGATCACGATGTCTGCATCCCCTTCGAGGAGCTGGTAGCTGAGATCAAGCGCCTTGGATACAAGGGCTACATCGCCAGCGAGTACGAGGGCCATCATTTTGACGAGACCATCGACTCCGAGGAGCAGCTGAAGCATTTTGTGGCACTGATGACCAAGCAGATCGAGAAATAACGCAATCTTTGGCGTGTCCGCCGGGAGCGGGCACGCCGGAACATAGATGACAAGGAGGATTTTCACTATGAAGAACGGAAAGTTACAGGTAGGAATCATCGGATGCGGCGGCATCGCCAACAACAAGCATCTGCCGGCTTTGAAGAGCCAGAGCGATCTGTGTGATGTTGTGGCCTTCTGCGATACGGTTGAGGAGAGAGCAGCCAAGGCAGCCGCGGAGTACGGCACGAAGGACGCCAAGGTCTACACCGATTACAACCAGCTTCTGAAGGATCCAGACATTGACGTGGTTCATGTTCTGACTCCCAACGTGGCCCATTGCCCCATTACCGTAGCCGCTTTTGAGGCCGGAAAGCATGTAATGTGCGAGAAGCCCATGGCTCACTGCACAGCCGACGCTCAGAAGATGATCGACGCCTGGAAGAAGTCCGGCAAGAAGTTTACCATCGGCTATCAGAACCGGTTCCGTCCCGAGGTTCAGAACTTAAAGAAGGCCTGCGACGCCGGCGATCTGGGAGATATTTACTACGGCAAGGCTCACGCCGTCAGAAGACGCGCCGTTCCCACCTGGGGCGTATTCCCCAACAAGGCCCTGCAGGGCGGCGGTCCCCTCATCGATATC
>CANQSK010000104.1 GCA_947626475.1 uncultured Lachnospiraceae bacterium
GGGCGTTACCGCCAAGACCCAGCACAACGAGGTGGCTCCGGCGCAGCATGAGCTGGCTCCGATCTATGATCAGGCGAACCTGGCAGTAGACCATAACCAGATGGTGATGGAGACCCTGAAGAAGGTCGCCGGCCGTCACGGGATGACCTGCCTGCTGCATGAGAAGCCTTTCGCAGGCGTCAACGGTTCCGGCAAGCACAATAACTGGTCCCTGACCAGCGACACCGGCATCAATATGCTGAACCCCGGCGATACGCCCCATGAGAACATTCAGTTCCTTCTGGTTCTGGGCTGCATCATGAAGGCCATCGACAAGCATGCGGACCTGCTTCGTGAATCCGCGTCTGACGTAGGAAACGATCACCGTCTTGGCGCCAACGAGGCGCCGCCGGCCATTATTTCCATCTTCGTAGGCGACCAGCTGGAGGACGTTATCAATCAGCTGTGCAGCACCGGCGAGGCGACTCACTCCAAGAAGGGCGGCACCCTTTCCACCGGCGTTGCCACGCTGCCCAACCTGGATAAAGACGCGACCGACCGCAACAGAACGTCGCCCTTCGCGTTCACCGGCAATAAGTTTGAGTTCCGTATGGTAGGTTCTTCCGACTCCATCGCTCCGCCCAATGTGGTTCTGAACACCATCGTGGCCGAGGCCTTTAAGGAAGCGGCCGACGAGCTGGAGAAGGCAGAGGATTTCGATTCTGCCGTTCATGACATGATCAAGAACCTGCTGGCGGACCACCAGAGAGTCATTTTCAACGGCAACGGCTATTCCGACGAGTGGGTTGCCGAGGCGGAGAGAAGAGGACTTCCCAACATCCGCTCCATGGTTGACGCGATTCCGGCCATCACGACGGAAAAGGCTGTGAAACTGTACGAGACCTTCGGCGTGTTCACCAGAGCAGAGCTGGAATCCCGCGCGGAGGTTGAGTATGAGACCTACGCCAAGGCGATCAACATTGAGGCCAAGACCATGATCGACATGGCCGGCAAGCAGATTATCCCGGCAGTCATCAAGTACACAACGGAGCTGGCGGAATCCCTGTGCAAGGTGAAAGCTGCCTGCCCGGAGGCGGATGTAAGCGTTCAGACGGAGCTGCTGACAGAGACGTCGGCCCTGCTTTCCGATATGAAGGTGGCGCTGGCCGGTCTGGAGGATATCACAGAGAAGTGCCTTGCGATTGAAAATGCCTGCGAGTGCGCTCACGCTTACCATGACAAGGTGGTTCCGGCCATGGCGGCCCTCCGCGCCCCGGCGGATAAGCTGGAAATGATCGTAGATAAGGATCTGTGGCCGTTCCCCAGCTACGGCGATCTGATTTTTGAGGTGTAAGAGATAAAAAGCTTCTATGTAAATTAATTAGGAAACTAATTTAAGAGGAAACCGGCAGGAAAGGAAAGATATTTTCTGCCGGTTTCTTTTTGGGTTCTTTAAAATAATAAAAATTACTATTTTTCTTATGAAAATCGTGTTATAATATTTTTATGGAAAATATTGTGTCACTTTTTTATGGAAAATATTGTTTCACCGGGCTGGAACGGATCAGTCTGATAAAAAGAAAAGACAAAGAGTCTGGAAAGGAGCGGGATTATGGCAGTGTGGAAATGCAGTGTATGCGGGTACGAGTATGATGAGGCAAAAGAGGGGCGGCCTTTCTCGGAGCTGGAGGCGTGTCCCATGTGCAGGCAGCCGGTTTCTGTATTTGAGAAAGTGTCCGGGGAGGACGCCGTCGCGGAAGCCGGAAAGGAAACAGGGACGAATGCAGGAAAGAAAGCAGGGCCGGATGCATCGGTGGCGCGTCCCGAAAAAGGCGGCGGTTCCGGAAATCCGCTGGATTATCCTGCGGAGTACGCCCGGCGGGACGAAACCTGCCGGTATATGAAAGAGATTCATCAGATGGCCGTTACAGGGAAGTCAATCATCGAGGCCATGGGCACCAGAATGCCTATGCCCTCCTGGGATGATATTCTGATTCTGGGGGCACAGCTGAACCCTCCGCCGCTTATGGAACATGAGCCGGTAGACACCGAGACGGTGATTGGCAGGCACGCGAAGAAGCCGCTGATTCTCCAGAACCCGGTGTATGTCTCTCACATGTCTTTCGGCGCTCTGTCCAGAGAGACCAAGATAGCCCTGGCCAAAGGGACCGCCATGGCCGGTTCCGCCATGTGCAGCGGTGAGGGCGGTATTCTGCCGGAGGAAATGGCGGCCGCCGCCAGGTACATTTTTGAGTACGTGCCGAACAAATACAGCGTGACTCCGGAAAATCTTCAGAAAGCGGACGCGATTGAGATAAAGATCGGACAGGGCACCAAGCCCGGCATGGGAGGCCATCTCCCCGGCGGGAAGGTGACGCCGGAAATCAGCAGGATACGCAACAAACCTATGGGAAAGGACGTCATCAGCCCATCGAAATTTGAGGAGATCAACAGCAAAGAAGATCTGAAAGATATGGTCAACTGGCTGCGGATCGCTTCGGAGGGCCGGCCGATCGGCATTAAGATAGCGGCCGGAAGAATTGAGAGAGATCTGGAATACTGTGTTTACGCGGAGCCGGATTTCATCACCATCGACGGCCGGGGCGGCGCGACCGGCGCCAGCCCCAGGCTGGTTCGCGACTCAACCAGCGTTCCTACCGTCTACGCCCTTCACCGTGCCAGGAAATATCTGAACGCGGCGGGAGCGGACATTCAGCTGGTGATCACAGGCGGGCTCAGAGTCTCCTCTGATTTTGCCAAGGCGATTGCCATGGGCGCTGACGCCGTGGCCATTGCCTCCGCGGCCATGATCGCGGCGGCCTGCCAGCAGTACCGCATCTGCGGCAGCGGGCTGTGCCCGGTGGGAATGGCCACCCAGGATCCGGAACTGCGGAAACGTTTTGACATCGAGGCGTCCGCTCAGCGGGTCGCCAATTTCCTGAACGTGAGCCTGGAGGAGCTGCGGACCTTTGCCAGAATTACCGGTCATAAGAGACTCCACGATATGAATGTGGACGATCTGTGCACCGTCAGCCGGGAGATTGCGGAGTATACGGATATCGCCCATGCGTGACGGGTTTGGGCGGAATCAGCGACGAAGCGTCATGACGTGTTCAGGTCAATGACAGGCTGAAATTTACCGAACGCATAAGCAGGTTCTGTCTATTCTCCGCTTGCCTATTCACCGCTTGCGACCGGCAGGAATTGCGAATGTGTTTGAAAGTATTGTGTTTTTAAACAATCATGCGATTCCTGTGAGGGATCATTCGGCTGACTGACGAGGTGTCTTATGAAGACGCCAGTCAGTCGCCGGATTCGGTATGCCGCGAATTCAGTTTGGTATCTGTTAATCTATCAAAAATTAAAATGGGATTGATTACGGATGTTTGTTCTTTCAGACATTAGAGAGAAGAAACAATTTGTATGAAAATGTTGCTCTTATTTAGCCCTAAAATGCAGCAAATCGAGGGAAATTTCCTGGTATTAGACGGTTTATTCCGGTGGAATGGCAGAATTTGTCAGTAAATATAAAACGGAAATCCATTCAGATGAGAATAAAAATAGGAAAAACTTAAAAAATTATCAATTTTTTTCTAAGGAAAAAGACTTGAAATGTATTAGGAAACGTGTTATCATTAACAACGTAATTTGAGAGCAACATTTTCATACAAAATGTTGCTCTCGCTTTAAGAAGGGATGAAGCATACGCCTCATTCTTTCTCCGTACAAAACCGGACTGGAAGGCGTCGGGTCTGAAGGCCACATCTTCCGGAAAGGGGTCACACCGACTGCGGCTTGCCGCGGTAAAGCCATGCTCGGGGGCAGTCTGCAGGGCCGCCGGGATGGCGAAGCTTACCTTTCCTGATTCGGATATCTGATACGGGATGGTAGCGGCCGGTGATGATGAAGAAGTGAGTCTGTTATCAGAAGCGTTAGAAATAGAAGAAATAAATAGGATAAAAAGAACGGTCCAAACGGATTGGAACGTTCGGATGCAGATGCCTGGCGGGATGCCGGGCTATTTTATTGCCCGAAAGTATTGCCTGAAAAGATGGTCGGCTGCTCCCCATCCGTTTTGTGGACAGATGGGGAGCAGACAGGAAGGAGGGGAAGGAACATGAGATGGTACGCGCTGAAGACCTGGGCCGGCAGGGAGGAAGAACTGGCGGGACTGATCCGCAGGGTCATCCCTCCGCAGCTGTATGAGGATTGTTTTGTCATCCTCCATGAACGCCTCTGGCGGCGGGAACGGAGGAACATCCTTCATAGGGAAGTGCTGTTTCCCGGCCTCGTGTTCCTGACCTGCGGTGAACCGGGGACTCTTTTCCGGTACCTGGAGCAGGTCCCGGTGGTGTCCCGCCTGCTGGCTGACGGGGAGTTCTCTATCTTTCCCATGGACGGGGAAGAAGAGGCTTTCCTGGAGAAGCTTCAGGATCAAGACCATGTGGTGAAGCTTTCCTATGTGTCCACAGACGGGATGGGGCATGTGTTCCGTGTGGAAGGCCCGCTGTCTTCCTGTGAAGAGAAGGTGGAGAGGTACGGCTTTAAGAAGAGGTTTGCCATCATCCGCCTGAAGCTGCTGGGTGAGGAGACTACGGCGGCGCTGGGGATCTATCTGAATGAGGACGCGGAGGAGATGCAGGGTTCCCTGAGGGCGATGGGATGAGGGAGAAAAGACAGTATTTATGAACAGATATCTACCAAAGGATAAGAGGGTGAGGATGCTGGTGCTGATGGCCATAGATGTGGCTGTCATCTGCCTGTCTGCCTTTCTGGGTCTGCTGATCCGATTCGATCTGACCTGGGCAAGGGTCCCAACTAATTACATACAAGCAGTATCCTCTTATCTGCCCTGTTACATAGTCGCCACACTGGCGGTCTTTTTTGTGCGCAAGCTGTACGCAACCATGTGGAGCGTAGCGGGCGTCCGGGAGGCGTTGAACATCATAGGAGTCTGCGGACTCTCATCCCTCCTTCAGGTCGCCGGGATGATGCTCCTGCAGCTATCCGTACCCAGGAGCTACTTCCTCATATCTTTTACGCTGCTGTGCGGGGCGACCCTCGCGGTCCGGCTCTCCTACCGGATCTATATGTCCCTGTTGGGCCAGCGGTTCTATAAGGATAAGAGGAACGGAAAGCGGATCCTCATCGCGGGAGCGGGGACTTCCGGCGCTGTCATCCTGAAGGAGATCCACACCAGCAGCTTTGTCAATGATACGGTGGTCTGCTTTGTAGATGACGATAGGAACAAGATTGGGAAAATCTTAAACGGTGTTCCAATTGAGGGGAACCGGTACGATATCCCGAAGCTGGCGGAGAAATACCGGGTGGATGAGATTTACATCGCCATGCCCTCGGCTTCCGCCCAGTCCAGGAAGGATATCATCGATATCTGCCAGAAGACGGACTGCAAGGTGAAGATCCTGCCGGGAATCTACCAGCTGTTGAATGACGAGGTAAGCGTCTCAAAGCTTCGGGAGGTGCAGATCGAGGACTTGCTTGGCCGGGAGCCGATCCGTGTGAACCTGGATGAGATCATCGGCTATGTCAGCGGGAAGACCATCCTGGTGACGGGAGGAGGAGGTTCCATCGGGAGCGAGCTGTGCAGGCAGATCGCAGGGCATAACCCGAAGAGACTGGTCATCTTCGACGTATACGAGAACAATGCCTATGACATTCAGCAGGAACTGAAGAAGAGCCATCCGGAACTGGACCTGGTGGTGCTGATCGGTTCGGTGCGGAACACGCACCGGATGGAGAGTGTGTTCTCCACTTACCGCCCAGACATCGTGTACCATGCAGCGGCGCACAAGCATGTGCCACTGATGGAGGACAGCCCATGTGAGGCCATCAAAAACAACGTGTTCGGAACTTATAAGACGGCGAAGGCGGCGGACAAGTATGGGACAAAGCGGTTTGTACTGATCAGTACGGACAAGGCGGTGAATCCGACGAACATCATGGGAGCCAGCAAGAGGCTGTGCGAGATGGTGGTACAGATGATGGATGCAAGGTCGGAGACAGACTTTGTGGCGGTGCGGTTCGGGAATGTTCTTGGGAGCAATGGATCGGTGATCCCGCTATTTAAGAAGCAGATCGAGGCGGGAGGGCCGGTGACGGTGACGCACCCGGATATCATAAGGTATTTCATGACGATCCCGGAGGCAGTCTCCTTAGTGTTACAGGCCGGGGCTTACGCGAAGGACGGAGAGATCTTCGTCTTGGATATGGGAAAACCGGTGAAGATCCTGGACCTGGCGGAGAACCTGATAAGGCTTTCAGGGTATGAGCCCTACGTGGATATTCCAATCGAATTTACCGGATTGAGACCCGGCGAGAAGCTGTATGAGGAGCTCCTGATGGGAGAGGAAGGACTGCAGGATACGCCCAACAGGCTGATCCATATCGGGAAGCCGATCGAATTTGACAGGGAATGGCTGGCGGAGAAGCTGGATGAGCTCTATGAAGTAGCCAATAGAGATGAGAATGCACGGATCCGGGCCATGGTGAAGGAACTGGTGCCGACGTACCGGCCAGCGGGATAAAACAAAGTGAAAGTGAGGAAGACCCTCCGTTGGAATTGTTTCCCCTTATAGGGGAAAGTTTCAGCGGAAGCTTTTATTATGGAAGCATTTAAGGAAAAGGTATGGCTTTCGTCTCCGACCATGCATGGGGATGAACTGAGATACGTAACAGAAGCCATTGAAAAGAACTGGGTCAGTACGGTAGGTGAGAACCTGACGGAACTGGAGAGACTGGCGAAGGAGTACATAGGCTGCGGCAGTGCGGTGGCACTGTCCAGCGGGACGGCGGCCCTCCACCTGGCGGTAAAGCTGGCAGGGGAGCGGCTGTACGGCCAGCCCGAGGCAGGGCACGGAACCCTGGAGGGGCATAAGGTGTTCTGCTCGGACATGACATTCGACGCCACGGTGAACCCGGTGGCGTATGAGGGCGGTGAGGCAGTCTTCATCGACTCGGAATATGAGACCTGGAACATGGATCCGGAAGCACTGGAGAAAGCCTTTGGGATCTATCCGGATGTGAAGCTGGTGGTACTGGCTAATCTGTATGGGACGCCTGCGAGGCTAGACGAGATCCAGGAGGTCTGCAAGAGGCACGGGGCACTGCTGGTGGAGGATGCAGCGGAGTCCCTGGGGGCGACCTACAGGGGGATTCAGACCGGGAACTTCGGCATCTATAATGCGATCTCCTTCAACGGCAATAAGATCATCACTGGAAGTTCAGGCGGGATGCTTCTAACGGATGACAGGGAAGCGGCGGACAAGGCGCGGAAATGGTCGACGCAGAGCCGGGAGGCAGCGCCGTGGTACCAGCATGAGGAGCTGGGATACAACTACCGGATGAGCAACATCATCGCGGGGATCGTGAGGGGTCAGTTCGGATATCTGGAAGAGCATATCCGGCAGAAGAAAGAGATCTATATGCGGTATAGGGAAGGCTTCAGGGACCTGCCGGTGAAGATGAACCCGTACATAGAGGGGGAGATGGAGCCGAACTTCTGGCTGAGCTGTCTGGTGATCGATAAGGAGGCCATGTGCAGGCAGGTACGGGGAGAGAAGGAATCGCTGTATGTGCCGGAGAAGGGGAAGAGCTGCCCGACACAGATCCTGGAGAAGCTGGCAGAACACAATGCGGAAGGCCGCCCGATCTGGAAGCCGATGCATCTGCAGCCGGTATACCGGATGAACCCGTTCATCACGAAGGACGGGAGCGGAAGGGCAAGGTCGAACGCATATATAGACAAAGGTGCAATCGCGGATGTAGGTGCGGATATCTTCGAGAGAGGGTTGTGCCTGCCGAGTGATAATAAGATGACAGCAGAACAGCAGAACAAAGTGATTGAGATAGTCAGAGGTTGTTTTGGATAAATCGAAATATGGTCGAGAGATTATGAAGAAAAACCGAAAAGGAATCAAAAGGAAGCTTTTAGACACTGAAAGAAAGACACAGAACAGCAATGTACATAAGCCATGCGGATTATACGAGAGATTCTTTAAACGCTGGCTGGATATTTTATGTGCATTGGTAGGATTTATATTCTTTTGGTGGCTGTATTTATTGCTTGCTGTAATGGTACATATCCAGTTGGGCAGTCCAGTATTGTTCACTCAGGAACGTTCGGGAAAAGACGAAAAGGTATTTAAGCTATATAAGTTTCGCACTATGACAAATGCGAGGGATACGGAAGGAAACTTTCTTCCGGATGAAATAAGACTTACAAAGTTTGGAAAATGGTTAAGGTCAACAAGTCTTGATGAATTGCCGGAACTCTTTAATATATTAAAGGGGGATATGAGCCTTATTGGACCAAGGCCTTTGCTGGTGGAGTATTTGCCATACTATACTGAACGAGAACATCGGCGTCATAGGATTCGTCCTGGGCTTACAGGGTTGGCACAGGTAAGTGGACGAAATTTTATTTCCTGGGATGAGATATTTGGGTATGATTTAGAGTATGTAGATAACATCTCGTTTATTGGAGATGTTAAGATTATATTGAAGACAGTGGCCGATGTACTTATGCGAAAGGATATTGTGGATATGACCCAGGCAATCCCGGATAACACTGGACAACTGCATGTTTGGGTGGATGGAAAGGATTGTATATCCCATAGACCGTTGAACGTGGAACGGAGGATTATGCGTGCAGAGGGAGATTGGTAGCGATTTCTGGCTGGATCCAAGAGAAAAATATCGTCAGAATGCGAAAGTTAGGCTGGATAGGTATGGGGCATGCGGAAACGATATGGTCTTATTATCCAGCGGGCGAGCAGCAGAAGGTTTTATTCTTGACACAATCCAGGACAGAAATCCCGGGATGCAAAGGAGAGCGCTGATACCGCCATATACCTGCCATACTGTTATTGAGCCATTTATGAAACGTAATTATTGCGTATCATGTTATTCGATTGGTTTGGAACTGAAGACGGAACCAGATGCATTTAGGAATGCATTATTACATAGCAGGGCAAGTGTAGTTCTTTTCCATAGATATTTTGGTTTTGATACATTTAGCAGATGCAGAGAGGTTATAGAGGAATTCCTGGAGAAAGGGGTTGTTTTTATTGAGGATAAGACGCATTGTCTTTATAGTAATGTAAATGATTTCCCAGTAGACTATTATACTGGAAGTCTGCGTAAATGGACGGGAGTTCTGGATGGGGGATATGCTCTATGCAGAGAAGGAATGTTTCAGAATAGACCAGTGGTCACAGATAAGGAGCATGAGAAAACAAGGCTGTCAGCAAGTCATTTGAAATATGAGTATATGGCAAAGGGAGAAGGAAAGAAAGAGGATTTCCTGGAACAATACCAATCAGCCGAAAAGATGCTAGGTGCACAGAAGGAGTATTATAAGATCAGTCTGGTATCGGAAAGCATACAGGCAAGTCTGGACGTAGAATGGATGCGGAATAAACGCAGGGCGAATTATCGCACTGTGTATCAACGGCTAAAAGGTATCCGTACTTTGAAGATATTGACGGGTGAGTTGGCAGAAGGGGTGACACCATTATATCTTGCCGTCATACATCCGAATCGAGATGCACTGCAGAAAGCTTTAAGGGAAGAAGCTATTTATGCCCCAGTTGTGTGGCCCAGGCCATCCTCCCTGCCGCCTGTCTGTAAAGAAGCAGATGAGATATATCAGAATGTGCTTTGCTTTCCGATTGATCAAAGATACGATGTGGACGATATGCAGAGAATGGCGGATTGTATTATACGCAATGCGTAATGGCATGATAGGAGATTAAATGGGAAAAAGTGATAATAAAAAGTATGTATTTACAGGGAGCCGTGGATATGTGCTGGAAGAAATGCTGCGTATGGGTTTGAACATAACGAGAGTATGGGTTATGGAGGGCTCTTTTTTACATCATACATTAGAGAAAGATCCTTATATTGATTATGAAGCTGTCTCCAGTAAAAAGGAACTGCTTGATGAAATTGAGAAAACAGAGTTTGATGTGTTGGTTTCAAATGGATGCGAATATATTCTGCCAATAAGCAGAATGAAAAAAGCATTGTATGTGAACGTACATCCGTCATATCTCCCGGATTTGAAAGGCAGAAATCCGATTAATGCTGCGTTCTTGTATGATAGGGATTGCGGTGCAACGTGTCATTTGATGGATGATGGAATTGATACCGGACAGATAATATCTAGGATACGAATCCCTGTGAGTGAGGACATTGATGCTGCGATATTATATCGATTGTGCTTTAAGGCGGAAGTTAAGGTTTTTGCAGAAGCGTATTCAAGGAGATTTGTGCCTATGGAGAGGCAACCAAGTCTGGAAGGTGTGGTTTATTATTCTCTGCAGCCTGATGACAGGGTGATTCATTTTGAAAAGGGCTTTGATTATGTCCTGAAACAGGTAAGGGCTTTTGGGTATAAATCCAAGGGCCTTTACTTTTATTGTAATGGAAAGGCCTATCGTTTTTACCGCGCTTCTGAAATCCGTAATCCATATGTGTTGGAGTATTGTAAAGGATTTGGTGAGTTACAGGCAGCATTAGTATTTGATGACAGTCTTGTTTTTCGACTCGATGGGAGAGTGATGAGATTTGACTATATTGAGGGCCTGGATGGTGGAATACAAGAGGGTGCTTATCTCCAATGTGCTGATTCCTGATTGCTTAGATGTTGTCAAATATCAAGGAGTGGGGATGGAGATTTTGGTCAATGGTTAAAACGTTAGAATTAAAAGATTCTGAACAATGGGATAAGATTGTTCGTTCCTTTAGAAACTATGATGTTTACTATCTGTCAGGATACGTAAAGGCTTTTGAATTGAATGGCGATGGAAAGGCGTTGCTCTTTTATCTGGAACACATGGATACAAGAGCAGTAAATGTTGTCATCAAAAGGGATATATCCAAAAGTCCGATGTTTGCAGGGAAACTTGGAAGCGGAGAATGGTTTGACCTTACGACACCTTATGGATATGGAGGTTTCCTGATAGAAGGCCCGGACCGGGAGGCCATCCTGAAGGAATATGAAGAATATGCCAAGAAGAGACACATTATTTCTGAATTCGTCAGATTCCACCCATTAATGGAAAACTGGATTGGTCTGGATATGTTTTATGATGTTGTACATCTAGGCAACACAGTCTGTATTGATACCAGCAGCGGGGAGGCAATATGGAATAATTTCAGTAGTCAGAACCGTAACAAGATTAGAAAGGCAATCAATACGGGACAGGAAGTATTCTGGTGCAGGGATTCGCATATCATAAACCCGTTCATGGAGATATATCAGTCGACCATGGATAGGGATCATGCGGATGCCTATTACTATTTTAAAGAAGATTTTTATGAGAGCATTCTGAATGATTTAAAGGATAATGCGATGTGGTTTTATTCCGTCAAGGACGGAATAATAACGGCCATATCTATCTTTATGTTCTGTAATGGGAAGATGCACTACCATCTGTCAGCGTCCAGAAGGGAATACCAGCACCTGGCTCCTACAAACCTTCTGCTGTATGAAGCAGCCATGTGGGCGTGCAGAAATGGGTACACGAGACTTCATCTCGGTGGGGGCGTGGGTTCCAGCAAGGACAGCCTTTATGCATTTAAAAAGGCGTTTAACAAGAATGGAAGAGATACGGAATTCTGTATCGGAAAAAAAGTGTTCAATGAGGAGATGTATAAGATGCTCATAGATATCAGAAAAGAAACAGATCCGGGAATATTGGAAACAGGTTACTTTCCTGCTTATAGGGCATCGGGGGGGTAATAAACCATAAGCTGAGCAAGAACATCACTGAAACTGCAGCAATATTTACTGTATGCATAAAAGGTA
>CANQSK010000105.1 GCA_947626475.1 uncultured Lachnospiraceae bacterium
TCGCCCATGCAGCCGCTCTCCTCTTCCTCGCTGGGAACAAAATTCAGCTCCGGGACGATCAGATCCTCATTGTAAGTAATCTGGTACCGCAGCGTTCCGACGGGAATGCTCGGGTCCTCCGTCAGCTCGGCCTCCGAGGACAGATACCGGGTCATATAACGGTTCAGCTTCAGCAGCAGAACTCCGCCGCCGTCTTCCTCTATCCGGTAATCCAGATTCCTGGTCACCATCCGGTCTTCTCCCAGCACTCTGACGCCCTCGTAAGTCATGGATGAATATTCCACCAGAGCGATTCCCGTTCCCACGCCGCTTATGAGCACTCCGGCCAGAAATGCCGCAAGCAGTATCTTCCGCGCTTTACACATTCTGTTCACTCCTCTCCTCCTTCTTCCCGCGCCGGACCAGCGTCAGCACCAGGCCTGCTATTGAAAACGTGCACAGCGTAAATCCCAGACAGACCAGGGTCACTCCGGCCAGCGGATACCCGTCGATCAAAAGCACAGTCAGGGTGCCCAGGGCAAAAATGCAGAACAGGCCGAAAAGCATCACCAAGCCGGCAAATCCCGCGCAGCATATATTCCACGCAGCCCGAAGGCACCAGAACGCCGCTCCCAGGCATCTTCCAACAAAGGCGCCTGCGCCTGTCAGGAACGTCCGGCCCGCGGACCCTTCCGAAGGCTTCCGCTCCGGCGGATTCTTCTCTTCTTTCGTCCTGTGCCGCCAGTCCTGTCTCTTCTGAGTCAGGACTCTCCCGCACCAGCGAAACGGCCTGCCAATCTGCCGGACTGCCCAGACGACGCAGCCCCATATCCACAGGCCCGCGCCCTTCATCCATGACCACAGCGCTCCGATGCCCTTCCGACAGCCGTCCAGAACCTTCCGACCCGCCCCTGCCGCACCGCCCGGTTTCGCGGCGGCATGGTCTGTCCGGTCTGTACCGTCTCCCGGCGCGTAGTCCGTCCTTACATGATAGGCCTCCAGTATCTCCGCGGCAAGCTCTCCCAGGCTTCCGAAGTCCGCGATGGCTTCCTCCTCGGAAAGTCCGCTCTGTATCCTCATATCAATATGCTGCTCGTACTCATTCATAATATCCCGGAGCTCATCTTCCTGAAGAACCGCCAGCTTCTTCCCAAGCTCCTCCAAAAATTCCTTCTTATTCATCTTTCTTCCTTTCGTTCTTTGAGAAACTGACCGACCCGCTCCGCAAACTCTGTCCATTCCTTCTCCAGGTTATCCCGGTAAAGGACGCCTGCCGCCGTGAGATGATAATACTTCCGGGGCGGCCCTTCCGTGGATTCCCGCAGATACGTTTCAAAATACCGCTCGTTGGTCAGGCGCTTAAGCAAGGGATAGATCGTCCCCTCGTTGACGTCCACCACCTTAGACACCTCTTCCACCAGCTCGTATCCGTACATATCCTTCTGACGGACCGATTCCAGGACGATCAGCTCCAGGACTCCTTTCTTGAACTGTGCATTCATCGTTCTATCTCCTCCTGGTTTTATATTATACCAACTACTTGGTATTGTCAAGTACTATATTATTAAAAATAGCAGGACTCAGAAAAGGCGGCGCCGGCACGGTTTTTATTTCCGCCCGGCTCCGCCTTATTGCCTGCTTCAGGCCTCCAGCATCCGGATGCCTTTTCTGATTCTCTCAAGGGATTCTTCCTTCCCCAGCACCTCCATGATCTCCGTGGCGCCTGCCGGCGTCATCTGCCTGCCGGATACGGCCGTGCGGATGGGCCACATAACGAAACCTGTCTTGTAACCTTTCTCTGCCACGTAGGCAGACAAGGTTGCATAGAGCGCGTCATTGGAATAATCCTCCTGCTTTTCCAGAAGAGGAAGCACTTCCCTGAGCACCGTAAGGGAGGTTTCCTTCGTGCTCTTCATCTTCTTGTGAAAATACATATCCGTGTCATACTCAGGCAGTTCCTGGAAGAAATCAATATGATCCGTGATATCCGGGAAGACCTCGATCCTGGTCTTCACCATGGCCGCGATCTTCTTCAGATCCAGATCTTTCCGGATTACCTTCCGGATATAGGGCTCCGCCATCTCATAGAACCGGTCAAAATCCATGGCCTTTAAGTACTCGCCGTTCATCCATTTCAGCTTGGTCACGTCAAATACCGCCGGAGACTTGCTCATCCGGTGATAGTCAAACACCTCCACCAGCTCTTCCAGAGAATAGATCTCCCTGTCCTCCTCCGGGGACCAGCCCAGAAGCGCCACATAATTGACCACGGCCTCCGTGACAAAGCCCTGCTCGATCAGATCCTCGTAGGACGAGTGACCGCTGCGCTTGCTCAGCTTCTTGTGCTCCTCGTTGGTGATGGTGGGACAATGGACATACACCGGCACCTGCCAGCCGAAGGCGTCATAAAGCCGGTTGTACTTGGGGGAAGAGGACAGATACTCATTTCCCCGGACCACATGGGTGATGCCCATCAGATGGTCGTCCACCACATTGGCGAAATTATAGGTGGGATAACCGTCAGACTTAATAAGCACCATATCGTCCAGCTCGGAATTGTCCACGGAAATGTCTCCGTAGATCTCGTCGTGGAAGGTGGTCGTCCCCTCCGTCGGATTGTTCTGGCGGATTACATAGGGCTTTCCGGCCGCCAGATTGGCCTCCACTTCTTCTTTGGACAGGTGAAGGCAGTGCTTGTCGTAGGTCATGATCTCCTCGCCGTTCACTGTCCGCTTCAGGGAATCCAGCCGTTCCTGATCGCAGAAGCAATAGTAAGCCTCTCCCTTTTCAATCAGCTTCTTCGCGTATTCCAGATAAATACCAGCCTTCTGGCGCTCGCTCTGAACATAGGGTCCGACGCCTCCGTCCTTGTCCGGTCCCTCGTCATGAATCAGGCCCGTGTCCTTCAGGGTCCGGTATATGATCTCCGTGGCCCCCTCCATATAACGTTCCTGGTCCGTATCTTCAATGCGGAGAAGAAAATCTCCGCCCTCGTGCTTCGCTATCAGATAGGCGTACAGAGCCGTCCGCAGATTGCCTACGTGCATTCTTCCCGTAGGGCTGGGCGCAAATCTCGTTCTTATCTTCGTCATGGTTCGTCTCCCTTGCTGTAAAATCTAACATTGCTTCGTGGACATTATAATATGAACCTTCCCCGAAGTCAAGACGCGCGCCCAGCTGTCAGCTGCCCTGTTAATTGCGCGTCACGTGATCCAGGGCCTGCGCCCAGACCGCACGGTTCCTGTCCCAGACCGGCTCATACTCGCTGAGGGGCATGGGGCACTCCACGCTCCCCACCTCGATGGTGACGCCCGGAACCGGATTCTCCTTGGACTGCATCCAGTCCTTAAAGCCGCCTCTGCCGTCGCTTCCGTCCAGCCGGTAACCGGTGACATCCGCTATGGACTGGGCGAGGGCAAGGGACGATTCCTTGGCCCGGCTGGTGTTGGCATCCCAGTAGATAAGATTGCCCATGGAGTGATAGCTGATGGTTGCCGCCCAGGGATAACGGTCCGCCAGGGACGCAAGGGCCTGGCTTTCCGGCTCCGACAGAGGCGCGGTCCCCTTAAAGCCAGCGTAGGAACCGGTCACGGCCGTTCCGCCGGTGTTCTCCCAGTTGGCCGGGAAATTCTGGTTCAGGTCCACGCCCGCCCCGTTGCTCTTCCAGTGCTGCAGGTAAAGCTCCAATGGCAACGCCGTCCGCGCCTGAGCCGTATCCTGCCCATAGCAGGCCAGAACGCCCTGCTTCAGGGCGTCGGAGTGAAGACCGTCCAGGCCGAACTCCGCCAGTGAGATCCCGTCGGGATTGCTCATGGGAATAAAATGCACCGCCGCCTGACTGAACATGTCAGACAGATTCCTCCCGTTGTACTGTCCGCTGTAATAATAACAGAGGGCCATCTCCAGCTGCCGCATCATAAGCAGCGGCGTCATATACTCCCTGGCATGAATGCCGCCCTGAATCAGAATGTGTTTCGGCGCCGACACATTTCCCACGATCAGCTCATAGATATCTCTGCCGTCATAGGTCTGCCCGATGGTGTTTACCTGGAGCCTGTCGCCGTACCGCTCCTGCAGCCGGCGGATGTCCTGAGTCATCTGGTCGTAAGAATATTTATCCGAAAGATTCACCACCGGATCCGGCACACTGCTGTCAAGGAAATTGTTGGGCGGAATGACCGCCTCCGGCAAAGCCTCTTCCTCCGGGGCCGTAACTCCCGGCCCGTCCGGCATTCCGGGGCCGTAGAAAGAGACGTCCTCCCCGCGGTTGGGAACCAGACTCCAGTTTTCCGGAGCGCCCGGACCTTTGGAAATATCAATCTGACCGGCAGGCTCCGCGGCAGAAACCGCCAGGCACATCATGCTCATGCCTATCACCGCGCTGACCGCAATACAAAGTAATCGTTTCATAATCCCTCTTCTCCCCCTTCCGTATTCTGTCAGTCAATCGATCTTTTTCACTGTACTTATTTTTACGGTTTTGGTCAATAAATTATATCTTACGGTTTCTTAAAAGTTTCGCACACAAAAACAGCAGATGCCCGAAAACATCTGCTGTCTGAAATCCTGTTATTGCTATTATTTGTCCGAACGGTCCGCCAGATCGCTGGGCTTCATGCTCAGATTGATGCGGCCCATCTTGTCGATCTCGATGACCTTCACCGTCACCTCGTCGCCGATATTGACCACATCCTCTACCTTGCCGACCCGCTTCTCGGACAGCTTGGAGATATGGACCATACCGTCCTTGTTGGGAGCCAGCTCCACGAAAGCGCCGAAGTTCATGATGCGGGCCACCTTGCCGGTGATGATCTGACCTACCTCCACATCGTTGACAATGCTCTCAATGATCCGGATCGCCTTGGCGATCATCTCCTTGTCGGTACCGCATACGGATACGCTGCCGTCGTCCTCGATATCGATCTTCACGCCGGTATCCTCAATGATCTTGTTGATGACCTTGCCCTGCTTGCCAACCACATCGCCGATCTTCTGAGGATCGATAATGATCTGCTCAATCTTCGGAGCATACTCGCTGACCTCAGGCCTGGGCTCCGCGATCTCCGGCTTCATGCAGGTCTCCATAATGAACATTCTTGCCTCGCGGCAGCGGGCAATGGCGCCCTCCACGATGGGACGGGTCAGGCCGTGGATCTTGATGTCCATCTGGATGGCGGTAATGCCGTCCGCCGTTCCTGTCACCTTAAAGTCCATATCGCCGAAGAAATCCTCAAGGCCCTGGATATCCGTAAGCAGCACAAACTCATCGTCCGTCTCGCCGGTCACCAGACCGCAGGAAATACCGGCAACCATTTTCTTGATAGGCACGCCTGCCGCCATAAGGGACATGCAGGACGCGCAGGTGGAAGCCATGGAGGTGGAGCCGTTGGACTCAAAGGTCTCCGATACGGTGCGGATGGCGTAGGGGAACTCCTCCACGCTGGGCAGCACCGGAAGCAGAGCTCTCTCTGCCAGGGCGCCGTGGCCGATCTCGCGGCGGCCCGGTCCTCTGGAGGGCTTGGTCTCGCCTACGGAGTAGGACGGGAAGTTATAATGATGCATGTAGCGCTTGCTGGTCTCGTTGTCATCCAGGCCGTCCAGCTTCTGGGCGTCGGACAGGGGCCCAAGGGTACATACGTTGCAGATCTGAGTCTGTCCGCGGGTAAACATGGCGGAACCGTGTACTCTGGGAATGATATCGACCTCAGCGGCCAGGGGACGGATCTGATCCATCCTGCGGCCGTCGGGACGCTTCTGGTCCTGAAGAATCATCTTGCGGACCGTCTTCTTCTGATACTGGTAGACGGCCTCTCCAAGCATGCCCAGCCACTCCTCGTTGTCAGCGAAGGCTTCCTCCAGCCTGGCTGTGATCGCGCTGATATTGTTCTCTCTTGTCTCCTTGTCGTCGGTGAACACCGCCTCCTCCATCTCCGCGGGAGGCACCAGCTCTTTGATAGCGGCAAACAGCTCTTCGGGAATCGCGTAGCTGGTATACTCGTGTTTGGGCTTGCCTACCTCGGCCACGATGGACTCGATAAAGGCAATAATGACCTGATTCACTTCATGAGCCCGATAGATCGCCTCAATCATGGCGTCCTCCGGAATCTCGTTGGCTCCGGCCTCGATCATGATGACCTTCTCCTTGGTGGATGCCACAGTCAGATTCAGGTCGCCCTCCTTCCACTGCTTCTGGGAAGGATTGATAATAAACTGGCCGTCCACCATGCCCACCTGGGTCATGGCGCAGGGGCCGTCAAAGGGGATATCGGAAATGCTGGCGGAGATCGCCGCACCCAGCATGGCCACCAGCTCCGGGCGGCACTCCGGGTCAACGCTCATGACCAGATTGTTCAGGGTCACGTCGTTGCGGTAATCCTTGGGGAACAGGGGACGCATGGGGCGGTCGATCACGCGGGAAGTAAGGACCGCGTTCTCGGAGGCCTTGCCTTCTCTCTTGTTGAATCCGCCGGGAATCTTGCCTACGGAATACATTTTCTCTTCATACTCTACGCTGAGGGGGAAGAAATCAATCCCCTCTCTTGGCTTATCGGACGCGGTGGCCGTAGACAGAACTACGGTATCACCATAGCGCATAAATGCCGCTCCATTGGCCTGCTTTGCCACTCTGCCTACATCTACGGTCAGAGTTCTTCCGGCCAGTTCCATGGAAAAACTTTTGTACATGTGTAATTCTCTCCTTTTCTTGATTTTGAACCCTGACAGAAAACGCCGAAACTACTGAAAAAACCACCGGGGCCCGATGCCCTTTTCAGCGGTCTCGGAACAGATTTCTGCCGGATTCTAATATAATAGTAGGGTGGAGAGAAGTCCCCACCCTAAAATTCCGGCTATTTTCTGATGCCTAACTTCTCGATCAAAGCACGATAACCTTCCAGGTCTGTCTTCTTCAGATAGTTCAGAAGACCACGCCTCTGGCCAACCATCTTCAGAAGGCCGCGTCTGGAATGATGATCCTTCTGATTTACCTTCAGATGCTCGGTCAGCTCAGCAATTCTCGCAGTCAGAATCGCGATCTGAACCTCAGGAGAACCGGTATCCCCGGGCTTCCTGCCGTACTCAGCGATGATCGCAGCTTTCTTTTCCTTGGAAATCATGTTAAATCCTCCTTAAAATTCTTTTCTGACCGAAGACTAAGCAGCCGGTCGGAGTAACGCCGGTCAGGACCATGTAACAGCCCGCCCGCGCAAAAATCCGGGTACTGAGTCTGCGGCGCCAATTGATACCGATACATTTTAGCACAGGGCTTTATTCTTGTCAAGATATGATAACGCATATTCTTTGTCCCGGTTTATCTGGGCTTTCAGCTCCTCCACGGAGCCGAATTTCCGCTCCGGGCGCTCAAAATTCAGAAGCTGGACCTCGATGTTCTTTCCGTACAGGTCCCCGTCCCAGCCAAACAGGTAGCTCTCCACTCCCGCCGGGGCATGTCCCTCCACCGTAGGCTTTCTGCCGATGTTGGTAACGCCGCCGTAACATTTCCCGTCCACCCAGATTCTGGATACATAGACTCCGAAGAGCGGCAGGTATTTTTCGGGAGGCGGGACCAGATTGGCCGTAGGAAAACCAAGAACGGGGCCTCCTATGTGGTTTCCGTGAACCACCTGCCCGTGGAAGGCGTACGGCCGTCCCAGCAGGCGCCCGGCCCGCTCTACGTTGCCCCGGCTCAACTCCTCCTTCACATAGCTGCTGCTGATCTCCCGGTTCTCATCCTGCTCCTTGACAACGATCTCCACCTCATAGCCCAGCTCCGGAGCCAGGCGCATAAGCATCTGCGCGTCTCCGGCCCTCTGATATCCGAACCCGCAGTCGGTTCCCGCCACGATCGCTTTGGCGTTCATCCTGCCCAGAAGGATGGTCTTCAGAAATTCTTCCGCCGGCATGTGGGACGCCTCTCTGGTAAAGGGATATTCCACCAGATAATCAATGCCCATCTTCTCCATGCCTGCCCGCCGCTCCTCATTGGTGGTGATGACCGGCTGAAGAACTCCCTTTAAGCAGGTCATGGGCGACATGTCGAAGGAAAATACCGCCGTCTTGTAGCCGCAGCGCTTCTTCCATTCCTGCATCCGCCCCAGAATCTTCTGGTGGCCTTTGTGGCGCCCGTCAAACTTGCCGATGGTGACCACCGTGGGCTCTTCTATTTGAAAGGTTGTGTCGCTGATGAAACACTTCATCCCGATGCCTCCGTAGCAATAAACATCTTTTCCGGCTTCAGCCTTTTCTCCGCTCTCTCCAGCCGGTAAATACCGATAAAGCATCCCTGGCTGTCGTAAAGCCGGAAACGGCCTTCCCGTCCGCTTTCCTCCCCGGCTGTCCCGATTTTCGGCCTATCCTTCGCCCTATCTTCCGGTTCATCTTCCGCCCTGTCTCCGGGCTCATCCTTCGCCCTATCTTCCGGCTCGTCTTCTGCCCTGTCTCCGGGCTCATCTTTCGCCTTAGCTTCCAGCTTCACCTGGGAAAGCTTCAGGGGATTGCCGTTGTGAGCCAGACGGTCGGCCTCCGGGACGGCGCGCGCTCCGGGGAGACCGTCAAACATCTCCTCAATCCTTACGATTCGGCCTTCCAGCTCCCCCGCGTCTCTCAGCTCCTCGATCTGTCCAAGAGTCAGGGCGTCCTCCAGGCAGAACCGGCCGACCCGGACTCTCAGAAGCTTTTCCATGCAGGCCCCGCATCCCAGCCTCTTTCCGATATCGTGGCAGAGGGTGCGGATATAGGTTCCCTTGGAACACTCCACGGTCATGGTGACTCTGGGAAGCTCCATACGGTCAACCTCAATGCTGCGAATATTTACCCGTCTGGGCTTCCGTTCCACCGTCCGGCCCTGGCGGGCCAGCTGGTAAAGCTTCTTTCCGTCCACCTTAAGGGCGGAATACATGGGAGGAATCTGGTCATAGCCTCCCAGAAAGCCGTTGATAACCTCTGTAACCTGTTCTTCTGTAACCTGTACCGGGAGCTGCTGAACTACCTGTCCCGTAATGTCCTGGGTATCCGTCTCCACCCCCAGAAGCATCACTGCCCGGTATACTTTTGTCTCATCCGTGAGCATGTCGCACAGCCGGGTGGCGTGGCCCAGACACACCGGCAGAACGCCCTCCGCGTCCGGGTCCAGGGTACCTGTGTGGCCGATCCGCTTCATCCGCAGGATTCCCCGCAGCCTGGCCACTACGTCATGGGAGGTAAACCCCCGCTCCTTGTACACATTGATGACGCCCTCAGTCATGGAGCTTCTCCCTGACCTCCGGGCCCTCTTGCGGCTGCTTCGCGTTCTCTTGCTCCCCATTCCCGTCCTGCCGCTTCTCGTTCTCCTCCAGCTGCTTCGCGATATGGAGCGACAAATTATTGATCACGTCATGGACACTGCCCTCCATGGTGCACCCGGCAGCGCGCACATGTCCGCCGCCGCCGAAGAAGACGGCGATCCGGCTCACATCCACCACATACTTGGAACGCAGGCTCACCTTGTAGGTCTGGTTATCCGTTTCGTACATGAAAATCGCGCACTCCACCCCGTCGATCAGCCGGAGCTGCTCCACGATCCCGTCCAGGTCGCTTCTATCCACGCCGTAGAAAACCATATCCTTCTGCCGTACCACGGAGAATACGCATCTCTTATCCAGAAACGTGACGCTCTCCAGAAGGGCCTTTCCCATGATCTGACTCTGGAGATAGGTCTTTTTGTAAAAGCTGTCGTCAATAATACTGCTGAAATCGATTCCTTTTTCCATCAGCTTCCCGGCGACTTCCATGGTCCTGGCCGTGGTATTGCTGTATTTGAACACGCCGCTGTCGTGAACGATACCCGTGTAAAGGCATTCTGCCGTCCGGCGGGTCACATACCCGTCGTCCATCTGAAGATACAGAAGCTCACAGGTGGAGCTGGCCTTCGCGTCGATAATATTTTCCTGAGCATACCCGGGATTGGTCACATGGTGGTCGATGCAGATGCTGCAGGCCGCACCGTCCAGAAGAGGCGCAAACATCCCCAGCCGCTCCTTATCGGCGCTGTCCAGGCAGATGCACAGATCCGCCTCCGTCCGGTCCGGCAGCGTATTCTGAATCATGCTGTAACCCTCCAGATAGGAGAAACGCGCCTGTACCGGCTCCAGATAAACAGCCACCTGCTTTGAGCTGTCCTGCTCCCTGATATAATTATAAACCGCCAGACAGGAGCCCACGCAGTCTCCGTCCGGATTGACATGACCCAGCACCGCTATGGTGCCTGCCCGGCGAATTTTCTCATCCAGCTTCGTCATTCCCCGTCTCCTTCAGACTCACTCTGCTCTTCGCCGGCTTCCCGGTCCCTCAGCTCCTTCGTCACATCATCGATCTTATGGATCATGTTGACGCCGTATTCAATGGACTGGTCCGGCACAAAGGTGATCTCCGGCGTGTTCCGCAGATTGACCCGGTGAGCCAGCTCACGCCGGATAAATCCTACCGCCCGCCTGAGACCTTCGATAGCGGCATCTCTGCCCTCCTGGCTGCCCAGAACGCTGATGTAGACCTTGCAGTACTTCAGATCCGGGGAGACCTCCGCGCCGGTCACGGATATCATGACCCCGCGAAGGCCCGGGTCCTTCACCTGAGTCCGGATGATCTCGCTCAGTTCCCGCTGAACCTCCATATTGATCCTTGTATTCTTGATACTGTTTTTACGCATGATATTCCTTTCTGCCCTATCTGGGAACCTCCACCATGGCGTACGCTTCAATCATGTCATCTTCCTGGAGATCGTTGAACTTCTCGAAGGACAGGCCGCACTCGTAGCCGGTGGCCACTTCCTTCACGTCGTCCTTGAACCGCTTCAGAGACGCCAGCGGTCCCTCGTAAAGCTTCTCTCCGTTTCTGGTGATCCGGACGGAACAGCCTCTCTGGAGCTTGCCGTCCAGCACATAGGAACCGGCGATGGTTCCCACGCCCGACGCCTTGAAGGTCTGACGCACCACTGCATGACCGATAACCTGCTCCTCGAAGATCGGATCCAGCATGCCCTTCATGGCAGCCTCCACATCCTCGATCGCCTGATAGATGACGCGGTACAGACGGATATCCACCTTCTCCTGCTCCGCCACAGACTTGGCTGTAGCGTCGGGGCGGACATTGAAGCCGATGATAATGGCGTTGCTGGCGGAGGCCAAAGTCACGTCGGACTCGTTGATGGCGCCTACGCCGCCGTGGATCACCTTCACCACCACTTCCTCGTTGGACAGCTTGCCCAGGGACTGGGTCACAGCTTCCACGGAGCCCTGCACATCCGCCTTCACGATAATAGGCAGTTCCTTTACATTGCCGGCCTGAATCTGGCTGAACAGATCGTCCAGGGACAGTTTGGCCTTGGTCTCCTCGATCAGCTTGTTCTTGCCCTCGGAGATAAAGGTCTCGGCAAAGCTTCTGGCCTCCCGGTCACTGGCCGTCACCACGAAGATCTCGCCGGCTCCCGGCACTCCGTTCAGACCCAGGATCTCCACCGGCGTAGACGGCGTGGCCTCCTTGACTCTCCGGCCCTTGTCATCCATCATGGCCCGGACCTTTCCGTAACAGGCGCCTACCGCGATGTTGTCTCCCACCTGCAGAGTGCCCTTCTGCACCAGAACCGTAGCCACAG
>CANQSK010000106.1 GCA_947626475.1 uncultured Lachnospiraceae bacterium
ACCCGTGTCTCCGGACTGGGAATTCCTACCATCCGCAGCATCTCAATGGCCTTCTGCCTGGCCTCCTTTTTCTTCATTTTCTGCCGGACAATGAAAACTCCGCGATCTGGGTTCCCACCGTATAGACCGGGTTCAGCGCCGTCATGGGCTCCTGAAAGATCATGGAAATGTGCGCGCCGCGGATCTCCTGCATCTCCTTCTCCGTAAGCTTTACCAGGTCGCGGCCGTTGAACAGAATCTGTCCGTCCACGATCCGACCGGCAGGCTCCTGCAGAAGGCGCATGATCGACAGCGAGGTAACGCTCTTTCCGGAACCTGATTCTCCCACGATTCCCAGAGTCCTGCCCTTTTCCAGGCGAAAGCTGACCCCGTCCACCGCCGGCGCCACTCCGTGCTCCGTAAAGAAATGGGTGTTCAGATTTTTGACTTCCAACAATGTCTCGCTCATAAGACAAACTCCTCTTCTATCCCAGAATCACCAGATCCTTCGTCACCTTGTTCAGGTACTCAAAACCGTCGGGAGTCACCAGGACCACATCCTCTACTCTGGTCAGTCCCTTGCCCGGAAGAAACAGACTGGGCTCGTCGGTAAAGCACATGCCGGGACGGACAATGGTATCCTCCCCCTCAGCCATGAAGGGACGCTCATGGACGTCCATACCGATACAATGACCCATTCTGTGGATAAAATGCTCATCCATCCCCGCGTCCTTCATCACCTGATGGCAGGCGCGGTTCAGATCCTTACAGGCGGAAACGCCGATGACCGCGGCGTCCAGGGCCGCCTGCTGCGCCTTCATCACCAGCTCGTGGCAGCGGCGGAGCTCCGCGGAAGGCTCCCGCAAAAACACGGTTCTTCCGAAATCAGAGCAGTAGCCCTTGTAGACTACTCCGTAATCAAAAGCGATCACATGGTCCTCCCGCAGGACTCCGTAGGGCTCTCCGATCCGATTTCCCGCCAGGGGCCCGTAGTTCAGAACCTCCGCGGGGAAGGAACTGTAGGAACAGTCATAAGTCTCCAAAAGGCGCTCGATCTCATGCTCAATGTCCCGGATAGGGGTGCCCGGCTTCAGCATGGGCAGCACATCATAGTAAATCCGGTCGGCCACCTGGCTGGCATGGCGCATCAGAGCAATCTCTTCCTCATCCTTAATCGCCCGCATGGCGTCCAGCTCCGCCGAGATATCCTTCACCTTCGCGTCGTGACGGTCCAGAAGCCGCAGCGTCAGCATGGAGGAAATGTCCCTGGTCACTCCCAGAGTCTTTCCGTCCAGCCCCTGGGCCGTAACCTCTCTGTCAAAGGCTTCCCCGTAAATATCCACATCAGGGAACTCCACCAGCTTGTCCACCTGGGGGAACTGTTCCATGCGGAAGGAAAATCCCAGGGCAGACAGCCGCGGGCAAAATGCCGTCACTGTCTTCTGCGTCACCAGAAGGCTGGCGAACTCCAGGCTGTTCTGCCTGTTTTTCGTGTTGCCGTGCCCCGCTCTGGGCAGGCCCGTCATATATTCCCAGGAAGCGTCGTTGGCAATGAAGGCGCCGTCCACGCCGGCTTTCTCCATTCTGGCCCGAAGCGCTTCCACTCTTTTTCCGTAATCCATAAATAACCTCCTGTTCAGACCTCCGTCTTCATTCTCGGGTCCAGAATATCCCGAACCGCGTCTCCGATAAAGTTGGCGCCGATAGACACCAGAAAGATGGCCGCTCCCGGAAAGAAGCTAATCCACCAGTATTCCAGGATCGCCACTCCGTCAGACACCATATAGCCCCATTCCGCCGTAGGCGGGGACACTCCCATTCCCAGAAAGCTCAGTCCCGCAAAGGTCAGGATCGCCGTTCCCACATCGGTGGAGGCCAGCACCAGAACCGAGGACATACAGTTGGGAATGATGGTTTTCAAAAGGATCGTTAGACGGTTCTGGCCGATGACCCGCTCGCTGGTCACATACTCCGACTCCCGGACCGTCAGCACCAGCCCTCTCATCATGCGGGCGTATTTGGGCCAGGCCACCACCGCGATGGCAAGAATCGCGTTCAGGACGCTCTTTCCCAGAGCGGCCGCCAGCGCCATGGCCAGAAGGATCGCCGGGAAAGAAAGGATGATGTCGGCGATACGCATCAGGATCTCATCGACCGCTTTCCCGAAATAACCTGCCACTGCCCCGTAGAGACTTCCGAAGGCGCAGGACAGAAGCACAACCAGAATCCCGGAGGGAATGGAAATCTTGGCCCCGTAGACAACACGGCTGAAAATGTCCCGGCCGAAGGAATCCGTCCCGAACCAGTGGGCTCCGCCCGGCGGCTGAAAACGATTGGCCAAATCCTGAACCGCAGGGTCGTAGGGAGCTATGACAGGCGCCAGAACCGCGCACAGGATAAACACGGCCCAGATCACGATACCGGCCGCCGCCAGAGGATTTTTGCGAATGAATTTGATAACCGAATGTTTCATAAGCCCTCCGTCAATAGCGAATCCGCGGGTCGATCGCCGCGTAAATAATATCTACCAGGAAATTCATCAGGACATTGACCGCCGCGATGAACAGGGTCGTTCCCATGATCGCCGGAAAGTCCAGAGTCGTCGCCGCCTTGTAGGCGTAAAGACCGACTCCCGGGTAAGA
Organism: uncultured Lachnospiraceae bacterium; assembly: GCA_947626475.1. Taxonomy (GTDB): domain Bacteria; phylum Bacillota; class Clostridia; order Lachnospirales; family Lachnospiraceae; genus UBA3402. The sequence continues at coordinate 2,622 of CANQSK010000106.1, forward strand.
GAAGATGGTCTCCACCAGCACGGTGCCTCCCAGAAGAGAACCGTAGCTCAGCCCGAACATGGTCACGGACGGGATCAGTCCGTTCTTCAGAACATGACAGCGGAGAATCCGTCCCTCGGACAGCCCCTTGGCCTTGGCCGTTCTCAGATAATCCTGCTGCATGACCTCAAGCATGCTGGAGCGTACCGTCCTGGTCAGGATTCCCATGGTGGAAGCCGCCAGAACGAAGGACGGCAGGATCAGATGTCCCAAAGCGTCTTTGAGAAGGTCCGGCTCCCCGTAGGTGATCGCGTCAAAGATCAGGAATCCTGTGGGGAATTTGGCTCCCAGCCAGTCCGCTCCCACCCGTCCGGAGCCAGGAACGATCCCCAGCCGCAGGTAGAATACATACAGAAGAAGAATGGACAGCCAGAAAGCCGGCACGGAGATACCCATAAGCGAAAACACTCTCAGAATGTGGTCCGGAAGCCGGTTGTGCCTGGCGGCGCTGATCAGCCCGAACAGAAGTCCGAACAGGATGCTGAAAACCGTGGCGATGGTGGCCATCTCAAAGGTGGCCGGTATGTACTGGGCCAGGTCCGACAGCACCGGCTGCTTGGTCCGGATGGAGGTTCCCATATCTCCGTGAAACAGATTCTTCATATAACTGAAATACTGGACATACAGGGGCTGATCCAGTCCCCATTTTGCCTCATAGGCCGCCACGATCTCAGGATCGCTCATGGCGCTCTGACCCAGATTGACCGCGATGGGATCGCCGGGCACCATGTGGGAGATACAGAAAGTGATTATGGAAATCCCAAACATGACCACCAGCATCAGGATCAGCCTGCGGCCAATGTATTTAAGCATGTTCATGTTCAGAGTCCTTTCTGACGTAACGCCGGAAGCGGGGCCATACATGCACCCCGCTTCGGCTTTTCAATTCTGCGCTGAACACAGCGCCGTTTTCTTTACTGAGCTACTTCCAGATCAGCAAATTCAAGTACGAAAGCTGCGCTGGGAACGATATTCTGTACTCTGCTGTTTACAGCCCAGGTGCGGCCTGCCTGCAGATATACGATGTAGGGAGCGCTCGCCTCATCCATCATTTCCTGAATCTGCAAAAACTGCTGCTCGCGGACCGTATCGTCTGTCTCCTGAGCCGCCTCGGCGCCAAGGGCCGCCAGTTCAGGCGCCATATCCTCTGTCCATCCGGCACGGAGTCCTACGGTGTTGCCAGGCAGGAAGGCCAGCTGGTTGTTGGAATCGTAGTAGTCAGGACCCCACTGTCCGATAACCGCCTGCTCCTTGCCGTCGCGGTAGCCCTCCAGATATACGGAAACTTCCTGGGAATCAATGTTCATGGTCACGCCGGCTTCGGCCAGATCCGACTGAATCTTCTCCGCGTTCATCATGAAGGATACACCGTCGGGAGCCATATCCGGGATTACGCCGCAGTCGAAGGTAAAGCCGTCAGGATATCCGGCTTCCGCCAGAAGCTCCTTCGCCTTCTCCACATCCCTGGTTACCGTGCTCTCGCCTGCGTAGCCCAGGAAGCCGGAAGGAATGATGCCGGCGGGTGTGAACGCGCCGTTGCCCGCAAGGGCACAGATGCCTTCATAGTCAATGGCGTACTTCAGAGCCTCGCGGACCTTGGGATTGGCCAGCTCCTTGCCGTACTCCTCGCTTGCGTTGAGCATCAGGAAGAAGATATCAAAGGTCTTGCTGGTCACAGTCTGAAGGTTCTCCTTACCGGCAAGAAGCGCCGTCTGGTCCGCCGTCAAATCCAGAGCGAAATCAATGTCTCCCGCCTCGATCTCCATCTGCTGAGTGCTGGCGTCAGGAATATTGCGGATGATCACCTTATCAATGCTGGCCTGCTTCTGGGCGTCCGCGTATTTCTCCATGATCACCTCAGAGCCGCTGGTGTAGGTAGTGATCTGATAGGAACCGGCGCCCATGGAAGGATTGGCGTCGATATAGGTCTGGAAGGTATCGCTCTCGTCGCAGGTACCGCCATTGGCCGCGGCAACCTCAGAATCATAGATCGCCATGGAGCCACGGGTAAGGATACTGAGCAGAGCCGGGTTCACCGTGTTCAGCTTAACTGTGACCTCGTAATCTCCGGTGGCTTCCACGCTGTCCACCGTATCCAGAAGGAAAGAGGGGTTGCCCATGACTCCCTTTACACGGTTTAAGCAGTAGGCGACGTCCTCCGCCTTCATCTCTTTGCCGGTGGTAAAGGTCACACCCTCATTCAGCGTAAACACATAGGTCAATCCATCGTCAGAAATCGTCCACTCCTTCGCCGCGCTGGGCAAAATCTTGGACTCATCCGCGGGATCTACCGTTACCAGGGACTGATATACGGAATGGAGCACCATCTCGGCGTCCCAGTCGTAGCTGTGGGCCGGGTCAAGACTTGTGTAAGTCATGGCGCTGCCGATAATGATCTGGCTTGCGGAATCAGCTTCCTCCGTTTCCGCGGCTGCTGTGGTCTCCTCCCCCGCCGCTTCAGATGATTCTCCGCTCTCCGCCGCAGCAGCTGCCGTGGTGGAATCTCCCGCTTTCTCGATTCCCTTGCCGCCTCCGCAGGCTGACAGGCTCATGGCCATGGCGGCCGCCACTATCACGGCGGTCATTTTTTTCATGGATCTCATAACTTTTGTTCCTCCTCGCACTTATCAGGTTTCTGCACAGTATGACTAAAAATGGCGTTTCCACCGGAGCAGCGGATAACGCCATCGTTACCATTCATCAATTTAGTGTGCTACTACGTCAAACTGTGTCGGAAATATTGTATCACTTGAATAATTTGATGTCAACGGTTTTTGTCAGCTGCGTCAAATATCTTGATATTGACTCCGGCCCCCGTCCCGTGATCCTCTTTGTAAGTGATATAAACTCTCTATTCATCCGCCACGTCAAATATCCGGATATTCACCCCTTCCGCTGTCCCGTGACCTTCCGCCCTAAACCGGCGCTGGTGAAGGTACTCCCCCAATTCCCGGCTGTCTGTGTAAAACACGGGGTAGGTACGAAACGGCGCGGGCTCATGGCCGGGCTCAAAGTATCCGTTATTGTCCACAAAAAGGTGGCAATGGTTTCCATTGCGGTCCGTTCCCTCAAACATATATCTGGCGCACATATGCCTGATCCCGGCGGCATTGGTGATCTGCACGTCCACCCCGCCGGGCAGGATGCGGCCCGTAAAAATCTCAGATTCCACATATCCCGTAAAGGGGAGCATGGTGATCTTCTCCGCCGGCGTTTCCATTCGGGAAATCTCTTCCCGGTTCAGTTTAACGATAAATTCCATGATCAGCGACATTGCTTTTCCTCCTTCCCTGCAGCAAAAAGCGGGGCTGTCGCGGAATTGCATATTTCCGCAGCAGCCCCGGCTGTTTACAGTTCACAATTTACATCAAAGCCTTGTAAAGCTCCACGATCTCTTCTACAGAAGTATCCCTGGGGTTGCCGGGACGGCAGGCGTCCGCGTAGGCGGACTCAGCCAGGAACTGAACGTCCTCTTCCTTCACGATCTCCTTCAGATCTTTGGGGATGCCCACATCAATGGACAGCTGCTGAACCGCGTCCACAGCGGCCTTGCGGTACTCTTCCTGAGTCATCTCGTCCACGCCTTCCACGCCCATAGCTCTGGCGATCTCTCTGTACTTCTCGCCGGTGCAGGGAGCGTTGTAGGCCATGATGGAGGGAAGCAGGATGGCATTGGCCACGCCGTGAGGCGTATCATAAACCGCTCCCAGGGAATGGGCCATGGAGTGAACGATTCCCAGACCCACATTGGAGAAGCCCATGCCGGCGATGTACTGGCCCAGAGCCATGCCCTCGCGGCCTTCCGGCGTATTGTTCACAGCGCCCCGCAGGTTCTTGGCGATGATCTCAATGGCCTTCAGGTGGAACATATCTGTCATCTCCCAGGCGCCCTTGGTGATATAGCCCTCGATGGCGTGAGTCAGGGCATCCATACCGGTAGCGGCAGTCAGCCCCTTGGGCATGGAGGCCATCATCTCCGGATCGATCACGGCAATGGCCGGAATATCGTGAGTGTCTACGCAGACAAATTTTCTCTTCTTCTCCACATCAGTGATCACATAGTTGATAGTCACCTCAGCGGCCGTACCGGCTGTAGTGGGAACGGCGATGGTGGGAACGCAGGGATTCTTGGTAGGCGCCACGCCCTCCAGGCTTCTCACATCGGCAAATTCCGGATTGGTGATAATAATACCGATGGCCTTGGCCGTATCCATGGATGAGCCGCCGCCGATGGCGATGATATAGTCCGCCCCGGACGCCTTGAACGCGGCCACGCCGGTCTGCACGTTCTCAATGGTGGGGTTGGGCTTGATGTTGGAATAGATCTCATAAGCTAGGCCTGCCTCGTCCAGCACGTCCGTCACCTTTTTGGTCACGTTAAACCTGATCAGGTCCGGGTCGGAGCAGACGAACGCTTTTTTGAAGCCTCTTACCTTTACTTCCGCCGGAATTTCCTTAATAGCCCCCGCTCCGTGATAGGAAATTTCATTCAATACGATTCTGTTTGCCATAACAACTCATCCTCCTCTTTTTTATTTTTCCTGCCGCCGCAGCGCCTCTAAGGCCGCGGACAGCTGGTTATCCTCCTCATGCTCGATGACTGCCTTGGTCGTCAGCTCCTCATCCAGCTCCACCTTCACGTCGGGGGTAATGCCCACCTCGTGGATGCAGACCCCGTTGGGAATAAAGTACTTGGATGTAGTCAGCTTGATGGCGGTACCGTCCCCCAGGGGGATCAGGTTCTGCACGATTCCCTTGCCGAAAGTCTGGGTTCCCACGATCGTAGCCACACCGTAAGCCTGAAGCGCTCCGGAGAACAGCTCCGACGCGCTGGCGGAATTGCCGTTGACCAGCACTGCCATGGGCAGATCCAGCTGGTGATTGTCCTCATAGGGATACTCGGGGGGAACATAGCCGGAATCGCTTTCCATGATCACCTGGCCATCCCTGCTGTAGAAGCGGTCGCCCTTGCCGTCCCTGTCCTCTGTGTAGATCAGCAGGCCGTCCAGCTTATCCTCCGGAAGCACGTAGGCCAGCATCTCCACTGCCGCGTCCAGAACGCCGCCGGGATTGTTCCGCAGATCGATGACCAGCTGCTTCATTCCCTGGCTCTCCAGATCCTCTATGGCCTCCACAAACCCGCCGCAGGTCTCGTTGTCAAACTGCATCACGTAGACGTAGCCGGTATCGCCGTCCAGCATCTCATACTCCACAGACGGAACCAGCACCTCGCGCCGCTGAATCTTTAAGTCTATCTCTTTGCTGTCCTCGCCGCGGAGAACCGTGATCGTTACATAGGTGTTCTCCTCGCCGCGGATATCGTCATTCACCAGCAGGTCCAGCTCCTTGCCGGCAATGTTCTCTCCGTTTACCTTATACAGGATGTCCCCGGGAAGCATCCCCGCCTCATAGGCGGGCGCGTCCTCAAACACCTTCGTCACAGTCACCAGGCCGGTGGTCATGTTCTGCTGAACCATCGCGCCGATGCCGCAGTACCTGGCGTCAGTATCCTCCTGAAGCGCTTTCAGATCCTCCTCATTGTAGTAAGCCGCGTAAGGGTCCCTCAGCCCGTACATCATTCCCAGGTAGATGCCGTCCTCCACGTCCTCCTCTTTCTCGTCGTAGAGAAAATATTTATCCACAATGCTCTGAATGTATTTCATCTTGGCGTAGATGCGGGTGAAGTCTTCCTGAGTTAACGCGCCGTCCTCTTCCGCCGCGTTCTGCTGAGCCTGCTGCTGTTCCTGCTCCACGCGGGCGCGGTTGTCAATGACTGCCCTCCCGATAACAAAAATACCGGCGGACAGGCCCACGATCAGCAGCCCCGCAAACGCCATGACCAGGGCGCCTACCAGGACGCCCTTCCAGAATTTATTTTTCGCTTCTCTGTTATCCATAATTAATCAGACTCCTCTCATGGCCCCTGCTGGTCCGTGACCGCATCTTCGGCTCATGATCGTTCCAATATTATAATACTCGCAAATCCGGGGTTTATGCAGACAACCCTCTTATACCTTCAGGTGTTTCCTGATGGTGAAGAAGCTGGCAAAGAATCCGATTCCCAGACCCAGAAGCATGGCAGTCACCGCCATATACGGAAAGATCGTCTCCAACGGCAGAAACTGGAAAATGCCGGACAGGATCTGGAATCTGTCCTGCATGTAAAGGATCGTCTGATGGTACAGATAAAACATAAAGCAGAGCGGGATGACCGCCCCCAGAATGCCGATGATAACGCCCTCCACCACGAAGGGAGCCCGGATCATGCCGTCTGTGGCCCCGATATAGCGCATGATCTGATTCTCGTTCCTGCGGAAGGCAGCCGCCACATTGATGGTGTTGCTGATCAGGAACACGGACACGCACAGAAGAACGCCGATAATGACCACGGAAAGCAGGCCCACCACCGTGTTGAAGCTGGTAAGCCCGGCAGCCGCGCTGTTGGAATAGTTTACCCTTCTGACTCCGTCCAGATTCTCCAGATAGGCGACAAACTGACTCTGGAGAGAGATGTCATTAAGAAAGATCTGATAGGAGGAAGAACCCGCCATGGGATTGTCCTCCTCAAAACCGTCTGCCAGCTCCTCCAGACCCTCAAAATAATCGTCCTTCATGATCTCCCAGGCCTCTTCCTCGGAAGTAAATTCCATGGAAGCCACTTCCGGCCGCTTGGCAATCTCATCACCGATCATCTGAATCTGGCTTTCCGACAGGTTCTCATCAAAAAACACAGTGATCCCTACAGTGGTCTCCGCTATCTTTACCACGTGCTGGACATTCACCATAATACTGAAAAACATGCAGAACAAAAAAATACACGCAGAAATTGTAGCGATGGACGCCAGGGAGAACCAGATATTTCTGCATATATTTTTTACGCCCTGTTTCACACAGTACCAAAATGTACTAATCCTCATACGTATCTCCGTCCTCTATCATCTGTCCGTCTTCTTCCATCATTATCCCGTCGCCCTCTACCTCGTCGCTGACCACGCAGCCGCGCTCCATGCGGATCACCCGCTTGTTCATCTTCTCCACGATCTCCTGGCTGTGGGTGATGACCACCACGGTGGTGCCCATCTCATTGATATCCTCAAGGAGCTTCATGATCTCCATGGCATTGCGGTTGTCAAGGTTACCGGTAGGCTCGTCGGCCAGAAGCACCTCCGGCCGGTTGATTAGCGCCCTGGCGATCGCCACACGCTGCTGCTCGCCGCCCGACAGCTGCTTGGGGTACATCTTGTACTTGGCGGAAAGCCCCACCATCTGAAGCATCTCCGGCACCGCCTCCTTGATCCTTCTGGTGGACGCGCCCACTACCCGCTGGGCAAAGGCGACATTTTCATAAACATTCCGGTCCTTCAGAAGGCGGAAGTCCTGAAACACGACCCCCAGCCTTCTGCGGTATTTGGGGACATATCTTCTGGGCATTTTGCCCAGATTCATATCGTTGACTACGATCTTGCCGGAGGTTGCCTCCACTTCCTTCAGAAGCAGCTTGAAGATCGTGGTCTTGCCGGAACCGTTGGGACCCATGATGAAGACAAATTCCCCGTCCTCTATGGTGATATTGACATTCTTGAGGGCGCGGTTTCCTTCCTCATACGACTTGGATACATTTGAAATCTCTATCATCTCTGTTTCACTGTCCTTAAAAATCTGAATTTTCCATATATTTCATATACTTGACCACCATAAGGGCAATCTTAAAGGTGATGGCGTCCTCAAAGACGCGCAGATCCAGCCCGGTTCCCTTCTGAAGCTTGTCCAGACGGTACACCAGCGTATTTCTGTGGATATAAAGCTGCCGGGAGGTCTCCGACACGTTCAGGCTGTTCTCAAAGAACTTGTTGATGGTGGCCAGAGTCTCATCGTCGAACTCATCGGGGGACTTGCCTTCAAAAATCTCCTTGATGAACATACGGCACAGGGGGATAGGCAGCTGATAGATCAGACGGCCGATGCCCAGCTTGTTGTACGCGATCACATTCTTGTCACTGTAGAAGATCTTGCCCACATCCAGGGCCATCTTGGCTTCCTTGTAGGAGCGGGACACTTCCTTAATCTCACCCACCACCGTGCCGAAGGCCACATGAACCTTGGTCATGGCCTCTGTGTTCAGCATATCCAGGATCACATTGGCGGTCTTCTCCAGGTCCTCATAGGTCTCGTTGGCCTTCACCTCACGGACCAGGATGATGTTCTTCTCATCCACCGCCGTGATAAAGTCCTTGGTCTTGCTGGCAAACAGAGTTCTCACCGTCTCCAGGGCGTTGGTATCCTTCTCGTTCTTGGTCTCGATAATGTAAACGACTCGCTTGACGCTGGTCTCAATATGAAGCTTCTTGGCCCGGTTATAAATATCTACCAGCAGAAGGTTGTCCAGGAGAAGATTCTTGATGAAGTTATCCTTGTCAAACCGCTCTTTGTAGGCCACCAGCAGGTTCTGAATCTGGAACGCGGCCAGCTTGCCCACCATGTACACATCGTCGCTGCCGCCCTTGGCAAGCAGAATATATTCCAACTGGTGCTCGTCAAATACCTTGAAAAACTGAAAACCCTGAATAACCTGACTGTCCGCGGGAGAATCCACAAACGCGAGGATGGCGCTCTCATCCTCCTCCGCGTCCGCGAATGTCGTAGCCAGAGTCTTGCCCTCGGTATCGCAGATGCACAGATCGATCCTGGTGATTCCCTTCAGACCGTCAAGAGTACTTTGAAGTATCTGATTTGATATCATGGTACACTCTCCTTCTTGAAAATTTACCCATATTCTATCTTATAGCAAAACATTGAAAAATGCAAGTAATATAAGAACCCCGCAGAGTGTTTTTTACGGAGTCGCCGCCACCCGTAAAACGGGTGGCTCGGGACGCGGGCTCTAAGCCCGCCCTACTTGGCCACGCCTCAAGGCGC
>CANQSK010000107.1 GCA_947626475.1 uncultured Lachnospiraceae bacterium
TCCGCGAGAGCCCGGCGCATCAATATCGGAAAAGGAGACTCCCATGGCCCAGACCGCAGGCATCATAGCCGAATACAATCCCCTCCACAACGGACACGCCTACCAGATTCAGAAGACGAAGGAGCTGTCCGGCGCCGCGTACTGCGTCGCCGTCATGAGCGGCGATTTCGTTCAGCGGGGGGCTCCCGCCATTTACGATAAATATACCCGGACCCGCATGGCCCTTGCCTGCGGAGCCGACCTGGTCATCGAGCTGCCTCCGGTCTTCTCCGCATGCAGCGCCGAGGACTTTGCCGCATGCGGAATCACCCTTCTGGACCGTCTGGGTGTCGATACAGTCTGCTTCGGCAGCGAGTGCGGCAGCATAGAACCTTTGATGAAAACCGCCGGGATTCTGTGTGAGAATCCGAAAGCCTACGAAACCGCCCTGGCGGACAGGCTGCGGAACGGCCTTTCCTTTCCTCAGGCGCGGGCGGACGCTCTGGCGGAATACTGCAAAGCTTCGGACAGCGAGTCCGGCGCGGAGAGCCTTGCTTCAGACAATGAATCCGGCGCGGAAAGTCTTCTTTCCTTCCCCAACAACATACTGGGCGTGGAATACTGCAAGGCCCTGATCCGGCGGGGCAGCCGTATCAAACCCCTGACTATCCTTCGCCGGGGTGACGGCTACCACGAGACGGAGCTGGCCGACGGCACGGTCTTCCCCTCCGCCCCCGCCCTGCGGCAGATTCTCGCTTCCTCCGATACAGAGTATATCCGCTCCAATTTTACCAGGATATCCCAGAGCATTCCGGCCCCGGCGCTGAGCCTGATCCGGGATGCCGTTCCCATGTGCTCCAATGACTTCTCCGCCCTGCTGTCCCAGCGGCTTCTGGAGCTGCAGCTTAGGCAGATCCCCCTCTCCGGCTTTCTGGACGTGTCTGAGGATCTGGCCGCCAGGATCAACCGGCAGACCCTTGTATTTTCCGGTTTCGAGGACCGCGTCCTGGCCCTGAAGACCAGGCAGTACACTTATACCCGCGTCAGCAGAGCTTTACTTCACATTCTTCTGGGCATCACGGAGGAGGAGGCTCTTGACCGGAAATCCAGAGATTACGTTTCCTACATCCGGATCCTAGGCCTGCGCAGGTCGGCCCAGCCGCTTCTTTCTCAAATCAAAAAAGCGGCTGAACTGCCGCTGATAACCAAGACGGCAGACGCCGCTTCCATACTGGACCGTGACGCGCTGCGGGATTTCCGGCGGGATTTGTACTTCTCCCACCTTTACCAGGCTGCCCTGGCAGCCAAAAGCGGGCGGAAGGTTCCCAATGAATACACGGCGTCTGTGGTGGTCGTTCCGTGACAGACGCCGGGTCTTATTCCGCCTCAAACAGATTGTCCCTGGTAATATTCTTCAGCCATTTGCCACTGCGGTAATGGCTGATGACTCCGGGCCATTTGGCAAACTCGTCGGTGCACAGAAGGAAATAAACCCACAGCACCGGGAGCTTCAGAAGAAACGCGGCGATAAATCCCAGAGGCACCGCGTAGCACCACATGACAATGGAATCGCACAGAAAGCCGTACCGGCTGTCCCCGCCTGAGCGGAAGACGCCGCAGATCAGAGTCGTATTCACAGCGGCTCCCATTACATAGTAGCTGTTGATAAGGAGCATGACCTTCAGATAGCTCATGGCCCGGGCGGTCAGATCCGCGTACCGCATGACAAAGGGCGTCACACCCAGAACCAGCAGGCCGCCGACTGCGCCGCTTATGACCGTCAGCTTCAGCAGCCTCTTCGCGTCTCTTCCGGCTTCCTCCAGCCGGTTCTCTCCGATCACATTTCCCAGAAGGATCCCTCCGGCGCTGGCAAAGCCAAAGCACAGGATCGTCCCGAAATTCCGCACCACCGTAACAAAAGAATTGGCCGCCACCGCGTCGCTGCCCATGTGTCCCAGAATCACGGAATACATAGAGTAGGCCATGCCCCACACAGCGTCGTTGCCGAGGGCCGGAAGCGCCAGCTTCACAAAATCAGACAGCAGCAGCCGGTTGCGGATCAGCATATACCGAAGGTCCAGCTTCACGTGAAGGTTCCGATGGGACACCGCAATGCATCCCAGAAGCTGAATGAATCTGGACAGGGAGGTGGCGATCGCCACACCCATGGCTCCCAGCCTGGGGGCTCCGAAAAGTCCGAAGATAAAGACCGCGTTCAGGACAATGTTCAGGGAAAACGCCATCACGTTGAGGACTGTGCTCACGGCCACCTGACCGGTACTGCGCAGCACCGACAGATAGACCTCTGACAGGCCCCAGCACAGATAGCACACGCTCATGCACCGCAGATAGGAGACGCCGATCCGGATCAGCTCCGGATCATCCGTAAACAGCTTCATCATCAGATTGGGGCAGAGCAGGACCATCACGGCCACCGCCGCGGAGATCACAATGGAAAACCGGAGGGCAATCCCCTCCGCGGCCTGAATCGCCCGGTAATCGCCCTTTCCGTAATACTGGGCGCACAAAATCGTGACGCCGGTGCCCAGCCCGTAGTAGATCATAAACAGTATGCTGGAATACTGCCCCGCCAGAGACACTGCCGCTATGGATGACTGGCCTACATAATTCAGCATCACCACATCCGCCGAGTTCACCGCCGTGCTCAGCAGGTTCTGTATCACAATGGGAATCACCAGCCGGGCGATCTGCCGGTAGAACCGGCTGCTCTCCTGATCATGTCCCTCTACTCTCTGAATCAAATCCGAAACCTCCCAAATATTCTCAAAGGGCGCCGGATCACGGCCCCCTCAGTTTTCCTCCGGCCCCACCCAGCCGCTTCTCAGAAGCTCCGGATGCGTCTCCAGATGAGCGTAATCATTGAATCTTTCTAATGTAAACCGGCCGCTTTCCGCCTCATACCGCAGCTCTGTGATCCCTGTGTTTTCCAGATTTTTTCCGATCTGTCTCCACCGGGCCAGATCCATGCCGAGAATGTAGGCCGTCAGGCTGCGGATGACGCCGCCGTGGGTCACCACCGCCACATCATGGAAGGGTTCCCGGGCAATCTTAAGAAGCGCCGGATAAGCCCGCCTCACCACGTCCCCGGCGCACTCGCCGCCGGGATAGGGCAGGTCCCGCTCCATCTTCGCCTGCTCCCGCTTAAAAGCCGCAAACCGCTCCGCGATCACTTCGTCGCTCAGCCCCTCCATATCTCCGAAGGAAATCTCCCGCAGCTCCGGCAGGACCTCGTGGTCGGCGTTCCAGTACAGGTTGGCCGCCTGCGCCGTCTGAAAGGCCCTCAGATAATCGCTGGAATACACCATATCGATATTTTTCTTTACCAGCCGCTCGCCCAGAAGAGCCGCCTGCCGGTAGCCCTCCTCCGACAAATCCACGTTCACATTGCACAGCTTGCTGCACTGCCGCCCGTGACGGATCAGATAAATGCTCATGCCCCTAAAGGTCTCCTCTCCTGTGCCATCGCCTCCGCGAAATTCTTTTTCAGACACATATAAGCCTCATAAGCCGGTACTGTCCCTTCCAGAAGCCCGCTCTGATACGCCTCGCTTTTCTTGACATCATTGCGTTTCAGAAGACCGGAAAGATTCTCGGCCGTAATACCATTGCGATTGCGGACAATATAAATTCCGTCGTTACGGTCGTACTCATCCAGAAGTTCAGGATAGTGCGTTGTAAACAGGAGTGAAGCGCCATTTTTATTTAACCGGCTATCCATAAAAAGACGGATCAGGGTTGTCACGATTTCTTTGTTAAAATGGTTCTCAATCTCATCCACCACAAGATACCCGCCGTTCAAAAGAACTTTTTTCACCTTCATGAACGCAATGATACCTTTAATTGTTCCGGAAGAAAGATAAATGCTCAGCTCAGCCGGATTATTCACGATTATCTCAGCCTTTTTATAAAATTTCAGATGAATCGCTGTTTTTCCGTCCTGCATATCAAAATACAGATTTTCCACCGACGGATCCAGAAACGCGATGATTTCCGCAGGAATATGATCAGAAACAGGAAGCACATTGCTGTTTGTAAATGACAGCATATCCTCTGCAGGAATAGACTCCTGATTCTTTTTATTATAAGCTATCACCATGCTGACGTCATCAGACAGAAACTCTCCCGCGTCGTTTCTGACCATTTTGGGAAAATATCCGGAAAAATCAGTCAGCATTTTCCGCGTCGTCACATCGGATGCCGGCTTTGACCACAGAGTCTCACTCTCAATCCGATAGTATTCCTTGTCTGTTCTCAGCAGATCTGATACGATCACTGTCTCGAGGCGGCATATTTCCTCCGCGCGCGTATAAAAATACAGATTCAAAACCGCGCGTTTGGTATCACCGAGAATATCCTTCGTTTCTATATAATTGACCGGTTCACTGTTCAGCAGGCGCAGGGCCAACAGAATCACCTTCAGTACAGAAGTCTTACCGGACGCGTTAATGCCGATAAACGCCCCGGCGCAGTTCATATAGATATTCGCAAATAAAGGGTACAGCTTTTCTTTGTCATCTTCTGCCACCCGCTGTTTTGCATAAAAAGACAGATCCAATGTATTTGGAAATAGTGGAAGACCTTGCGCGGTTATTCTCAGGATTTTCATAACGCCTCCGAATTATAAACGGTTTTTTCGTTTTTAATTTATGACTTTCTCCTATTATATCCGCTTTTTATATAATTATCAACGAATTCTTCGTTTTTATTTTGAATTAGTTCTTAAAGCTGTGAATCGGCGCCGGAATCCGCCCGCCCCGGTTCACAAAACCTTCGCAGGAATACCGGTTCACCGGGATCACCGGCGCGTAACCCAGAAGACCGCCGAACTCCGCCGTCTCTCCCACGCCTTTGCCGATCACCGGGATCAGCCGCACGGCAGTGGTCTTCTGGTTCACCATGCCGATGGCCGCCTCGTCGGCGATGATGCCGGCAATGGTGCCGGCCGAGGTGTCTCCCGGAATGGCGATCATATCCAGGCCCACGGAGCAGACGCAGGTCATGGCCTCCAGCTTCTCGATAGTCAGCGCCCCCACAGTCACCGCGTCGATCATGCCCTGATCCTCGCTGACGGGGATAAACGCGCCGCTTAAGCCGCCCACATAGGAGGACGCCATAACGCCGCCCTTCTTCACCTGGTCGTTGAGCATGGCCAGGGCCGCCGTGGTTCCCGGCGCGCCCACCTTCTCCAGGCCGATCTCCTCCAGAATCTCCGCCACGCTGTCCCCTACCGCCGGTGTGGGGGCCAGGGACAGGTCGATAATGCCGAAGGGCACGCCAAGGCGCTTTGACGCCTCCTGGGCCACCAGCTGGCCTACCCTTGTTATCTTGAAGGCTGTCTTTTTGATCGTCTCGCACAGGACCTCAAAGTTCTGTCCTCTGGCGGCCTTCAGAGCCTCCTTCACCACACCGGGACCGCTGACGCCCACATTGATGACGGCGTCCGCCTCGGTCACGCCGTGAAAGGCTCCCGCCATGAACGGATTGTCGTCCGGCGCGTTACAGAATACCACCAGCTTGGCGCATCCCAGGCTGTCCCGCTCCTTCGTGGCCTCGGCCGTCTCCTTTACGATCTCGCCCATCAGGCGCACCGCGTCCATGTTAAGGCCGGTCTTGGTGGAGCCCACGTTCACCGAACTGCAGACCTTCTCCGTCTCAGCCAGCGCCTGGGGAATGGAGCGGATCAGATTCTCGTCCGCCTGTGTCATGCCCTTGCTGACCAGGGCAGAATAGCCGCCGATGAAATTCACGCCCACATCCTGCGCCGCCCGGTCCAGGGTCCTGGCGATAGTCACGAAATCCTCCGGCTTTCTGCAGGCGCAGCCGCCGATCAGGGCGACCGGCGTCACAGAAATCCTCTTATTTACAATGGGAATACCAAAATCTCTGGAAATCGCCTCGCCGGTGGCCACCAGATTTCTCGCCTGAGTGGTGACGCGGCGGTATATTTTCTCATTGAGCGCGTCCAGATCCGAATCGCAGCACTCCAGAAGGCTGATGCCCATAGTGATGGTGCGCACGTCCAGATTTTCCCGCTCGATCATCTGATTGGTCTCATTGACTTCAAATATATTGATCATATCCTATCACCTCGCTCAGATCCGGTGCATGGCAGTAAAAATCTCTTCCTTCTGGCAGTGGATCCGCACGCCGATCCCCTCACCGATCTTTTCCAGGTCGTCCACCATTTCCTCAAAAGGCTTCTCCAGCCGGTTCACATCCACAATCATCATCATATTAAAATATTCCTGAACGATGGTCTGGGAAATATCCAGAATGTTCACGTGATTCTCCGCCAGATAGCCGCATACCCTGGCGATAATGCCCACGGTGTCCTTTCCCACTACGGTTATGATCGCTTTGTTCATATTGGTCATCTCCTTCTCTATAATGTCACAATCTCCGACATGGCGTCTCTTCTGGCCACTGATATGGAAAAATCCGACGCCCTGTAAGGGCCGTCTCCCCGGTCTATCTCCAGCCGCACCGTCTCATAAGCCAGCTCCGGATAATTGTTGGTCTGGCTTAAATGGCCCAGCAGGATTTTCTTCAGATTGTCGTGAAGCAGGCAGTTCAGAAGCTGCCCCGCGCTGTCGTTGGACAGATGCCCGTAATCTCCCATGATCCGACGTTTCAGATAGTAGGGATAAGGACCGGTCTCCAGCATCCTCACATCGTGGTTGGACTCCAGAAGAAGCGCGTCCAGCCCCTGGAGATGGTCGATGATATATTGATCGTAATGCCCCATGTCCGTCGCCACCGCCACGGATTTCCGCCCGCACCGGATTCGGTAAGCCACCGGATTGGCGGCGTCATGGTCGATGCGGAAGGCCTGGACCGTCAGATCTCCCACAGCAAAATCAACCTCCGGCTCAATGGGATGCAGAAGCTCCTCCGGATATTCGCCCAGCCCGCTGTTCTTTTTTATCTCCTCAAGGGTCTCCCTGGTACCGTAAACCGGCATGTGGTGGCGCCGGGCCAGAATCCCCAGTCCCTTCACATGGTCGGAATGCTCATGGGTGATCACAACGCCGTCCAGCTCGCTGCCCTTCACTCCGATCTCGTTGAGTCCGGCCTCGATCCGCTTGTTGCTGATGCCCGCGTCCACCAGCAGATGGGTGCTCTCCGACCCTATGTAAATGCAGTTTCCGCTGCTGCCGCTGGCAATACTGACTAATCTCATCTCAAAAAATCTCCAATCTGCCGCCGGACATCCTCCGGATCACCGTTATTGTCAATGACCCGGTCCGCCAGAGCCCGGTATTCCTCTTCCGCAGGCTGCCGGCTCATGACCGACAGGCATTTTTCCCGGGAGTATCCGCGGCTTTCCATCAGCCGGCGGATCCTCGTCTCTTCCAGGGTATAAACATACCATACTTCATCATAAATGTCATCCGGTTTTTTCCGTTTTTCCGGAAGCGCCGTCTCGACTACGAGAAGAAAATCCTGCCCCCGGCCGCGGAACTCCCCCACCTGCCGGTAGACCTCCTCCCATACCAGGGGGTGAATCATGGCGTTTACCTGCTCAAGGGCCGCCTCATCGGAAAAGATCAGCTCCGACATCTTCTTCCGGTCCAGTTCCCCGTCCGGCCCCAGGATCCGCTCCCCAAAGGCCTCCGTAAGTCTCCGGTGACCGGCCCGGCCCTTCCGTTCCAGTTCTTCGGCCGTCCGGTCCGTCTCTATGACCGCGGCACTGTACTCTTCTTTCAAAATCTGCAGAATCCGGCTTTTTCCGGCTCCCACTCCGCCAATCAGCTCGATAACCATACTTTCTCGCCCTATTTCGCGTCGTACCAGGTGCTCCCTGTATGGGCTTCCACCTCCAGAGTCACCTTCAGATCCGCCGCGTGCTTCATCTTGTCCTCAAGAATCTCCATCACCTGGTTCACCTCGCCGCCGGCCGCCTCCACCAGCAGCTCATCATGGACCTGCAGGACGATCCGCGACTTCATGTTCCGGTTTCTCAGCTCCCGGTCCACAGCGATCATGGCGATCTTCATCACGTCCGCCGCCGTTCCCTGGATCGGCGAGTTCATGGCCACCCGCTCCCCGAACTGGCGCCGCATGAAATTGGCGTCCTTCAGCTCCGGAATCGGCCGCCGCCGTCCGAACATGGTAGTCACAAAGCCCTGCTCCCTGCCTTCCTCCACCTGGCGGTCCAGAAATGCCTTCACCCCCGGATAAGTCTCAAAATATTTCTCAATATAAACCTCCGCCTCTTTCCGGCTGATGCTTAAGCCCTCGCTGAGGCCGAAGGCGCTGATTCCGTAGACGATTCCGAAATTCACGGCCTTGGCGTTCCGCCTCTGAAGCGGCGTCACCTGCTTCAGCGGAACGTGGAATACCTGGGACGCAGTGATGGCGTGAATATCCTGGGCCTCGCTGTAGGCCTGTATCAGGCGCTCGTCACCGGACATATGGGCCAGGATCCTCAGCTCGATCTGAGAATAATCCGCGTCCACAAAGACGCTGCCCTCCTCCGGCACAAAGACCTTCCGTATCTGCCGCCCCAGCTCCATCCTCACCGGGATGTTCTGCAGGTTGGGCTCCGTGCTGCTGATGCGCCCCGTCGCCGTTATGGTCTGGTTAAATGTCCCGTGAATCCGGCCGTCCTCCCGGATGTATCCGTACAGCCCCTCCGCGTAAGTGGAATTTAACTTGGTCAGCTGCCGGTAGTCCAGGATCATCTGCACCACCGGATATTCCGGGGCCAGTTTGTCCAGCACGTCCGCCGCTGTGGAATAGCCGGTTTTAGTCTTTTTGCCGTGAGGCAGCTGCATTTTCTCAAACAGGATCTCCCCCAGCTGCTTCGGGGAATTGATGTTGAACTTCCCTCCGGCCAGACTGTAGATCTCCTTCTCCAGCTTATCGATCTGAACCTTCAGATTGTCCCCGTACTCCTTCAGGCTGTCCTTCTCCACCCGGATGCCTGCCTGCTCCATGCGGTACAGGCTGTAGATCAGCGGCATCTCCATGTCGGTAAACAGCTTCCACATGCCGGTTTCCTCCAGCTTATCCCGAAGCACCGGTATGGATTTCCAGGCAATATAGCCAGCATAGCAGACGCAGACGCCCGCCTTCTCATCTTCCTCCTCAAAGGCGCTTCCCAGCGGTCTCTTTCCCAGAAGGTCCGCCCGGGACGGCACCGTCAAGCCGAGATAATCTCTGGCCAGGTCGTCATAATCATAGGTATCCTTCAGAGGATTCAGCAGATATCCGGCCACCTCCCCGTCCAGGGCAGGGCTTCCCTCCTCCAGATTCAGATAGGGAAGCTGGCTCTTCAAGTTCAGGGTCATCGCCTGCTCCGCGTGAAGAATCACCCGGCGGAGCTTTTCGGTCAGGTACGATTCTGAGAGAAATCCCCCGGCACGGACCGCGCAGCAGTCCTCCTCGCCGAAGCAGAGGGCCAGTCCCTTCACCTGGCCGTCATGGAGGATCAGCTGAAATCCTACCTGCTTTTTGCCCTCCGCCTTCTGAAACAATTCTTCCGCCCGGCTTAAGTCCTCCACCACCCGGAACTTCTCCTCCACAGGGGCTCTGTTCACAGCCCCGGCGTCAAACCGCGCCAGGATCGATTTAAACTCCAGTCTTTTCATATATTGATAGGCCTCGGGCGTATACAGATTCCCGATGGCCATTTCCTCGTAGGAAAAAGGAACGGGACAGTCGGTGCAGATCGTAGCCAGCTCCTTGCTCATCTGCGCCATGTCATAGTGCTCCCGCAAAGCCTTCTGAGCCCTGGGAGGCCGGATCTCGTCAATGTGGGCGTAGGCGTTCTCGATGCTGCCGAACTGGCTGATAATGGCCGCCGCCGTCTTCTCCCCGATGGAAGGAACTCCCGGTATATTGTCGGAGGTATCGCCCTGAAGGGCCTTCACGTCAATAAACTCCCTGGGCGTCACCAGGTAATCTCTCTTCACATCCTCCGGATAATAATCCTTTACCTCCGTCCCTCCACGGCCGGTCCTGGGAATCCGGATCTTCACATGGGTATCCGCCAGCTGAAGCAGGTCCCTGTCGCCGGAGACGATGGACACCTCCACCCCGGCACCGGCGCTCCTTCTGGCCAGGGTTCCCAGAATATCGTCCGCCTCATAACCGGGCAGGGTCACGACGGGAATGCCCATCGCCGCCAGCACCTCTTTCATCAGAGGCACCTGCTCGTGGAACTCTGCCGGGGCCGCGCTTCTGGTCCCCTTGTAGTCAGGATACATTTTGTGGCGGAACGTAGGCTCCGCCAGGTCGAAGGCTACCGCCAGATGGTCCGGCTTCTCCTCCTCCAGTATTTTAAACATAATATTGAGGAACCCGTACACCGCGTTGGTGTGGAGCCCCTCAGAATTGGTCAGGTTGGGAATTCCGTAAAAAGCGCGGAATAAAATGCTGTGGCCGTCGATCAATACCAGCTTGTCCATCATTTCCTCCAGAATCTTTCTTTTTAAATTATCATTCACAGTTCCATTCCATCTTACAACAGAACCGTTTTATTTTCAACGAAAATCCTCCCGGCCCGCCAAAGAACGGATTGACTTCCTCCGGCAGCCGGAGTATACTCTGGTTGAATTTGTTTCAGGGAGAAATGATCATGGATAGAAAAATGAAAAAAAGAATCGTGATGACAATTCTCGGCCAGTGCGCCTGCGGCGTCAGCGGCGGATTATTCAAGGCCGCGGCTCTGGGCGTAGACCCCTTCTTCTCGTTCATGAGCGGGATGGACGAGCTGGTTCCTCTGAGTTTCGGCTCTCTCTGGGCCGTGGGCTGCGCGCTGATCCTGCTGTTTACCTTTCTGGCCGACCGGCACTACATCGGCCTGGGGACCATCGTAAACCTGTTCGTGATCGGCAGCATCGCCGAGTTCATCCAGAACAGCATGCTTAAGCTGTTTCCGGAACAGCCTGTGGTCCTGCGGATTTTTCTGCTGGCGGCGGGGATCATCCTCACCTGCATAAGCGCCGCCTACTACTACGCGGCCGATCTGGGCGTATCCGCGTACGACTCTATCGCCCTGATCCTGGCCAATACCTGGCACGTGGCGCCGTTTCGGGTCTGCCGTATCCTGTGCGACTCCGTCTGCGTGCTCTGCGGGGCGTCCTTCTTCCTTCTGGCCGGCAATCCCCTGTCCAAGCTGCCTACCATCACGGGAATCGGGACTGTCATCGCCGCCTTTTTCATGGGGCCGCTGATCGATTACTTTGAGACCCGCTGGGCAATACCTTATTTCAGGGACTGACCGGCGTCTCAGAAGATTCCGTTCTGCCACCAGAGGCGCAGCTGAAGGAGCAGCATGACCGCCGTCCCCATAACCGCCAGGGTATCCGCCGCGTAACGGGCAATGTTCAGGAGACTCACGCTGTAGAGACGCTGCCTGGAGGCCCGGATATCCTCCTCCATG
>CANQSK010000108.1 GCA_947626475.1 uncultured Lachnospiraceae bacterium
CACCTGGTTCGCTACTATGCGGATACCTGTGGAGAGCCGCAGCTGAGCAGCGTTCTTCTGGATGTTCTGGACACCCCTGTAAGCCCGGAGCTGCTTCCCCCGGAGGACGGCGTGATCTCTCAGAAGACGGAAGATCTGGTAGGGCCCTACGAGCTCCATGATTTCTTCCTGTATCATATGCTGCGGTTCGGTTATGAACCGGCCAGGATCTACCGGATGGCCCGCCTGGCCTTCAAGGGAATGTATGATGACGCGGTGATCCTGAAATGGATGAAGACCTTCTACAGAAGATTTTTCTCCCAGCAGTTTAAGCGTTCCTGCCTGCCGGACGGACCCAAGGTAGGCTCCGTGGCCGTGTCTCCCAGAGGGGATCTGAGGATGCCCAGTGACGCCTGCAGCCGTATCTGGATGGAAGAAGTGGAGCGGTTATGATCACAAGTACGGGAAACGCCCAGGTGAAGCAGGCTGCGGCCCTGGTGAAGAAAGCGAGATACAGAAATGAGCAGAAGCTGTTCGTGGTGGAAGGGCCGAGAATGTTCGGAGAGCTTCCGAGGGAACGGATCGTCTGCGCTTATGTGACGGAGCGGTTTCTGAGAGAACCCGGACAGGAAAAAATGCTGGACGGCGCGGAGAGGGTTGAGCTGGTATCGGAGGAGGTCCTGAGGGCCATGTCCGACACTCAGACGCCCCAGGGGGTTCTGGCTCTGGTCCGGCAGTATGATTACCGGCTGGAGGATCTGCTTCAGGAATCCCGCAGAACGCACCTGGTGATTCTTGAGGGAGTTCAGGACCCGGGCAATCTGGGAACTATCCTCCGGTCCGGAGAGGGAGCAGGAGCTACAGGGGTCATTATGGACGCTCAGACGGCGGACATCTACAATCCCAAGGTCATCCGTTCCACCATGGGCTCCGTGTTTCGCGTCCCCTTTGTGAGGGTGGAGAAGCTTGACGCGGCGCTGTCCCTGGTAAAGGAACGGGGCGTGAAGCTGTTTGCCGCTCATCTGAGGGGAGAGACAAGCTATGACCGGGAGGATTATACCGGGGACATCGGTTTTCTCATCGGCAATGAGGCGGCGGGCCTCAGCGCCGCCATCGCGGATATGGCGGATGCCTATGTGCGGATTCCAATGCTGGGCAGAGTGGAATCCCTCAATGCGGCGGTGGCTGCTTCCATACTTATGTATGAGGCGGCGAGACAGCGCAGAAGCCTGGGCCAAATACCCGGAAAGTCTGACAAAAAAGGACAGAATTTATAAAAATGTCAGCTTTTTTTCACAATATAGATATTGAATATGGACAGAAAAAAATTTATAATGTATTCAGGACAAATTGTCAGTCCATATTTAAGAAAGACGGGGGACCAAAATTATGGCATCTGTTTATTGGCTTGTTTTCTTTGTCATAATGATTGGGATTGAGATCGGTACGCTGGCCCTTACGACCATCTGGTTCGCGGGAGGGGCTTTGGTGGCGTTCGTGCTTTCCCTGTTCGGGGCAGGCGAGGAGCTGCAGCTTACCGTGTTTGTCGTTGTATCCTTTTTGCTGCTGTTTTTTACCAGGCCGTGGGCTTCCAGATATCTGAATAAGAACACGGTCAGGACCAATGTGGAGAGTCTGATCGGGAAGACCGCCCGGGTCACCCAGCAGATCAACAATGAGCTGGGCACCGGCTCCGCTGTTGTGGGAGGACAGGAGTGGACGGCCAGGGCCCAGGATCCGGAAGAGATCTATGAGCCGGATACCATTGTTGTGATTCAGGGCGTGCGGGGCGTGAAGCTGATCGTGAGCCGGAGACAGGAGGTAGAATAGTATGGGATTGCTTTTTGGTTTACTGATTCTTGCGATTATCATTTTGGTTCTGCTGGCAAGTTGTATTAAGATCGTGCCTCAGGCCAACGCCATGATCGTGGAGCGGCTGGGAGCCTACCAGGGGACCTGGTCCGTAGGACTTCATGTGAAGATGCCTATTATCGACCGGATCGCCAAGCGGGTGACTCTGAAGGAGCAGGTAGTGGATTTTCCGCCTCAGCCGGTGATCACCAAAGATAACGTTACCATGAAGATAGATACGGTGGTGTTCTTCCAGATCACGGATCCGAAGCTGTACACCTACGGTGTGGAGAATCCGATCATGGCCATTGAGAACCTGACGGCCACCACCCTGAGAAATATCATCGGAGATCTGGAGCTGGACCAGACCCTGACGTCCCGCGAGACCATCAATACCAAGATGAGATCCGCCCTGGATGTGGCCACGGATCCGTGGGGCATCAAGGTGAACCGGGTGGAGCTGAAGAACATTATTCCTCCGGCGGCCATTCAGGACGCCATGGAGAAGCAGATGAAGGCGGAGCGTGAGCGGCGTGAGTCGATCCTCCGTGCGGAAGGAGAGAAGCGCTCCACGATCCTGGTTGCGGAAGGAAAGAAGCAGTCGGCGATTCTGGACGCGGAGGCGGATAAGGAATCCGCCATTCTCCGGGCGGAAGCCGAGAAGGAAAAGAGAATACGGGAGGCAGAGGGCCAGGCGGAAGCCATACTTAAGATTCAGCAGGCCACTGCCGACGGCATCCGTTTTATCAAGGAGGCCGGAGCGGATGACGCGGTGCTGCAGCTGAAGAGCCTGGAGGCCTTTGCCAAGGCGGCTGACGGAAAAGCGACCAAGATTATCATCCCATCAGAGATTCAGAGTATCGCCGGTCTGGTGAAATCTGTGGCAGAGACAGCCAAGGACTGAGACTTCAGAATTTCGGCTCCCCGCAAGGGGAGCCTTTCTGGGTTTTAATATGTACAAGATTTAAGGAGAACAGGAGGAGAGGATATGGATTTAAAAGGCAGGAATTTTCTGACGCTGAAGGATTTCAGCCCGGAGGAGATAGAGTATCTGCTTGATCTGGCGGAGGAGCTGAAGGAGAAAAAGAAAAAGGGAATCCCGGTGGATATTTACAGGGGAAAGAATGTGGCGCTGATTTTTGAGAAGACAAGCACCAGGACCAGGTGCTCCTTTGAGGTGGCGGCCCACGATCTGGGTATGGGCACCACATATCTGGAGCCGGCCAGCTCTCAGATTGGGAAGAAGGAGAGTATCGCGGACACAGCCCGCGTTCTGGGAAGGATTTATGAAGGCATCGAGTACCGCGGATACGGTCAGGAGATTGTGGAGGAACTGGCCAGATACGCCGGAGTTCCCGTGTGGAACGGCCTGACCAACGAGTATCATCCGACCCAGATGCTAGCGGACCTGCTTACGATCCGTGAGCATTACGGGAGACTGAAGGGAATCCGTTTGGTATATATGGGAGATGCCAGGTACAACATGGGCAATTCCCTGATGATAGCCTGTTCCAAGATGGGGCTGGATTTTGTGGCCTGCGCGCCGGAGAAGTACTTCCCCAACGGAGAGCTGGTAGACCAGTGCAGGAAATACGCGGAGGCGTCCGGTTCAAGCATTACCCTGACTGAGGATGTGTCGGAGGGAACCAGGGGCGCGGACGTGGTCTATACGGACGTATGGGTCTCCATGGGAGAGCCGGATGAGGTGTGGGAGGAACGGATTCGCGATCTTTCGCCTTACCGCGTCACGAAAGAGATTATGGAGAATGCCGGTCCGGAGGCGATCTTCCTTCACTGCCTGCCGTCCTTCCATGACCTGAAGACAAAGATCGGTCTGGAGATGGGCCAGCGTTTCGGCATCACGGAGATGGAAGTGACAGATGAAGTTTTTGAGTCCGCCCGGTCCAAGGTGTTTGATGAGGCGGAGAACCGCATGCATACCATCAAGGCCGTTATGGCGGCGACTCTGGGGGAATAATATGATATACGGGCAAGGCAGAAAGCGGGGCAGCCGGAATACGGCCCTGATGATGGACGTGGTCCACATTGTGATCGGGGTCCTGGTTGTGATCCTGGCAGTGATCACATTCCTGAATCCGGAGGGCAACCAGATCCTCCTTCCGGCTATTTTTGTGCTGGCTGCCATTCTGAATGTGTGTAACGGTGTTTACAAATATAAGCTCAGCGGCAGAGACAGAGTCAGGAAAGCCGCGGCGATCGGCCAGATGGTACTGGCCGCGCTGCTGATTCTGATTGCGGTTATCAGCGGGATCAGCATCTGGAGGTAGACGGTGAAGACGGAGATTGTCCGATTATTGAAGGAGACAGACGGATATCTGTCCGGTCAGGAGCTGTGCAGCCGGCTTCAGGTGTCCCGGACGGCTGTATGGAAGGTGATTGAACAGCTGAGAGAGGAAGGATACCAGATAGAGGCGGTGAGACATAAAGGCTACCGCCTGATTCAGTCTGCCGACGTGATGACGGAGGCAGAGTTTTCCGCCTGGATGAAAGGCCGGCGGCTCGGCGGGAACCTGGACTGCAATGATGTTCTGGATTCCACCAACAACCGGGCAAAGCGGCTGGCGGAGCAGGGCGCGCCGGAGGGAACTCTGGTGACTGCCGAGAGCCAGACAGCCGGGAAGGGCAGGAGAGGCAGAAGCTGGGTGTCGCCGCCCGGAACGGGAATCTGGTTTTCACTGCTTTTAAGACCTGACATACACCCGGCTCACGCGCCGATGCTCACACTGACCGCCGCCCTTGCGGTGGCGGAGGCCATAGAGGAGATCTGCGGCCTGAAGGCCGGCATCAAGTGGCCCAATGACATTGTGGTCTCCGGGAAAAAGGTCTGCGGGATCCTTACGGAGATGAGCGCGGAGGCGGAGCAGGTTCACTATGTAGTGATCGGCATCGGCATCAACGCCAATATGACGGAATTTCCGGAGGAGATTCGGAAGACGGCCACCTCTCTGTATCTGGAGACGGGAAAGAAAGTCCGCCGGGCCAGACTGACGGCGGCCGTTATGGCCAGGATGGAGTACTGGTACGAGCGGTTCCTGAAAACATCTGATATGACGCTTCTGAAGGAGGCGTACACGGCCCGCCTTGTGAATCTGAATCAGGAGGTCGTGATCCTGGATTCCCGGTCCGGCAGCGAAGGCCTGTGCCGGGGGATTGACGACGGCGGACTTCTGCTGGTGGAGGAGAAGGACGGGCGTCTCAGGAAGGTAATGTCCGGTGAGGTGTCTGTCCGGGGAATTTACGGATATGTATAGCGTTTACGATAAGCTGCAGGTTCTGGAGCCGGAGGGATATTCCCTGGACCGGCGGGAGCGCCTGGCGGCTATGAACGGCCCTGTGCTTTCCTGGTATGAGACCCACGCCAGGATCCTTCCCTGGAGGGAGAATCCCCAGCCCTACAGCGTCTGGATCTCGGAGATCATGCTGCAGCAGACCCGCGTGGAGGCGGTGAAGCCTTATTTCAGCCGGTTTATGGACGCGCTTCCGGATGTGAAGGCGCTGGCGGAAGCGGACGAGGAGCTGCTTCTGAAGCTGTGGGAAGGTCTGGGATATTATAACAGGGTCAGGAATCTGCAGAGAGCCGCCCGGATTATCATGGAGGAGTACCACGGTCAGATTCCTGCGGAGTACGAAGAACTTCGGAAGCTGCCGGGAATCGGAAGCTACACGGCGGGAGCGATCGCGTCCATCGCCTACGGAAAGCCTGAGCCGGCGGTGGACGGCAACGTCCTCCGGGTTCTGTCCAGAGTTCTGGCGAGCAGGGAGGATATCCGGAAGCAGGCGGTAAAGCGCCGGTTTGAGCAGGAGCTGCGGCAGACCATGGAAACAGGAAACGCAGGCGCGTTTAATCAGAGCCTGATTGAGATCGGAGCCATTGTCTGTGTTCCCAACGGCCGCCCCAGATGCGGGCAGTGCCCGCTCTCGTCCATCTGCTTGACCAGAAGGCAGGAGCTCTGGGATTCTGTTCCCTTCCGGGGTGAAAAAAAGCCGCGAAGGGTGGAGGAGAAAACCATCCTTCTTATTGAGTCCGGAACCAGGATCGCCATCCGGAAGCGGCCGGAGAGAGGGCTTCTGGCCTCCATGTATGAATTTCCCAGTCTGGACGGCCGAAAGACGGAGGATGAGGTGCGGGCTTTGTTCCGGAAAGAGGGGAAGCAGGAGCCCCCTGTCTGTCCGGCAGGAGATGCCGTACACATTTTCAGCCACGTGGAATGGCATATGACAGGATATCGGATCGAGGTGAAATCCATACCGGAAGAGTATCTGGCGGCGGAGCGGGAAGAAATCCGGGGCCGGTATCCCATTCCCAACGCATTTTCGGCGTATATAAAGCGGATATTTGGAGAATCTTGAGAAAAGGGGACATAAATGATGGGAAAACTGTTATTGATTGCCAATCCCAGGTCCGGGAAGATGAAGGTCAGGAATAAACTTCTGGATATCGTGGATGTCTGCATCAAAGAGGGCTGGGAAGTGCAGGTCCATGTGACCCAGGGCCCCAGGGACGCCGCGGAGGCGGCCGCCCGTTACGGAGAAACAGTTGACCGGATCGTATGCTGCGGAGGCGACGGGACCCTGAGCGAGACGATTTCCGGGCTGATGCGCCTGAAGAATCCCCCCGGGCTTGGATATATTCCCGCAGGCTCCACCAATGATTTCGCTTCTAGCCTGAAGATTCCACGAAGTATTCCGGATGCCGCCCGTCTGGCTGCCGGGAAGGAATCCAGGCAGATCGATGTGGGCCGGTTCTGTGGAGAAGATTATTTCGTGTATGTGGCCGGGTTCGGCGCCTTTACGGAGGTGTCCTACATGACGCCTCAGGAGACCAAGAATGTGCTGGGGCATCAGGCCTATGTGCTGGAGGGAGTCAAAAGCATCGCCAACATTAAGGCGTATCATATGAAGGTGGAGTCGGAAGAGTACACGGCGGAGGGAGACTATCTCTTCGGTGTGGTGACCAACAGTACCAGCGTAGGCGGCTTTAAAGGGCTGACGCCCAAAAACACGGCCCTGGATGACGGCCTGTTTGAAGTACTGCTGATTCAGGTCCCGGGAGCGGATGAGTCCTTTTCCAACAGTATTTCCCACGAGTATATTCATCGTTTCTGTACCTCCGGCGTGCGCTTTCTGTCGCCGGAACCGGTGGACTGGGTGCTGGATGGTGAATTTGGAGGCGCGAGAACGGACGTAGCCGTTGAAAACCTGACGAAACGGATTGAAATTATGGCGAGAAATGTAAAAAAACGTTGAAAAATGGATTTTCCTGGTATATAATGAAAAGTTGGAAACGCCTGAATGGCAGGCAGATACGGAATTACCATAATCGAAAGGACATTATTGGGTGGAAAAAAATAATTTCTTAGAAAAACTTGACAAGATGGTTTCGGCAGCCAAGGCAAAAGGAAATACCCTGACAATGACGGAAATCAGCAATAATTTCATGGGCGACGATCTGAACCCGGACCAGATGGAGCAGATATACGCGTATCTGGAGACCAGAGAGGTAGATATTGTGCCGGAGGTTCCTGATGAGAACATGATCACTGAGGCTGAGCTTCTGATGTCGCCGGATGATGACGACGATGACCGTTTCCTCAAGGATATTGACGAGGAGGACATCGACCTGGAGGCGATCGACCTTCTGGAGGGAATCGGGACGGAAGACCCGGTGAGAATGTACCTGAAGGAGATCGGGACAGTGCCGCTTCTGACGGCGGACGAGGAGCTGGAGCTGGCCAAGAGGAAGGCGGACGGGGACGATTATGCCAAGGAGCGGCTGATTGAAGCGAACCTGCGGTTGGTAGTCAGTATTGCCAAACGGTATACCGGAAGAGGAATGAGCTTCCTCGACCTGGTTCAGGAAGGAAACCTGGGCCTTATTAAAGGTGTGGAGAAATTCGATTATACAAAAGGCTACAAGCTGAGTACATACGCTACTTGGTGGATTCGCCAGTCGGTGACCAGAGCGCTGGCGGACCAGGCCAGGACCATACGTGTGCCGGTGCACATGGTTGAGACCATCAATAAGATGTCCAAGATGCAGAGAAAGCTTACTCTGGAGCTGGGATACGAGCCGTCGGTGACGGAGCTTTCCGAGGCCCTGGAGATGTCGGAAGACAAAGTTATGGAGATCATGCAGATCGCCAGAGAGCCGGCTTCCCTGGAGACGCCCATCGGCGAGGAGGACGATTCCAATCTGGGAGACTTTGTGGCGGATACCAATGTGGTCACGCCGGAGGGCAATGTAGAATCCGTGATGCTGCGGGAGCATATTGATGCGCTTCTGGGAGATCTGAAGGAGAGAGAGCGGCAGGTGATCGTCCTGCGCTTTGGACTGGAGGACGGACATCCCAGAACTCTTGAGGAAGTGGGCAAAGAGTTTAACGTAACCCGTGAGAGGATTCGTCAGATCGAGGCCAAGGCCCTCAGAAAGCTGAGAAATCCGGTGAGAAGCAAGAGAATCCGCGATTTTCTGTAGGAAACGGTATGAATAAGAGAAACTACCAGAAGGAACTGGACAGGCTGATTGGCGTTCTGCAGGAGGAAGGCAGAACGCCAAAACTTCTTCTGCACGCGTGCTGCGCTCCCTGCAGCAGCTATGTGCTGGAGTACCTGTCCGTATATTTTGAGATAACGGTCCTGTTTTACAATCCCAACATCTATCCGCCGGAGGAATATGAAAAGAGAGTTCTGGAGGAGCAGCGTCTCATAAGGGAGATGAAATTTGTTCACCCGGTCTCCTTTATGGCCGGAAACTATGAGCCGGATGAGTTTTACCGGGCGGTCAGAGGCCTTGAGAAGGAGCCGGAGGGAGGAGCCCGGTGTGAAAAATGCTATGAACTGCGGCTCAGACAGGCGGCAGAGGCAGCCAGGGACGGGGGCTTTGATTATTTTACGACCAGCCTTACCATCAGCCCTCTGAAACCGGCGGATAAGCTGAATCAGATCGGCGGGAGGCTGGCGGAAGAATATGGGGTTGCATATTTATACTCGGATTTTAAGAAAAAGGACGGTTACAGGCGCTCAGTCCAGCTGTCAAAAGAATATGGGCTGTACCGTCAGAACTATTGCGGCTGTGTCTATTCTATCGCCCGTCCGGGGGATTCGGAGGCTTGATTCGCCCTTGACATGCAGGGGCTTTTGTACTAGAATTTATGGCAGGAAGGTATTGAATCTTAATACAGTATTAAAAGGAGAGGATGATTATGCTTAGTAAGACACTGACAGTGGTAAATCCCTCGGGGCTTCATCTGCGGCCCGCCGGGGTATTGTCGCAGACTTCCATGAAGTTTAAGAGCGATGTGATTATTGAGTGCGGTGAGAAGAGAATCGTCGCCAAGAGCGTGCTGAACGTGATGGCGGCCGGTATTAAGTGCGGAACTGAGATTACCCTGATCTGTGACGGCGAGGACGAGGAGGAAGCGCTGAAGACCGTCTCGGCTGCAATCGAGTCCGGACTGGGTGAACTGTAAATAGAATCAATCTGAAGGTGAAGGCTGCCGCGGGCCACTGCGGTGGCCTTTTTTGTTGGTCTGCGGGGAGGAAAAAGAGTGCCTTTGACTTGAAAAGATATACTTTTGGTTTGGATAAATGCTTTTTTGAACCAGCGAAATGTGCTTTTAGTTCAGAAAATATCATATATAATCTGATAATATAATATAAATAATTAAATTAACATATTATCTGACGATTTACAGAAAAAAGTACTTTACAAACGGAAAAAGATGGTGTATGATTAGCAGAACAATTACTTTATCAGAGTAAAGCGTTGTTGCAGAATAAGTCATCAGGAGGAATGGTTATGGATGAAAGCAGACAGACAGCCGCGGTGCAGCCGGATGAGAAGCAGCCGGCGCCGGGTCTTTACGACCCACGGTTTGAGCATGACAGCTGCGGTATCGGCGCTGTCGTGAACGTAAAGGGAAGAAAGACCCGCCGGACCGTGGACCAGGCTCTGCATATTGTGGAGAATCTGGAGCACAGGGCCGGCAAGGACGGCGAGGGAAAGACAGGAGACGGCGTAGGCATCCTGCTCCAGATTTCCCATAAGTTCTTTAAGAAAGTGACGAAGCCTCTTGGGTTTGAGCTGGGCGAGGAGAGGGAGTACGGCATCGGCATGTTCTTCTTCCCCCAGGATATCCTTGCCCGGAACCAGGCGATGAAGATGTTTGAGATCATCGTCAAGAAGGAGGGGCTCAAGTTTCTCGGATGGCGCGAGGTGCCCATTCATCCTGAGGTGATCGGGCAGAAGGCCCTGGATAAGATGCCATATATCGTCCAGGGATTTGTGAAGAAGTCTCCGGAACTGGAGAAGGGTCTTCCTTTTGACCGGCGTCTGTACGTCATCCGGCGGGTGTTTGAGCAGAGCAACGACAACACCTACGTGGTGTCTTTAAGCAGCCGGACTATTGTCTACAAGGGTATGTTTCTGGTGAAGGAGCTTCAGAGGTTCTTCCCGGATCTGCAGGATCGGGATTATGAGACGGCCATGGCCATGATCCATTCCCGCTTCAGCACCAACACCAATCCCAGCTGGATGAGGGCTCATCCCAACCGCATTATCGTACATAACGGAGAGATCAATACCATCCGGGGCAATGTAGACAAGATGCTGGCCCGGGAGGAGACCATAGAAACCGATTATTTCAAGTCGGAGATGCACAAGGTGCTGCCGATCATCAACCAGGAGGGCTCTGATTCGGCTATGCTGGACAACGCCCTGGAGTTCATGATGATGAGCGGCATGGAGCTGCCTCTGGCCGTCATGACCATGATTCCCGCTCCCTGGAGCCACGACAAATCCATGCCCCAGCAGGTGAGGGATTTCTATCATTACTATTCCACCATGATGGAGCCATGGGACGGCCCCGCCTCTATCGTGTTCTGCGACGGCGATCTGATCGGCGCGGTTCTGGACCGGAACGGCCTGCGGCCTTCCCGGTACTATGTGACTGATGACGACCAGGTGATCCTGGCGTCCGAGGTGGGCGCTATTGACATTGCCCAGGAGCATGTGATCAGGAAAGAGCGCCTGAGACCCGGGCGGATGCTTCTGGTGGATACCACCAAGGGCCGGATCATTGAGGATGAGGAGCTGAAGGAATATTATTCCACCCGGAATCCCTACGGTCAGTGGCTGGACACCAACCTGGTGAACCTGTCTGACCTGAGCATCCCCAATGTGGGTGTGCCCAAGATGAGCGGCGAAGACCGGGCAAGGCTTCAGAAGACCTACGGCTACACCTACGAGCAGTTTAAGACCATGATACTGCCCATGGCTCTGAATGGGGCGGAGCCGGCGTCGGCCATGGGCTGCGACAGTCCTCTGGCGGTGCTCTCCAAAATGCACCAGCCGCTGTTCAACTATTTTAAGCAGCTGTTCGCCCAGGTCACCAATCCGCCGATCGACGCGATCCGTGAGGAGATCGTTACCTCCACCACCGTCTATGT
>CANQSK010000109.1 GCA_947626475.1 uncultured Lachnospiraceae bacterium
GCGAACCTCCGCAGGCTCATAGCGCACCACCATATCCATGGCTACCGTATCGTTGTATTCCTCCTGGAACTCCGCCCGCAGGCCATTCTGCTCCAGAACGGCCGCTGCCGCGTTCTTCTCCATACCGGCCAGGGACAAAGACGCCAGATCGATCATGCCGTTGCCCGAGCTGACTACCACGTTGACCGTAGAATATTTGGGCACTACCGTACCCTCCGCCGGATCCTGGGAAATCACGTACCCGGCATCCACCTCATTGGACTCCACATACTCCGACACCCGCATGACCAGCGTGGATTCCTTCAGCTTGGCCTCTGCCATATCTACCGGCAGCTGGGTGGCGTCAGGCGCGTACACCTCCGTATCCGCCAAAGCGCTCCCGCCGGATTCCACTGTCTCTGTCTGGATGTCGGTCTGACTGCCGCTGTCTCCGGAACCTGAGCGGAACAGCCCTCCCAGCCGGGTAAACAGTACCAGAAGCACTGCCACGATGACCACCGCCACAAAAATGCCGGCTCCGGTCATCAGGCGCTCGATGCTCCGGCGCACTCCGTCGGAGCTGGCCGATTCTCTCCTGAACGCCTCCTCCGACCGGTCGGGATGATAGGTCTTCTGCCCGGTATTGATGATCTTCAGCTCCTCCTGGGTGATCGGCCTTGTGTCCGTGATAAAGTCGTCTTCCTCTTCCGCCGCGTCAAAATCCTCCTCCGGGTAGAGCAGCACACGCCGCAGGTCTGTGATCACGTCGGTCACCGCGGCGTACCGCCTCTCCGGACGCTTCTCCGTGCATTTCATGATAATGCTTTCCAGACTGGCTGGAATCTCAGGATTGTAATGGCTGGGCCTTGTTATGGGCTCCTCCACATGGGCCAGCGCCACCGACACCGCGTTGTCCCCCTCAAAGGGCAGATGTCCCGTCACCATCTCATACATGGTGATTCCCAGAGAATAGATGTCGCTTCGGGCGTCGCTGTAGCCGCCTCTGGCCTGCTCCGGCGATATGTAGTGGACGGAACCTACCGCCACCGAGCCCTGAGTCTGGGCCGTCGCCACGCGGGCAATGCCGAAATCGGCCACCTTTACCTTGCCGTCCCTGGAAATCAGCATATTCTGCGGCTTAATATCCCTGTGAATGATATTTTGCTCATGGGCGGCGGCAATTCCCTGCGCCACCTGAATGGCAATGCTCACCGCCTCGCGGATCTCCAGACAGCCCTTCTTGGCAATATAGCTTTTCAGAGTAATGCCCTCCACCAATTCCATGACAATATAGTGAAGGTCACCCTCGTCCACCACGTCGTAGACATTGACAATATTTGGATGGGACAGGCCTGCGGCGGCCTGGGCCTCCATCTTGAACTTGGCCACAAAGCTTCCGTCTCTGCTCAGATCGTTCTTCAGCACCTTGATCGCCACCAGGCGGTCCAGCTTGTGGCACTTGGCTTTATATACATCAGACATTCCGCCGGAACCGATCAGCTCCAGTATCTCATAACGGTCCTGTAAAAACATTCCCTCTCTCAGCATACGCCCACCTCGCTTATCTGTGGGTCCGCCAGAATAACGGCAATGTTGTCCTTCCCGCCATGCTCGTTGGCGGAGCGTATCAGCGCCTCCACCCTGTCCTTAAGCGTCTGCCCGCCTGCAAGATGGGACTGGATCTCCTGATCCGAAAGCATGTTGGTAAGGCCATCGGAGCACAGAAGAAACAGATCTCCCGGCAGAAGCTCCTTCTGAAAGAAATCCACCTCAAGGGCGCGGTCTGTTCCGACCGCCCTGGTAATGATGTTCTTCTTCGCCAGATAATCCCGGCTGCCCCGGGTCATCCGGCCCATGGCAACCATCTCCTCCACATAGGAGTGATCTCTGGTAATCTGGGACAGCGTCCCATTTCTGTACAAATACAAGCGGCTATCTCCCACATTGGCCGCAATTAGTTCTCCATTTTTGACTGTTGCCGCCACCAGCGTCGTCCCCATGCCTGTCAGTTCCTCGCTGGATAAGGACTTATCCAGAAGCTCATGATTGGCGATCCGTATCCCCTCTTTCAGGATCCGGACCGGATTTTCCTCCTGACATTTCTCCACATACAAAATCAGGCGTTCCACAAGAAAGCGGGACGCGAAGTCTCCCGCCCTGTGGCCGCCCATTCCATCGGCTACCATATACAGATTTTCCAGCTTCCCGACAGGAGCTGATGAAGAATAAAGGTAATCCTGATTGCGGGTTCTGACCCTTCCTACATCTGTAAGAGCATAATCCAGCATCCTATCTCTCCTTTTCTTCCATTTTTCGCAGATAACTTCTTCTCAGCTGTCCGCAAGCCCCGTGGATGTCGCGGCCCATCTCTCTTCTTATAGTAACATTTATTCCGTTTTTTTCAAGATAATTTTTAAAGGCGGTGACTGTTTTGGAGGAAGACTGGACAAAATCCCTCTCTTTAATGGGATTGACAGGAATCAGATTCACATGTCCTCCCCGGTCCTTCAGAAGGCGGACCAGAGCCTTCGCCTCTTCCTGATTGTCGTTCACGCCCTTCACCAGGCTGTACTCATAAGTCATTCTGCGCCCTGTCTTCTCAAAATATGTATGACAGGCGTCCAGAACTTCATTCAGAGAATATTTTTTGGCAATGGGCATCAGTTCCTGCCGGGTCCTGTCGTCCGGCGCGTGAAGGGACAGGGCAAGGGTGATCTGCAGGCCCTCCTCCGCCAGCCTCTTTATCTCCGGTACCAGCCCGCAGGTAGACACGGTAATATTTCTCTGACTGATATTCAGTCCCCGCTCATCGGTGATCATCCGAATAAAGCGGAGGGTATTGTCATAGTTGTCCAAAGGTTCCCCTGAGCCCATTATGACCACATTGGAAACCCGCTCACCCAGATCCTTCTGGATCCGGTACACCTGCTCCAGCATCTCCGAGGCCCGCAGGTTTCTGGCCAGCCCGTCGATGGTGGAGGCGCAGAAACGGCAGCCCATGCGGCAGCCGGCCTGGGAGGAGATGCACACGGAATTGCCGTGTCTGTATTTCATCAGAACGCTCTCAATGACATTGCCGTCTACCAGCCCGAACAGATATTTCCTGGTGCCGTCGACGGCGGATATCTTCCTGTCCTCCTGACGCAGTACCACCAGCTCACAAAGCTCCTCCAGCTGACGTCGGAAACCAGCGGGAAGGTTGGTCATCTCCCGGAAGGATGAGACCTGCTTCTCATGAAGCCATTGATAGATCTGACCGGCGCGGAATGCCGGCTGGCCCATATCCTTCAGCCAGGCCGCCAGTTCCTCGAAGGTCATGGATTTTATATCGATTTTTTCCATAATATTCTTTCTTTAATCACAGTTCTTTCTGTCACTGCCGCCGCATTACGGAGAGGAAGAAACCGTCGCAGGGATGTATGCCCGGCAGCAGCTGCACATACCCCTCAGCCAGAGTGCCTCCCTGCAGATTCTCCCCCAGCCGTCCGGACAGGTCCACCGGCTCAAAGGGATAATGTCCCAGAAACCACCGGAGATTTTCTTCATTCTCCAGAGGGTCTATGGTACAGGTGCTGTAGACCAGAACACCGCCCGGCTTCACATAGCGGCAGACCACCGACAAAATCTGCCTCTGCAGCTCCGCCAGAGCCTTCAGGTCCTCCGGCCGCACCCGGTTCTTAATATCCGGTTTTCTGCCCAGAACGCCAAGACCGGAACAGGGCAGGTCAGCGAAAACCACATCCTCCCTCTCAAGCAGGCCCTCATCCTCCGTCAGAGCGTCCCAGACCTGGGCCGTCACATTGGCGAAGCCGCATCTTCGGACGTTCTCCCGGATCAGCTGAACCTTCCTCTCGCTGATATCCCGGACCAGCACATGGCCGGTTCCGTGAAGGAGTCTGGCAGCGTGGAGAGCCTTGCCGCCGGGGGCGCCGCACACATCAAGGATCTCATCGCCCTCCTTTATGCCTGCCGCCTGCGCCGCCAGGGCAGAACTTGCGTCCTGGACAGTGATCCAGCCCTTCTGAAAGGCGTCCAGCTTTTCCAGATAATCCACACCGGCAAGCTCCAGAAGATCCAGATCTCCAAAATACCGGTTTTCCGACACCGCTACGCCCTGATCATTCAGGCTCTTCACAACAGCGGCCTTCTCATAATTGCACCGGACAGTAAGGGGACGTTCCTTCAGAAATCCCTCCAGAAGCTTCACACCAATGTCCTGCCCGTAACTGTTCTTCCACAGTTCCAGCATCCAGGAGGGCACGGAATAGCGGATGCTGTCATCCGGGAAGGAAATATCCTCCTTCCGGCGGGATACGTTTCTCAGCACTCCGTTCACAAAGCCCTTCAGCCCGCCAAACCGGCGTTTCGCCGCCAGCTTCACCGCCTCGTTGCATACAGCCGAATCGGGAACCCGGTCCATATGCAGGATCTGATAGACCGACATTCTGAGAAGCGTGCGGATGAACGGCTTCATCCCGGAAAGCTTGGTGCTGGAAAACTGTTCCAGCACGTAATCGATCTGTATCTGATATTCCAACGTTCCTTCCACCACACGGGTGATGAAGGCCCTCTCCTGTTTGTCCAGATACTGGTATTTGCTCAGGGCCTGCCCCAGCACCACATGGCTGAAGGCCCCCCTCTCCATGATCTCCATCAGAATATCCAGAGCCAGTTCCCTGGAATCCGTCGTTTTAGTCACGGCGTCTTCCTCCGAACAGGATCACCAGCCTCAGAAGCTGCAGGATCGCCGATGCCGCGGCCGCGACGTAGGTCAGGGCCGCCGCTCCCAGAACCTTCCTGGTCTGGTCCACTTCCTGGCCCTGCAGGATCCCCACGCTGTCCAGAAGCCGGACCGCCCTGGACGACGCGTTTAGCTCCACCGGCAGAGTAATAAGCTGGAACAGAACAACCAGCACAAACATCCAGATGCCGATGTTGACGATGGGACTTCCCGCTCCGCCGATCAGAAGTCCGATCAGGATCAGCGGCCAGGATAATGTGCTTCCGAAATTAACCACAGGCACGAAAGCCGCTCTCATTCTGAGCGGCACATAGCCCTCATTGTCCTGCATCGCGTGGCCGCACTCGTGGGCCGCTACGCCGATCGCCGCCACGGATGTGGCTCCGTACACTGCCTCCGACAGATTCACGGTCCTGGTCCGCGGGTCATAATGGTCCGTCAGCTGGCCTTTCACCGGCTGGATGGTCACATCGTAAATTCCCTGGGAATTGAGCAGACGCCTTGCGGCCTCCGCCCCGGTCATGCCGGTCATACTGCGCACCCGGGAATACTTCTGGAAGGTGCTCTGAACCTTGGAGGACGCCCACAGAGACAGGGCCGCGCCGATCAGAACCAGAAAGATCGTCGGGTCAAGCCCAAAACCGTAACCGTAATAACCGCCATACATGATACATCAGCTCCTTTCGCATTATCGTATCTCAAATTTCGTACCCTTCTCCACAGGGTAGCCCCGCAGAAACGCGTCCGCCTCCATCCGCTTCTTTCCCTCAGGCTGAAGCTCCAGAAGGGCCAGCACGCCTCTGCCGGTCTTTACATAAATTGAATTCTTATCTACATGAACGACCTGGCCGGCCTCTCCGGGATAATCATCCTCCATCACCCGGGTCTTCCAGATCTTCAGCATCTTCCCGTTCCAGTAGGTATATGTGCCGGGCCAGGGGCTTAAGCCTCTCACCAGCCGCTCAATGGCTTCCGCCTCCATGGACCAGTCAATATTGCCCATGGACTTGTTCAGCATTTTGGCGTAACAGGTATTCTCATCTGTCTGGGGCGTCCGAACCATGCTTCCGTCCTGAAGCTTCTCCAGAGTGGAGACGATCAGCGCCGCCCCCGCCAGGCTCAGCTTGTCATGAAGGCTGCCGCCGGTCTCGTCCGGTTCTATGGGAACCCTTACCTGCTCCAGGATATCGCCGGTGTCCAGCCCCTCATCCATCATCATGGTGGTGACTCCCGTCTCCTTCTCTCCGTCTATGATCACCCACTGAATGGGAGCCGCTCCCCGGTATCTGGGAAGCAGGGACGAATGAACGTTGATACAGCCCATGGGCGGAATCTCCAGAACACTGGCCGGAAGGATCTGCCCGAAGGCCGCCACCACCATCACGTCCGGCCTTAAGCTTCTCAGAAGCTCCACCGACTCCGGCGTTCTCACCCTGACCGGCTGATATACCGGAAGTCCCAGCTCCAGAGCCTTCTCCTTCACCGGAGTCATCAGCACGGATTTGCCCCGTCCTTTGGGCTTATCCGGCTGGGTCACCACGCCCGCCACCTGGTGTCCGGCCTTCACAAGCGCCTCCAGTATGGGGACGGAAAAATCAGGAGTTCCCATAAATACGATTCTCATGCCTGCTCCTCTTCTCCTTCTTCCTCTTCCTCCAGTTCGGAATTGTCTCTCAGTTCTCCCTCTACCAGGTCCACATACAGCTCGCCCCGAAGATGGGCCACCTCATGGCAGATGCACCTGGCCAAAAGGCCCTCGCCCTCCAGAACGAACTCCTTCATATCCGTATCAAGGGCTTTTACCTTCACCTTCTCCGGTCTCGTCACGATCCCGTACTTACCCGGGACGCTTAAGCATCCCTCGGAACCGGTCTGACTGCCCTCCTCCTCAATGATCTCCGGGTTGATCAGCACATACTGGTTGCCGTCATCCACATCCATGACCACGATCTGCTTCAGGATTCCCACCTGGGGCGCCGCCAGACCGGCGCCGTTCTGCCCGTACATGGTTTCAAACATATCGTCAATCAGCTGCAGGATCCTGGGCGTCATAAAACGCACAGGCTTGCACTTCTTTGTCAGTATCTCATCGCCTATCACTCTGATATTGCGTGTCGCCATCTTATCCCCCTCCTGCCTTTCTTCCGAAGATTTGCGAAAGCTACGCGAAATCATACTGCACGGCAACATGACCGCTCCAGCGGGCCCTGCTGCCGCACTGCTCCAGCGTATCCTTAATTCTTACTAGTATATCATAATTTTCATGTTTCAAATATAAAATTTTTCTGTATATATCATTAACTTTGTACACCGGAGCTTCCGCAGGCCCGATGATCTGGATTTCTTCCTCTCCGGCCGCCTGCTGCCGCAGCTCCTCCATGGCTTCATCCAGCAGCTTTTCATCCCCGGAGGATGCCATCACGGACAACAGCTGGCAATAAGGCGGATAGCGGAGAAGCCTGCGGTACGCCATCTCCTGGCGGTAAAAGCTTTCATAATCCTGCCGCGCCGCGGCAGCGACCGCGTAATGCTCCGGACTGTAGGTCTGTATAATGACCCGTCCCGGCTGCCCTCCCCGGCCTGCCCGTCCGGCCGCCTGGGTCAGAAGCTGAAACGTCCTCTCCCCGCACCGGAAATCGGAGGAGTACAGAGACAGATCCGCCGCCAGGATTCCCACCAGGGTTACATTGGGAAAATCATGGCCCTTCACGATCATCTGAGTCCCCACCAGGATGTCCGCCCGGCCTTCCGCAAAGGCTGACAGGATCTCCTGATGACCGCCTTTCCTGGCGGTCGTATCCAGATCCATCCGAAGCACGCGGGCCTCAGGGAACAGCTGCCTGGTCATGTCCTCTATCTTCTGGGTTCCCGTTCCGAAACCGGCAATATAAGGCGAACCGCAGCCGGGACATTTTCTCGGCGACGGAATGGTGTAGCCGCAGTAATGGCAGACCAGCCGCCCATTCCGGTGAAGGGTCAGGGTCACGTCGCAGTGAGGACATTTCACAGCCTGTCCGCAGGAACGGCAGGATACAAAATTGGAATAGCCTCTCCGGTTCAGAAACAGCATGATCTGATGCCCGGCCTGAAGCTCCTCCTCCATGGCCTCCTGAAGCTTCCTGCTGAAAATGGATTTGTTTCCGTTTCTCAGCTCCTCCCGCAGGTCCGTCACCTGCACCCGGGCCATGCGGCTGTTGGCGCTGGCCCGCTCCCTCAGGCGGTACAGCCGGATGCGGCCCTCAAGGGCCTGGGAATAGGCCTCCAGAGACGGAGTTGCGGAACCGAGGACCAGAGCAGCGCCGCTCAGATCCGCCCGTTTCCGGGCCGTCTCCCTGGCATGGTATCTCGGGGAAAGCTCGCTTTTGTAGGCTCCCTCGTGTTCCTCGTCAATAATGATCAGCCCCAGATCGGGAAAGGGAGTAAACAGAGCCGACCGGGGTCCGATCATCACCTGAACCTCCCCCGTCCTGGCCCGCTCAAACTGGTCGTACCGTTCCCCTGCGGAAAGCCTGGAATTGACCACTGACACCAGTCCTCCGAAACGGCGGTAGAACCGCAGCACCGTCTGATAGGTCAGGGCTATCTCTGGGATCAGGACGATCACCTGCCGCCCCGCGGACAGCACATGATCGATCATCTCCATGTAGACTTCCGTCTTTCCGCTTCCGGTAATTCCGTAGATCAGGCTGGTCTGCCGGTCTCCCCTGTCGTACCGGCGGCAGAAATCCTCCAGGATCGCCTGCTGGTCCCTGTTTAAGTCTACCAGTCGCCCCAACCGCTCCCCCTGCATCCTGGGATTCCGAAAAACCGTCTCCGATTCCAGTACCAGCTGCCCCTTTTCTATCATGGGTTTGATGGTACTGCCGGTCAGGTGCATCTGGTGAACCGCTATGTCGTAGGGAATCCTGGGATTCTCCAGAAAGGCGTCAAGAAGCCTCTGACGGGCCCGGTAGCCCTTCCTTGCTGCCTCAGCGGACGCCTGCTCAAGCTCCCCGCGGGACAGACGGCACACCAGGCAGCGGTTCTCCCTCCGGCGCACCTTCTGCTTTACGGGAAGCACGGTCTTAAGCGCCTGGTTCATGGTGGAGCCGTACCGCTCCTTCATCCACCAGGCAAGCTGAATCAGCCGGGATTCCGCCGTCACGCTGCCGGCCACGATCCCTGCAATATCCTTCACCTGCCCCTGCGTCCACAAAGACCGGGGCAGAAGTTCCACCACATATCCTTTTCTCCGGTGGTCTCCGACCCCGAAGGGAATCCACACCTGGACTCCCACGTCCACCTGGCCCTCCAGCTCCGGGGGAATCCGGTACTCAAAGACCCGGTCTACCTTTTCGTGGGAAATATCAATGATGATGTTGGCATACATACTCTGCCGCTTCTCCTAATCTCATGCTGTTGGAGCCCTTGAACAGGACGCAGTCTCCCGCTCTCAGTTCCTCCGTCAGCCAGATCTCCATCTTTTCTTTTTCATCCGCACCGAAATGGCGGACCTCAATTTTCTCCTTCCGGGAGCCTTCCGCCTGAAGGGCCCCGGCTCCGATATCTCTGGCCAGCTCGCCGTAAGTAACCAGCAGGTCCACGGGTTTTCCAGCCAGATAGGCTCCTGTCTGCCGGTGAAATTCAGCGCTCTCCGGCCCCAGCTCCTTCATGTCCGCCAGCACGGCGATCCGGCGCCCGGCGTCCTCCACCGCCGCCAGAATATCGATGGCCCCCTTCATGGATACAGGGTTGGCGTTGTAGGAATCGTCAATGACCATGACTCCGTTCACGTGAAAGATCTGCTGGCGGCCCTTCATGCCGGCGTACCCGCCCAGCTTTTCCGCGGCCGCCTCCAGGGGCACTCCGTAAATATCCGCCACCGCCATGGCGGCGATCCCGTTGAGGATCTGGTGATCTCCCATCACCTTCAGCCGGACCGGCACCCTGCGGGCCTCTTTTCCGCCGCGGGCCCCGCACAGGGCCGTAAACACCGGATATCCCTTCTCCGTATGGATGTCCACCGCCCGGTAATCGCAGTTCTCCCCCGTGCCATAGTAAAGCGTCCTGCAGCCTTCTTTCGCCCGTGCCCCTGCCAGCCAGAGGTCGTCCCCGTTCAGCAGCAGCACGCCGCCGTCCTTTAAGCCGTCCTGTATGGTCATTTTCTCCCGGAAAATATTTTCCTGAGAGCCCAGCTGCTCAATATGGGCCACCCCGATATTGGTAATCAGCGCCGTCTCCACCTGAGCCATCCGGGCGATCACCGTCAGTTCTCCAGGCTCGCTCATGCCCAGCTCGATAACGCCGATCTCATCCTCTTTGTCAATGTCCGTGATGGTGATCGGAACTCCCACCTGACTGTTGCGGCTGCCGAGGGTTTTGAACACTCTCCGGTCTCCGGACAGGGCGGCCGCCACCATCTCCTTGGTAGTGGTCTTGCCCACGCTTCCCGTGATCCCCACCAGGGGCAGGGTCAGCTTCTTCCGGTACCACCGGCCTATCTGCTGAAGGGCCAGCTTTGTATCCTCCACGCCAATCCAGGCTTTCCCAAATCCAATTTCCCCGGCCTCGTCCGCCAAAACATCCGTCTTCCCCGGACCGTGCTCACTGGTCAGAGTCACCGCGGCCCCATTTTTCAGAGCCTGGGGAATAAAACGGTGTGCGTCCACCTTCTCACCGATGAGAGGGACAAACAGATCATTGCCCGCCATGGTCCTGGAATCCAGGCTGATATGCTCCACAGGCATGTCCCCGCTGCCGCACAGCAGGATGCCTCCGCAGGCCTCCGCCAGCTCTCTTACCGTTGTATTCTGCATATCTATTCCCCGCCTTTCTTATTTTCCTGCTCAGCATTCAAGTTCGCGATCACTTCCTCGATCACCTGACGGTCCAGGAAAGGATAGCGGACGCCGTTGATCTCCTGATAATCCTCATGGCCCTTGCCGATGACCGCGATCATGTCTCCTGGCCGGGCGTTGACAATGCTGTACTCAATGGCCTTCCGCCGGTCCGGAATCTCAATAAACGCTCCGCCGGTCTTCTCGATGCTGCCCCGGATGTCCGCAAGAATGTCCTCCACTCTCTCAAAACGGGAATTGTCCGCCGTCAGGATACACAGATCCGCCAGCTTCCCGCCGATCTCTCCCATAGAATAGCGGCGGTCTTTGGAGCGGTTTCCTCCGCAGCCGAAGACGCACACCAGCCTTTTGGGATGATACTCCCGCAGGGTCAGAAGCAGGCTCTCCATGCTGACCGCGTTATGGGCGTAATCCACGATCACCGTACAGCGCTCCGAAGTATGGACGATCTCCATCCGCCCGTTGACATACAGGTGCTCCAGGGCATGACAGACCTTATCCTCCGGCAGGTTCAGGAAGCT